>JBKJWL010000044.1:0-16704 GCA_046716885.1 Thermoanaerobaculia bacterium | reverse complement strand
GCGCTCTCGGGTCTGCTCCTCTGCGCGCTCGCCGGGACCGCAACGGCCGAGTCGGCGCTCCAGACGGAAGTCCTCGCCCGCGTCGTGCCGGTCGTCGGCTCGACGCCGGGCACCAACGACTCCTTCTTCCGGACGGGGCTCCAGCTGCGCAACGCCGGCAGCGCGGCGCTGTCCGGCAGGTTCGTCTACCACCCGGCGTTCGGGTCGAGCAGCCCCGGGGATCCGAGCGTCTCCTTCAGCCTGCCTGCCGGAGCAACGCTCGCGTATGCCGACATCGTCGAGGAAATGGGGATCACGGGCCTCGGGTCGCTCGACCTGATGCTGCCGCCCGCGTCGGCCTCGCCGGTGATCGTGACCCGCGTTTTCAACGACGACGGCGCCGCCGGCACGTCGGGGTTCAACGAGGAGGCGGTCGACCCGGAAGAGCGGGGCGTCGGCAGCCCCGTGCTCACGGGCACGACCCTCGGAATCCTCGTCGTGCCGTCGGATCTGACCCGTTTCCGCTTCAACATCGGGGCCCGGTCCCTGTCCTCGGGCGCCGGCATGACCATCGTCGTGCGTGACGCGGCGGGTGCGGCTGTACATCTTCTTCAGAAGAGCCTGGATCCGAATTACTTCCTGCAGGAGCCGGCGGCCGACTTTCTCGGCACCACACTCGAGACGAACGATACGATCGAAGTCCGGATCGACCGCGGCAGTGTCATCTTCTATGGCGCGACGGTAGACAACACCACCCAGGACCCGAGCATCCAGTACGCGCGGGTGGTCCTGGCGTCGCCCTGACGAAGCCTCGGTCTACTGGGTGATGCCCCGCTCCTCCGCGGCCGGGCCGGCGTAGAGCAGCCGGCCTTCCCGGAGCGTCGTGTCCCGCAGCGTCACCGCCAGGGCCTCGGCCAGCGTCGAGACCGGGAAGACCTCGATCTGTCCGCGGACCTCTTCGGACAGGTCCTCCAGGTCCGCTTCGTTGTCCTTCGGGATCACGATGCGCGTGATGCCCGCGCGCACGGCGCCGAGGATCTTCTCCTTGAGGCCACCGATCGGCAGGGCCCGGCCCGATAGGGTGATCTCGCCGGTCATGGCGACGTCGTTGCGGGCCGGGCGCTTCGACAGCGCCGAGACGACCGCGGTGGCCATGGCGATCCCCGCCGACGGGCCGTCCTTGGGAATGGCCCCGGCGGGCACGTGGATGTGAATGTCGCGCTCGAAGTCCCGTTCGTCGATGCCGAGCAGCGGAGCGTGCGAGCGGGCGAAGGTCCACGCGGCGCGCGCCGACTCCTTCATGACGTCGCCGAGCTGGCCCGTCAGGATGAGCTCGCCCTTGCCCCGCATCAGCGAGGCTTCGACGAACATGATGTCTCCCCCGGCCGGGGTGTAGTACATCCCGGTCGAGACGCCGACCTGGTCCTCGCGCGCCATCTTCTCGGGATGGACGTGCGGGCGGCCGAGGAGCGGTCGAACGTCTTCCGCGCGAATCTCGGACTTCGAGATCTCGCGGGCCGCGATACGGCGGGCGACCTTGCGCGCGAGCTTGCCGAGCTCTCGCTCGAGCTGGCGCACGCCGGACTCGCGCGTGTAGCTCGCGATGACCTCGCGGATCGACCCCTCGGTGAGGTCGAGCTGGCCGGCCTCCAGGCCGTTCTCCTCGATCTGCCTCGGAACCAGGTAGCTCTTCGCGATCTGAAGCTTCTCCTCCTCGGTGTAACCCGCGAAGTTGACCACCTCCATCCGGTCGAGCAGCGGCCCGGAGATGTTCTGGACGAAGTTCGCCGTCGCGATGAAGAGAACCTCCGAGAGGTCGAACGGGACGGAGAGGTAGTGGTCCGTGAAGGAGTCGTTCTGCGCCGGATCGAGCACCTCGAGCAGGGCCGACGCCGGGTCACCCTGGTAGGAGACGCCGAGCTTGTCCACCTCATCCAAGAGGAAGACGGGGTTCTTCGAGCCCGCCTGCTTCATGCCCTGGAGGATACGCCCGGGCAAGGCGCCGATGTAGGTGCGCCGGTGGCCGCGGATGTCGGCCTCGTCCCGCGCCCCGCCGAGGGAGATGCGGACGTACTTGCGGCCCATCGCGCGCGCGATCGACTTGGCGATCGAGGTCTTGCCCACGCCCGGGGGGCCCGCGAAGAGGAGGATCCGGCCCTTGCCCAGGCGCTGCGGCCTCTCGGCCGTCGTGTCGCCGGCGGGCTGCGCCTTCGACGCCCGCTCCTGGCCGAGCTGGCGGACGGCCAGAAACTCCAGGATCCGGTCCTTGACGTCTTTCAAGCCGAAGTGGTCCTCGTCGAGAACCCGCGCCGCCTCCGGCACCTCGAGCTTCTCGTCGCTGCGCACGTTCCAGGGCAGCTCCGCGACGGTCTCGAGATAGGTCCGGATGACCTGAGACTCCATCGCCTCGCGCCCGATGCGCTTCAACCGCTGCCACTCGCGGTCCACTTCCTTCTTCGCGTCCTCGGGCAGGTCGAGCGCGTCGAGCTTGGCGCGCAGCTCCGTCAGGCCCTCGTCCGACGCGCCGCCGTCCTCGCCGAGCTCCTTCTGGATCGCCTTCATCTGCTCGCGCAGGTACATCTCGCGCTGCCGGCTCCCGATCTCTTCCTTGACCTTGGATTGGATGTCTTCCTGCGCCGAGAGCACGTCGATCTGGCGCTGCACGTAAACGAGGACGCGCCGGAGACGATCCTCCACCGAGAGCGACTCCAGGAGCTCCTGCTTGGCCGGACCGGGGATGTCGAGGTACCCGGCGACGAGATCCGCGAGCCGTCCCGGCTCGTCCACCTCGGCGAGGATCTGCTCGACGGCCTCGTCGGGCAGGCCCAGCTTCTTGCCGAGCTCCGCTGCGCGCTCACGCGCCTCGCGATGAAGGCCGGCGAAGGCCGCGTCCCGCGAGTCGAGCGGGAGCATCTCGTGGGCCTCCTGGACGGTCGCCTCGAGAAAGCCGCCCTTGTTCGGCGCGTAGCGCACGGCGATGCCGCGGGACTTGCCCTCGAGGACGAGGCGGATGCCGCCGAGTCCTCGCTGGACGGAACCTATCGTGGCGATGGCGCCGACGGTGTAGAGCTCGGACGCGGACACGTTCTCCGTGTCGGTCCGCTGCGCCACGGCGAAGACCTGGCGCTTGGGGTCGGTCAGTGCCGCCTCGATCGCGCGCAGCGTTCCGGCGCGGCCGGCCGAGATCGGGAAGGTCACGCCGGGGAAGAGCACCGCGTTCCGCATCGGAACGACGGGGAGGACGACGGAGGTGCTTTCGGACATCGGAGTCACCTTTCTCCTTCCGGCCGAAGCGGATACTTCGGTCCGGAGGCTCGAGCCGATGGAAATACGAGGCAAAACGCCCGGGAGGTTCAGTTCGGCCGGCCGGGCGGTTACGGCAAAGAACGGCAAGATCCACAACGATCTGGCGGGCCGGGGATTCCCGATCCGCCGGGGCGGCTCGGGGTCGCCGAAGCATCCCTCACGTACACGCCCTCGTGACCCGCGGCGGCTGGAGGGCCTCTGGCGAGTGGATCGGTGTCCCGTAGGTAGACCAGGGAGTTGCCGAACTGCTGTTGCGCCTCCGCCACAAGGTGATCCGGCTCCTTGAGGGGGCCGGCCTCCTCGAGTCGGCTGCCAGGGACTGGGGCAGCACCTTGATCGCCACATCCCGGTCCAACTTCTTGTCCCGCGCCCGGTACACCTCCCCCATCCCGCCCGCGCCGATGAGAGCGAGAATCTCGTAGGGCCCTAGGCGCGCTCCGGCCTGCAAGGTCATGGAAGCTTCCGGGGATTGTATGTCCCGAGGGTTGCTCAGACCGCGGGGATGACGCAGACGGCGCGGTCGGCCGAGATCGTGCTCGGCACGAGGTCCCGAAGTGCACGGTCAAACGTCGCCAGGCGCCCCTTTCGTCTCAGAGCGAGCGCCAGCAGGTGTGCGTCGGTCAGCTGGCGGTGCCCCACAAGGGCCTCCCGCGCCACGAATTGCGACGTAACGATGGATGTGTCGTCCGTCCAGAAGACGTGGTGCGGCAGCGCGACGATCCGGCCGAGAAGGTCGAGAGCTTCCCGCGGCGAACGAGCCTCCGAAAAGATGCGGTCGTTGGATGAGACACGGACGAAGGCCGTTTGCGTCAACGGGCAGGTGGCCCAGCCGGCCGGGCTGTTCTTCTCGAACCAACGGTGGGCAGACTCGTGATGCACATGGTTCGGCCACGCGAGTGCCACCAGAACGTTGACGTCAAGAAGGGAGACCATCACCCTTCGTCTTCGGCTCGCTTCACGATCTCGGGAGTCAGCGGCGGCGCTTTCCGGGAGACCGTGAAGACCGGAAAGCCGTGACGCGCGGCCACACCCTTGCGGGGCTCGAGGCCCTTACGCGCGAGGCCGGAGAGCACCCGGCCGAGGCTCTTTCCCTGCGCCCGCGCCAGACTTCTCGCCGCGCGGAGAAGGTCGTCGTCGATGTCCAGTGTCGTTCTCATGCCAGGCATCTTACGGAGGGCCGGCCGTGATGTCAAGATGTCGTGATGCTACGATGGCGTTCGCCTACCGCCCGCCGGAGGCCCGCCGAGACGCCGCTCTACAGGCTGCTCGAGTCCCTCTTCGAGCTCCTCAAAAGATGCTGGGAGGAGCGCTTCGAGCACCGTTACGGCTTCTGGCGCGGTCTCGTTGACGGCGTGGTGGCCCGCTACCTCGACTGCGGCATTCTCGACCAACACGAGGGCTTTGCCCGCATCCGTTGCCCCTGAGTGCAAGAAGGAGCTCCTGCTCGCCTTCTCCTGCAAGGGCCGCGGTCTGTGCCCTTCCTGCGGGGCCAAGCGGGCAGTCGCCTTCGCCGCCTTCCTGCCTAAGACGAGCTGCTCGCCGAGGTCGGCCACGCACAGTGGGTGTTCCGGGTGCCCAAGCTCCTGCGCCCCGGCACGTCACTCCGCTCGCAGGGCTTCGACCGGGTCGAGGGAGGCGGCGCGGCGGGCCGGGAGCACGCCGGCCGTCAGGCCGACGGCGAGGCTGACGGCGAGCGCAGCCAGGATGAACTCGGGCACGGTCGAGAGGGGCAGGGCCGGGACGGCCAGGCGCAGAAGCCAGCCGACGCCCAACCCGGCGAGCACGCCGATCGCGCCCCCCGCCAGCGACAGGAGCGCCGCCTCGATGAGGAAGAGCCGCACCACCTGGGCTCGCGTGGCCCCAATCGCGCGCGCGAGACCGATCTCGGCCGTGCGCTCGCCCACCGAGATCCACATCATCGTCAGGATCCCGATCGCCCCGACGAACAGCGAGATCGCCCCGATGCCGCCCACGGCCATCGTGACGACGCCGAGGACGCGGTTTAAGACGTCGAGCATCTCCGTCTGCGTGACGATCGTGAAGTCCTCCTGCCCGTCGTGCCGGGCCATGAGAGCCACGCGCACCCGCTCCTTGATGACCGCCGCCGAGACGCCGGTCGAGTAGGTCAGATCGATTTCCAGTAGCTCGTCCGTGTTGAAGAGCGACTGCGCGCTCACGACCGGCACGTACACGGAGTCGTCGAGGTCGAAACCCAGGAACTGCCCCTTCGGCTCCATGACGCCGATCACGAGGAAGCGCCGGCCGCCGATCCGCACGTGCTCGCCCAGGGGATTCGCCTGACCGAAGAGCTCGCGTTTGAGCGTCGGACCCAGGACCGCGAGGGACGCGCCCCGCCGCGGGTCGCCGGGCGGCAGAAATCGTCCCTGGCGCACCCCGAACTTCCAGACCTGCGGCACATCGGAGGTCACGCCGTAGACGAGAACGCCGCGGCCCCGCTCGCCCGCCTCGACGCGGGCTGAGCCGCCGCACACCGGCATCACCTGCTCGATGCCGGGCACCCGCCGCAGCGACTCGGCGTCTTCGATCGTGAGCTGGCGGACGGTGGCGCCGATCGAGCCCGGCATGCCCGTCGTCGAGATCTTGCCCCGGCTCACCTTCATGAGGTTCGTGCCGAACTGCGTGAAGTCGGACAGGATCGACAGGCGCGTGCCTTCCCCGAGCGACGTCAGCAGGATGACCGAGGCAATGCCGATGACGATTCCGAGCACCGTCAGCATGGACCGCGTCCGGTGCGCCGCGATGGAGCCCCATGCCAGCCGAAGGAAGTCGCCCACGACGGTCACCTCCTCGCCAGCGCTGCCACGGGGTCGAGCCGGGCCGCCCGCCGAGCCGGCAGCGTTCCGAAAACGAGGCCCACCGAGATCGACACGACGCCGGCCGCCGCGACCGCCCAGGCCGGCGGCTCGATCGGAAAGCCCGGATAGACCGCCGTGAACGTGCGGGTGGCCGCGTAGGCAACAGCAAGGCCCACCAGGCCCCCGGCCCCCGAGAGAATCGCGGCCTCGACGAGAAAGACGGTCACGACCTGGCGGCTCCTCACGCCGAGCGCCTTCAGGAGCCCGATCTCCCGCGTCCGCTCCGAGACGGAGACGAGCATCACGTTCATGATCCCGACGCCGGCCACCGTCAGGGAGATCGCGGCGATGCCCGCGAGCGCAGCCGTGAGCACCGCGAGGATCCGCCCGAACGTCGCGATGACGGAGTCCTGCGTCAGGATCGTGAAGTCCTCCTGCCCCTCGTGGCGAGCGCGCAGGACCTCGATCACACCTTGCTTCGCGGCCGCGATCTCCTCGTGCGATGCGACCTCTATCAGGATGCGAAAGAGCCCTGTCCGATTGAAGAGCTTGAGCCCCCGGGCGACGGGAACATGAACCATCTCGTCGAGATCCATGCCGATCGAGACGCCGCGCGGGGCCATGACGCCGATGACCCGGAACCGCTCGTCGCCCAGGCGCAGGACCTCGCCCAGGGGGTTCTCGCCGCCGAAGAGCTCCGCTTGCAGTTTGGCGCCGATCACGCACACGCTCCCGCCCTGCTCGCGGTCGCTCGCCGGCAGGTACCGGCCGATACCGATCCGCACGTGGCGCACTCCCTGGAACTCCGCCGTCGTGCCGGCCACCGAGACGTCGCGGCGCTTCGAGCCCACCGCTGCCAACGCCCCGCCGAAGGACAGCGGTGCCACGCGGCGAACCTGCCGCACATGGCGAGAAATTGCCTCGACATCGCCGAGGGTCAGGTCGTGGGGAGCGACCGAGACGAGCGGCGCCATTCCTGTCGTCTCGGTCTTTCCGGGCAGAGCGATCAGGAGATTCGAGCCGAGCGCCGTGAACTCACCCGTGACGTAGCTGCGCGCGCCTTCCCCCAGGCTCGTCAGCAGCACGACCGAGGCAATTCCGATCGCGACTCCCAGAAGCGAGAGCCCCGCCCGAAGGCTGTGGCCGCGCAGGGCGCCGGCCGAGAAGGCGAAGAGGTCGCGGAAGCTCACGCGCTCTCCCTCTCCTCCCCGGTGCTCGCTCCGTCCACGAGGCGCAGGCGATGCCGCGCGCGCCGGCCGAGCGCGGGGTCGTGCGTGACGAGGAGGAGCGTCAGGCCCTCGGCGTTCATCCTTTCGAGGAGCTTGAGAATCTCGCCGCCCGCGGCCGTGTCCAGGTTGCCGGTCGGCGCGGCGGCGAGCACGACCGACGGGCCCATCACGACCGCGCGCGCGATCGCCACGCGCTGCCGCTCGCCGCCGGAGAGCTGCTCAGCGGTGTGTTCGGCGCGCTCGGCCAGCCCCACCACCGCGAGCGCCGCCCCCGCGCGCCGGGCGCGCTCGCTGCGGTCGACGCCGGCGAAGAGCATCGGCAGCTCGACGTTGCCCTGCGCGGTCAGGCGCGGGACGAGGTGGTAGGACTGAAAGACGAAGCCGATGCTCTTCTGGCGCAGCAGCGACAGCTCGTCGTCCGAGAGGCCGGCCACTTCACGGCCGTCGAAGCGGTAGGAGCCCGAGGTCGGCCGGTCGAGGCAGCCGATGAGGTTCAAGAGCGTCGACTTGCCCGAGCCCGAAGGCCCCATGATCGAAAGGTAATCGCCGTCCGGGACCGAGAGGTCGAGGTCGCGCAGGGCATGCACCGGGCGCCCGCCGACCTCGTAGTCGCGGCAGACGCGCTCGAGCTCGATCACTTCTTCGTCTCAGCCTCGATCCGCACCCGCGCCCCTTCCTTGACCTCCGCCCGGTCGAGCGAGACGGTCACGAGGTCTCCCGCCGCCAGTCCCTCGGCAACCTCGACGAACTGCCAGTTCTTCAGGCCCGTCTTGACCTTCCGGGCGGCGAGTCGGTCCTTCTCGACGACGAGAACCCGGCCGCCCTCCAGCAACGCGTAGCTCGGGATACGAAGGACGCCGTCTCTGGCCGCGAGGATGACTTCGACGTCGGCCGACGTGCCGTGCGGAAGCTTGCGCGCGAAGGCCACGTCCTCCAGCTCCGCTTCGATCTCGAACGTCCGGTTCTGCTCCTGCACGTCGAGCACGTACGGGGCGACGCGCGTCACCTTTCCCGGGAACGGGCGGCCGGGGTAGGCGTCGATCGTGATGCGAGCGGGTTGGCCGATACGCACCTTGGCGATGTCGACCTCATCCATCGGCGCGCTGACGTACATCGCCGCGTCTTCGATGAGAACGATCACGGGCGGAATCGGCAGGCCGGGAGGCGACGGTGTGATCCACTCTCCCACCTCCGTCGTGACGTCCGCCACGACACCGTCAAACGGCGCCCGCAGGACCGTCTTCTCGAGGGTGACTCGGGCCACCTCGCGCGCCGCCTCGGCCTGCGCGATGCGCGCGACGGCGCCCTCGCAGGCCGCGGCGGCGGAATCGCGGCGGCTCTGGAGCTGATCCAGAATCTCCGAAGACACGATCTTGTCCTTCGCCAGCTGCCGGTTGCGCGCGAGGTCTCGGTCGAGCTGCTCGGCCGCGCGGCAGGTCTCGACGCGCGCCGCTTTCGCCGCCGTGACCGCGCTCTCCTGGACGAGGACCTGCGCTCGCGTGTCGTTGTCGGCGATCTTCAAGAGGATGTCCCCGCGGCGCACGCGAGCGCCTTTCCTGGCCGGCAGCTCGCGCACGCGGCCGCCGACCTCCGCCGAGAGTGTGGCGCGGCGGCGCGACTTGACGGTGCCCGCCTTGCTGTTGGTCACCGTCTCCTCGACGCGGCCGGAGGCCGTGCGGAAGACGGTCACCGGAACGAGGGAAGGCCGCAGGACCGTCCAGCGCGCGAGCAGTGCCGTGCCCAGGAGTCCCGCGACCCACAACGCACGCTTCGCCATCCGGGGAGTCACGCTGGGCGGCAGTCTAGCTTGCCCGCGCCTCCCGCTGGCGGCTCCTGCCGACGTGCACCACGAGGCGGTGCGCCGCACCGCAGGGGAGCCCGGTCCCTGGAATCGAAAGTCGAGGCGATCACGGGACGCCCCAAACCGTTAGGCTTGGAGCAGGAACGCTGAGAGCTGAAAGCTGAGAGCTAACAGCTATTATTTCTTGGTGTACTCCCGTCGAAGACGGTCGTCCAGGTGAGCCCTTCGTTCTTCGAGGCCTCCCCGACCTGGCGGACTCTCTCGGGCGCGAGCGGCGTCAATGATGCGGCCTTGACCACCCAGAGATTAGTCATTATGATCTATGTGACCTTTTCTTCGAGAGGAGTGGAGGATGTCCAAGCGTGTGTCCGCGGCTCAAGCGAAGGCGCAGTTTGCCGACTGTCTCCGGTCGGCCGAAAGAGGTGATTCGGTTTTGATCACGCGCCACGGGAAGCCGGTTGCGGCCCTGGTGCCGGCAGCCGAGCTCGAGCAGCTCGAGCGGCTCCGGGCAGCGGGACCGGAGAAGGGTCTGGCCGGCATTGCGGGAGGGTGGAAGGGCTCGGAGGAATTGGTTCGCGCCGTGGGGCGCGTGAGGAGAACCGGGCCCAGGCGAACGGCCGGGTTCGACTGAGGCCGGGTGGGTTACCTCTTCGACACGGACGCGATTTCGGAGGTCCTGCGGCCGAGACCCGCCCCCTCGTATCTGCGCTGGCTTTCGAAGGTGCCGCGCGCGGAGCAGTTCACGAGCGCCGTCGTCATCGGTGAGCTTTACAAGGGAGCCTTCGGGTCCCCCAACCGCGAGAGGCACCTGGAGAACGTCGAAAAGCTCGTTTTGCCCGCCCTGACCGTTCTTTCGTACGATGTGGCGGCGGCGCGAGTTTTTGGTGAGATTCTGGCGGGCCTCTCAGTTCGGGGACGAACCCTGGCCGATGCGGATCTGCAGATCGCCGCGACGGCGATCCTTCACGGGCTGGAGGTCGTGACGGGGAATCTCCGGCACTTCACCCGGATTCCCGGAATCCAGGTTCACCGAGCTCTTGCGGACGCGCGCGGGATCGCCGGGTGATCAACGATCTCGAAACGCCGAAGCGGTCTATCTCTTTGCCGACGGTGTAGAGGCGCTGAGCCCGGGTCCCGCCCCGACTACTCGACCGTGAACGGGAGCTCGCAGGAGGGGTCGATGCGGTACTCGGCCTCGTCTCCGGAGAGGACGCGGACGCGGTAGCTCCCGGTCTCGGGCAGGGCATCGGACTGGAGGTCAAACTTCCAGTAGCTTTCCCGGTGGACGAAGCTCCGGCCCTTGCCGAAGTCCCCGGCCTCGATCGCGCGCGTCCGGTCCGCCTCCGGGCCGGATGCGGGCCGGAAGAGGATCTGGACCTTCGGCGCCGTCTTGATCGCCAAAGCGTCGAGGGCCTTTCCGCTCTTGTCGAGCAGAGTTGCCTTGAGAGGCAGGGTCCTCCCGCGCTTGATCCGGAGTGATTGCGGCCCCTGTTTGTCGAGCGGCGCCGCAAAACCCTGGCAGCGGTAGACGGGCGCCGCGCTCGCGGCCATGTGAGCCGATCCCGCCGACGACACGAGGAAGGCGGCGAAGACGGCCGCGGCGGTCAGGAAAAAGGTTCTGTCTGCGCGCACGATGGAGCAAAGTCTATCGGTAACGGACCGGCGGCGCGAGGGGTGCGCGCCGTCAGCGTGGTAGCATCCGCGCACCTGATTCGGACGTTTCGGTGGGAAGGGATTTCCAGGGTCTGTGCGGCCGGCGCTTGCGGCCGAGGAGGGGATCGCGGCATGTCCAGCTCCTTGGGAGTCTCGGGCGGTGGGCGGGCCTCCGAGCTGACTCTGCCTGATCTTCCGGAGGTCGCCCTGCCGGCGGCCCCGCCCGCGTCGCGGGTCTGGTCGCGCGCCGTGACGCTCGCCTCGTTGCTCGTCACCCTCTTCACGCTGGACCAGCTCACGTATCTCCTGGGGGATTTCTGGCTCATCCGAAGCCTCGGCCTCGAGTCGGTCTTCTGGACTAACTTCAGGATGGGCGCGAAGCTCTACGTCGCCGCCTTCGTACTTTTCGCGGCCTCCGTGGCCGCCCCGGCCCTCCTGCACTCGATCGGCCGATTTGCCCGCCGAAAGATGCTCGAAGTCGGCTTTCTCGTGGCTTCGGTCGCCGCGTATCTGGCGGCGCTGTGCTACCACGAGTTCCTGCTCGGGGCGAGCGGGGTGGACTTCGGAAAGGTGGACCCGGTCTTCGGCATCGACCTGTCCTTCTTCGTCTTCAGCCTTCCGAACATCTGGATCGCGTGGCGCTTCCTGATGGCGGCCGCCGTCATCTTCTTCGGCGTTTCGATCGCGTGCGCGAGCGCTCTCGAGCGCGGGCACGCGGGGCCGGGTGTGAGCCGCGTCCTGAGCTGGCTCGGAAGGGTCTCAACACCGGTGACCCGGGCGGGAGTCCTCCTCTGCGGCGTCCTCGGGGCCGTGGGCGTCTGGCTTTCCCGCTACGGTTTGCTTCTCAAGAACAACTCCGACTCGAGCGTCAAGACGGGCGCCGAGTATGTCGACGTCACCGGGCTCTTCTCGAATCTCAGCTACATCACCGTCACGACCGTCGTCCTCCTCGGGGTCACGGCGTTCCTCTTCGTGTCCCTCGGGGCACTTCGACGGATCGCGCGCGGCGAGGGGGGCGCCGACGGGCGACGGCGCCTGCGCACGGCGGCGCTTGCCCTCGCGGCTCTGGTCCTGTTCGACTTCGCCTTCAAGGGGGTCGTCGTCCTGCGCGACGTGATCGCCGTGCGGCCCAATGAGCCCGTCATCCAGCTCCCGTACATCGCGCGCCACATCGAGGCGACGCGCCAGGGCTACGGACTCGACAAGGTCGCGGAAGTCGCCTTCGTCCCGAACGGCCCGGGGGACCCGATCCCCGACGCCGCCACGCTGCTCGCGAGCCCGACGTTGAAGAACGCCCCGCTCTGGCCCGGCTTCACGAGCTACCTCGAGCGGTGGCTCGACAAGCAGCACTCCCAGCGCATCCTCCAGACGCGCGGAAACACGATGGTCTACGGCCCGACCCTCGAGCTGTTCCAGCAGCAGCAGAAGCTGCGGACGTACTACAACTTCGTCAACGTCGACAACGTGCGCTATCCGATCGACGGCGAGAATCGGATGTTCGTCTCCTCCGTGCGCGAGACGCCTCTCTACGAGCCGGTGCCCTGGCTCGCCTACTGGGGCCAGCGTTTCATGCTCTTCACCCACGGCTTCGGGATGGTCATGGCTCCGGCGGGAGTGGTCGACCCGAACGGGGAGCCCGACTACGTTTCCCGGGAGATCCCGATCCAGGCGCGATGGCCCGTGATCGCGACGGCGAACCCCCGCGTGTACTACGGGGAGGGCTCGGCCACCATGGCCTTCTCGAACGTGGACCGGATGAAGGAGCTCGACTACCCGACCGATCAGGACCGGGCCGAGATTGTTCTGCCAGCCGACGTCGACAGCGCTGTGCCGGTGGACTCCCTCCTCAAGCGGCTCGTCTTCGGCTGGCGCAGCGGCAAGTTCTTCGAGCTCGTCTTCTCGAACCTGATCAAAGACACGACGCGCGTCCACTACTACCGGACGCCGGTCGAGCGCCTCGACCGGGCCGCCAAGTTCCTGTTTTTCGACTCCAACCCTTACGCAGTCACGGTCGACGGCGGGATCGTGTGGATCGTCAACGCGATGACGACCACGGACAGATACCCGTACAGCTTCCCGGAGGAGCTGGGCGACAAGTCCGACGAGCGATCGGCGTTTCCCCGGCCCGAGAGGCTGGTCAACTACGTCGAGGACTCGGTCAAGGCGACCGTGGACGCCTACACCGGCAAGGTTAAGTTCTACCAGATCGGTCACGGACCGATCATCGAAGCCTGGGCGAAGATCTACCCTGGCCTTTTCCTTCCGGCCGAGCAGATGCCGGATGGGATCGAGCGGCAGCTGACATATCCGCCGCAGCTCTTCCACGTGCAGTTCGACGATCTGTACATCTACTACCACATGAAGGACCCCATGTACTTCTTCAACATGGAGGACATGTGGGACGACGGCGACGAGGTCCTGGGGCCCGTTCTCGACACCGGCGAGGCCATCACGTTCTCGATCGAGCCCTACGTTTGGATGGCCGAGACGGGCGGCGTGCTTCCGAGCTCGAAGCATCGAGTCCAATACGCGCTTTCGATGGTCTTCACGCCCGAGAAGGCGTTGAACCTGCGCGCGATCCCGACGGCGTACCAGGACCCTCCCGACTACGGGCGGCTGACCGTGCTTCAAATTCCGAAGGGACATTACGTGCTCGGCCCCGAGCAGGCGGACGCGGCGATCGACCAGGCACCCGAGATCTCTCAGAACTTCTCCTGGTGGAACCGGCGCGGAACCGAGGTCATCCGGGGGCACACGGTTCCGCTGATCGTCGGCAAGGAGCTTCTTTACGTCGAGCCGGTGTTTCTCCGATCGCAGCAGAATCCCGTCCCGCAGTTGAAGCAGGTGGTGGTGGTCTTCCGGGGCAGGGCCACCATGGCCCCCACGCTCCCGGAGGCGCTCGAGAAGGCGGTGTCCGACGCCCGGCTCCGGCAGCTGGGCGTGCCTTCGCCCGCCGCTCCGGTCGCGTCACCGGCCCCCCCTCGGGCGCGGTAAGGAGGCCCCATGGAGAGCCTGGTCCCGTCCGCATCCGCGTCCGTCGAGGAGAAGAAAACCCTCAACCGGGTCGGCTCCTACATCTTTTCCTACGTCCTGGCGGCGCTGCTGCTGGGCTCCCTGCTGTGGGCCTCGGGCATCTGGAACTTCCTGGCGAATACCCGGCTGCTCGACCTGCTGATCCGGGCCGGCGTCGTCGAATACCACGACGCACAGACCGGATTTATCCGGGGAGTTCCCGATCTGAAGTACTTCCTCAAGTCCCAGGACCCGGTGAAGTGGGGCCTGATCGAGCTGGCCGGCCTGGTCTTCCTCTTCTTCTGGCTCATCAAGGCGGCCCAGTTCCACGCGATCGCCCGTTTCTGCGGCGTCGCCGGGACGTTCACCCAGCACGCCCGCGCGTATCTCGAGGGCATCGGCGTCAATCGCCTCCTGCCTTACAACGCCGGGAACACGCGAATGGCGGCCACGTTTCAGGGCCAGGGCGCGCCTGCCCCGCGCGTTGCCCAGGCGGTCTTTCTGTCGGAGACCTTCACCGTTTTCGAGATCGTCGTCTTCGCCGTCGTCGGCCTCTTCGTCGTCGGTTGGTCGATGTGGCTCGGCCAGCTCTTCTGGCCTCTCGTGATCTTCGGCCTCTGCTATTTCCTGGTGCGCTCGAAGGAGAGGGGGGCCACGCATGGCCTGGTCCCGGGGGGATGGGCCGAGATTCGGAGCGCCTTCCGCGCCCTCGGCCAGAGGCCCATCGAGCTGGCGAAGATCTCGGTCCTGTCCCTTCTGGCCTTCGGCCTGGAGGACGTCGCCGCGTATCTGATCGCCATGGGATTCTCGTCGGATCACGTCATCATGCACGTGGATTTCTCGGTCCTCCTGATGGCGATCGTCGGGTCCTACATCGCGCGCCTCATCCCGATCACACCGGGGGGAATCGGCCAGTTCGAGTGGGGCTTCGCCGCGGCTCTGTACGTCGGCGGCCTCGGCTTTCCGGAGTGCGTCGCGATCGCCGTCCTCGACAACGTCATCCGATACGTCAGCGGAACGCTTCTGCTCGGCTGGGTCTACATCCTGCGGGTGGACTATTCCTTCGAAGTTCTCAAGCGCGTCGAGAACAAGCCGCTCGCCCGCGCGGACGCGGCCGAATGAGAGTGCCTCCCCGGCCCGGCCGGTGTCGTCTCGGCGCTGCCGCCGCGCTCGTGGGGCTCGCCGTCTTTCTGCCCGTCCGCGCCCAGGAGGCCTCGGAGGCGGAGAAGCTGCGCGTGGATCCGACGATCATGCTCGACGGCAAGCCGTTCCCCGAGATGGAAGACACCCCGACGCGCTTTGCCGAGCCCCGGCGCCTCCTCTACGTCTCGGCCGACGCGAAGGCCGAGGGCGACGGCAGCGAGAACCGGCCGTGGAAGGAACTCCAGGCGGCCCTGTGCCGATTGGAGCCCGGAGACCGGCTCGTGCTCCTGCCCGGCATCTACGCCGGTGCCGTCCGGATCGGCGAGTCCTGCAAGCCGGGCCGAGCCGACGCTCCGATCCAGGTGTTCGGCGAGGAGGCCTTCTTTCACGCGGCCGAGGGCGCCTACGCCCTGACCGTCTCCCGCCCCTTCTGGCACTTCTACCACATGCAGATGGTCCTCGACCGGCCGGGCGCCAAAGGCGTCGCGGTCCTCGGCGAGGAGGCGCACGACATCGTCTTCGATCGCGGCCACGTCTACGAGGGACCGGGCGTCGCGATCCTCATCGGCGCGGCGAGCGCGCGGGTTTCCATCTCCAACTCCCACGTGCACCAGACCGGCGGGATCCGCATCGAGTCGGGAGCGCGCGACGTCGAGTTGCACCACAACAAGATCCACCACAACCTGGACGCGGCCCTGCGGATCGTACCGGGCAAGGACGGGGAGCTCGCGCGGAACCTGACGCTCGTACGGAACAAGTTCCACAACGACCTCGGGCCCGCCCTCGATCTTTCCCGCTGCCGGGGCGTGCGCGTCGACGCGAACAAGATCTACAACTACCGCCCGGGGGCCGGGTCGCGCGGCGAAGCCGTCGTGCTCGGTCCGGGCGCCGAGGACATCGTGATCACCGGCAGCTACTTCGCAGAGGCGACCGTCGGAGTCCGCGTGAACGGAGGGGTGAAGGTTCTCCTGCTGCGCAACTACTTCGAGAACATGCTCTCCGAAAAGTCCACGGCCGTGGAAATCGTCGCCGGGCGCGGCATCGACGTCCTCGGCAACACGATCGATCGTTACGCGGTTCCGATCCGCGTGGAGGGCCGCCCTCCCGGCGTCGTGGGCGTCCGTTTCGCGAACAACCTCGTCCTCGACGCCTCGGCGTTCGCCTTCGACCTCCAGGACGCCGCGGCCGCGGCCGACTTCGGCCACAACGGCTTCGGAGGGCCGGCGGGCGCAACGCGAGGACGCATCGGCGCCGAAACGGTGGACCTCGGGCGCGGCGATCCGGCGTTGTTGCCGGGGTCCCGGGTGGCGGCCGGGGTGCGTCTTTCCGGCCGCGACCTCGCCAACGTCGAGGGTCTCGTCGTACGGGACGCCGGAAAACCCTTCGACGGCGTGCCTTTCGCGGGGGCCGCGCCCGACATCGGGGTCGCGGAGAAGTAGCAGGCAACGTCCCGTGAGCCGCCCCCTCCACTCGGTTCTGGCGATCCTGGGAGGAACCCTCGTGGCGGGGGCCGCCCTGCTCCTGCTCCCGATCTTCGAGCGCGGCGGGAGCGCCGAAAAGGGCGCTGCGGACACCGACTCGGAGGCGGAGGCGCCTGTCAAAGCGCGGGAGCCCCGTCCGACGCCGGCGCCCGTCTTTCTCGAGGGCCGGCCCTTCCCGCGACCGGTGGAGCCCGCGGCGGCGCTGCCCGAGCCCCGACGCTCGGTCTTCGTGTCGCCGGAGGCGGCGCCCGGCGGAGACGGCACCCGGATGCGCCCCTGGCGCG
>JBKJWL010000043.1:0-8229 GCA_046716885.1 Thermoanaerobaculia bacterium | reverse complement strand
ACAGCGCGCGGTGGAACTGGAACTGCAGGATGTCGGCCAGGAAGTAGCGCGTGTAAGGCACGCCGGCCGGCACGTGGTACTTGGCTCCCGGATCGAAGTCCGACTCGCTGCGCGGGATCGCGGGCGCGACGCCCTGGTACTTCCGGCGCAGCTCCCACCAGGCCCTGTTGTAATCGTCCGGCGTGATCTCGCCCGAGAAGACCTTCCATCTCCACTGGTCGATGAGGAGCCCGAAGGGCAGGAACGCGACCTTGTCGAGGGCGCGAGCCAGCAGCAGCCCGATGTCCTTCGAGGTGGGCGGCGCGGCGGGAATGAAACCGAGCTTGACGAGATACTCCGGGGTCACCGAGAGCGCGATCGTGTCGCCGATCGCCTCGTGGAACCCGTCGTTGGCGCTGTCGCGGAAGAGCGGCGGCTGCTCGTTGTAGGCGCGCTGGTAGAAGTTGTGGCCGAGCTCGTGGTGGACCACACTGAAGTCTTCGCCGGTGATGTCGATGCACATCTTGATGCGCAGATCGTCCACGTAGTCGATGTCCCACGCGCTCGCGTGGCAGATAACCTCCCGGTCCCGGGGCTTCGTGAACATCGAGCGTTCCCAGAAGGTCTTCGGAAGCGGGTCGAACCCGAGCGAGGTGAAAAAGCCCTCGCCGAACTTGACCATCTGGACGGCGTCCGTCTTCCGGGACGTTAAAATCTCCGTCAGGTCGTAGCCGGGGTCGGCATCCTGCGGTGCCACCAGCGGATAGACGTTGTCCCAGCTCTGCGCCCACACGTTGCCCAGCAGGTGCGCCGGAATCGGGCCGTTGGCCGGGACCCCGTTACCGTACTTCTCGCGGAGCTTCCAGCGCACGTAGGCGTGGAGCGAGACGTAGAGGGGCTTGACCTGCTCATAGAGGCGGTCGACCTCCTTCGCGAAAGCGTCCGGCGGCATGTCGTACTTGGAGCGCCACATCGCGCCGGCGTCCGAGTACCCGAGTTCCCGCGCGCCCTTGTTCGCGAGCTCCACGTAGCGCACGAAGCTCGGCTTGATCGGAGGGGCGATCGCATGCCATCCCGCCCAGACCTCGAGGAGCTCCTTGGCGTCGCGGGAGGTCGCCATGATCCTGGTGATGTCCTCGATGCTCAGGCACCGATCTTTCGTCGGGCAGTACTTCCCCTTGCCGTACATGCCTTCCATGGCGGCGCCGAGGCGCGTCAGCTCCGCCGCCTCGGCCGGATCCGAGGGTGTCGCGACCGTCAGCGCCAGCTTCAGGAGCTTGAGCTTTCGAGCCATCTCTTCCGAGAGCTTCAACCCGGCGAACCGCGTCGCCTCCTTGGCGTAGGCGACCCCGGCCGAAATCGCTTTCTCGTTGGCCTGCGCCGCGAGGATCTCGGTGTCGTCGGTGATGTAGGTGGACTTGACCCAGTCGGCGTGCGCCGCGTCGATCCACAGCTTCAGGAGTTTCTGCTCCGCCTCGTCGACGAACGTCTTCGCTTCCTCGGCGGTCGGCGGTTTCTGTGGTTGTTGCGCCTCCGGCATCTCAGCGAGCCCCGCGGCCCCGAGCAGAATCACTCCGCACACCGCCGCCAGCATCGATTTCATGCACTCCTCCTCGCATGGGAAAGCGGACTCTACTCGACCCGCACGAGGTCGATGAAGCCCCTTTCGACGTCGGTCGAGACGAGCTTGACGCGCAGTTTGTCGCCGACCTCGAGGCCGTCGAAGCCGTGGACGACCTTGCCCTCGGCGGGAGGCCGGAAGATCCGGGCCCAGGTTCCCTTCTCCGAGGCTCCCGTCACGACCGCGTCGAAGCGCTGGCCGATCCTCGGCTCCAGCAGCAGGGCGGCCGCGGACTTCCTCACCTGGCGCTCCACCTTGTTCGCGTCGTCCTCCTGGTCGGTGCAGTGGGAGGCAAGCCGGTCGAGCTCGGCGGCGTCGTAGGCGGCCGGGGCGCCCGCGAGCGTCGCCTTCAGCAGACGCTGCGTGATGAGGTCCGGGAAGCGGCGATTCGGCGCGGTCGAATGCGTGTAGTCGCGCACCGCGAGGCCGAAGTGGCCGACCGGAGGGCTCCCCGGCCGCTCGACGATGTATTCGCCGGCGCCCATCAGCTTCACGATCACGAGCGAAAGGTCGGGGAACCGCAGCGGATCGGCGCGGTGACGCTTGCGCAGGAACGCCTCGAGGGCGCGGCTGTCAGGTTCGGCCGGGAGCCGCTCGCCGAACCCTCGGGCGACCGCCACGATCTTTTCCCAGCGCTCCGGCGAGCGCACGACGCGGCGCAGCGAAGCGATCCTTCGCCCAGCGAGGAAGCGCGCGGTCGCGCCATTGGCGGCGATCATGAAGTCCTCGATCAGCTCTCGGGCGCGGTTCTTCGCCTGGATGGCGAGGTCCACGATGGCGTCGTCGGCAAAGATCGCCTTCGGCTCGATCGTCTCGAGGTCGAGCGCGCCTTCCTCTTCGCGCCGGCCGCGCAACCCTTGCGCGACCGCGTCCTGCATACGGAGCTGTTCGATGACGCCGGACACGGCCCGGGCTATCTCCGGGAACTCGCCCCCCTCGAGGCCCACCGAGACGGAGTCGTACGCGAGTTTCGCTTTGTTCTTCACGGCAGCGCGGTAGACCTCCGAGGCTCGGAGCTCCCCGTCCTTCTCGCACGTCATCTCGACGACGATCGCGAGCCGGTCCTCGCCTTCGTTCAGCGAGCTCAGGTCTGTCGAGAGCTTCTCCGGCAGCATCGGGAAGATCTCGGCGGCCGTGTAGACGGAGGTCGTGTTCGTGCGCGCGTGCGCGTCGATCGCGGATCCTTTTTCCACGAGCGCGTCCACGTCGGCGACGGCGACGAAGATCCTCGTCGCGCCGTCCCCCGCCGGCTCCGCCACGGTCAGCTGGTCCAGGTCGCGCGAGTCGTCGTTGTCGATCGAGACCCACAGCCGGTCGCGCATGTCGCGGATGCCGGGCCCGGCCGGCGGAGCGGCGCCGCGGATCCGGTTGAGCTCCGCCAGTACGTCGCGCGAGAACTCCGGCTCCAGGCCGCGGTCGACCATCGCCCGGCGGGCGATGCGCTTCAGGTCCGCGCGGTCGTGCCCGTTGCGATTCACGCGCCCGAGTCTACGATGAGTCAAACGTATCCGCGCCCCCTCGGCGACGGGACTTACATGGCCCCGTGATTCCGAAGCCCGCTCGCCCGGCCCGCTTCTACGCCTGGCTGTCGATCGTCGCCGCCGTCGTCACGATCGCGCTGAAGGTAACGGCGTGGAAACTGACCGGGTCCGTCGGGCTTCTTTCGGACGCGGCGGAATCGGTCGTCAATCTCGCCGCCGCGCTCATTGCGCTCTGGGCGCTCACCGTAGCCGCCAGGCCTCCCGACCAGATGCACGATTTCGGGTATTCCAAGGCCGAGTATTTCTCGAGCGGCGTCGAGGGGCTGCTGATCCTGGCGGCTGCCGGCGGCATCGCCCTGGCGGCCTGGGGGCGCTGGAAGAACCCGCAGCCATTGCAGCACGCATGGATCGGCGTGGGCATCTCGGCGGCTGCGTCGGCGGTCAATGGAGCCACCGCGATGGTTCTTCTACGGGCCGGCAGGCGCCTGCGGTCGATCACCCTGCGGGCCGACGGCAACCACCTCCTGACCGACGTCTGGACGTCCGCCGGAGTCATCGTCGGCATCGGGCTCGTTGCGATCACCGGGTGGCTGCGTTTGGACCCTCTCATCGCCTTCGCAGTCGCGGTCAACATCGTCTGGACGGGGTGGAGGCTGCTGCGTGAGACGGGGCTCGGCCTCCTCGACACGGCGCTGCCGGAAGACGAGCGCAGGGACGTCACGGCGGCGCTGGTTTCGTTTCAGGAACAGGGCATTGTCTTTCACGCGATCCGCACGAGGATCGCTGGAACGCGCCGGTTCGTGTCGATGCACGTGCTCGCGCCGGGCAACTGGACGGTCCAGCGGGGGCACGACCTCTGCGAAGAGATCGAGTCCGCCCTGCGCGAGAAGCTGCCCGGCGCGCACGTCTTCACGCACCTCGAGCCGCAGGAGGACCCGGTCTCGTGGGACGACCGCGCCCTGGACCGCCGATAGATCAGGCCGTTCCGGATTCGAGGATCGTGAAGATCTTCGCGGTGGCGTCGAGCTCGGCCAGAACGCCCAGCGGGATCGTGGCCTTCTCCTTCGTGTGGCCGAAGATCAGGCCCGCCATCACGGGCTTGCCGAGGCCGCCGAGCAGCTCGTCGAGCACCTCGGACATCGAAAGATTGATCTCGAAGCTCGACAGGGACGCCTTGCAGTCCGTACACGTGCCCCAGACGACGCCCGCCGCCTCCGCGAGCTTGCCGGCCAGAGCGAGCTGCACGAGCATCCGGTCGATGCGATAGGGCGCCTCGCCGATGTCCTCGAGGAGGAGGATCTTCCCCTTCGTGTCGATCTCCCAGGGCGTGCCCATCGTCGTCGAGACGAGGGTCAGGTTGCCCCCGACCGTCTCGCCGCGCGCCGTTCCCGGCGAAACCGTGCGCCGCGGGAACTGCGGCGAGAGCGGATCCTCTTCGGGCGGGCTTCCGATCGGGCCGATCGGCGACGGGTCGAAGAGGGCCTTGCGGAGGCCTTCCAGAGTCCAGGGGGGAAGCGCCGACATCGCGACCGGCCCGTGAAAGGTCACCAGGCGCGCCATCCTCCCGAATGCGAGATGCAGCCCCGTGATGTCGGAGAGGCCGAGGAAGATCTTCGGGTTTCTGCGGACCAGGCCGTAGTCGATCCGATCGAGCAGGCGCTGCGCCCCGTAGCCGCCGCCGAGGCAGAAGACCGCCGCGACCTCGGGGTCGGCGAACATCGCGTGCAGGTCCGCCAGACGCTGCTCCTCGGTGCCGGCCAGGTAGCCGCGGCGCGCGCGCACGTTGGCGCCGAGCTTCGTCTTCAGGCCGAGCGCCGCCAGGCGCGGCGCCACCTCGTCGATCTTCCACAGGTCGAAGACGTACGAGGACGGCGCGATGAGCCCGACCGTGTCGCCGGGCTTCAGCGCCCGGGGCCGGATCATGGGCCCGGCGGGCGTCGTCGGGGGTCTCTTTTCGGCCGCGGCCAGGAGAGAGTGCCCTGCCGCGAGGCCGGCCGCGGCCAGGAACGAGCGCCGGGTCTTCATGCCCGGAGAATACTTGGGGTCAGGTCTGGCCTTTCGCCTTTCAGCTACCCAAAGGCGCAATGCCAGACCTGACCCCAGCTATTTTCCGAGGAGATCGAGGCGCTGCGCAGCGTCTTTCGTGCGCGGACTGCTCTCCCCAAAACGCGCGCGCAATCCCTCGTAGCCGGCCTGGAGGAGCGGACGCGCTTCGGCGTCGCGATGCTGACGGGCGAGGCTTTCGCCGAGGAAGCTCCGATTCGACGCGAGCAGCCAGTGGTCGGCCGGGAGTGTGCGCTGCCGCAGCGCGAGGCTCTCGCGCAGAAACGGCTCGGCGCCCGCAGAAGCGCCTGCGGCGAGCCGGCACCGGCCGAGCACGAGCAGCGTGCTCGCGACCATCGGATGCTCGTCCGGAAGCGTCGTCCCGCGGCCCTTCAAGGCCTCGCGGCCGAGCGTCTCGGCCCGTCCACACTCGCCCCTCTCCATCAGCATGTGCGCGTAGTTGTAGAGCGTCCACGTGACGTCGGGGTGATCGCGTCCGAAGAGCGCGCGCCGCATCGCGAGGGCCTGCTCGTAGAGCGCCTCCGCCTCTTTGGCATCGCGGCGCGTGTCCCAGACGTCGGAGGCGAGCGTCGATAGTGCCTCGGCCACCTCGGGATGCGGGCCCGCATGCGCGCGCCGCGCGAAAACGAGCGCCTCGCGGTGGAGCGCGAGGGCCGCACTCGAGTCGCCCCGGGTCCCGAGCGTGACGGCAAGGTCGTTCAACGCCGAGCCGAGACCCGCGCTCTGCGGCGCGGACTCCCGGTAGATGCGGACGGCGGTTCGCTGCGCCTCCTCGGCAAAGTCGAGCTCTCCGCGGGCCTGAAAGACGTTTCCGAGCCGGTTCCACGCCGCCGCGACGGTTTCGTGCTTCTCTCCGTGAAGCGTCCGGCGCATCGCCAGCGCTTCGCGGGCGGGGGCCTCCGCGGCGGCCGTGTCGCCGCGGTTGGTCCGCAGCGCGGCCAGCGCCTCGAGACTGTCCGCCACCTCGTCGTGGACGGGGCCGCGCACGCGGCGCGTGCGCTCCAGGGCCTTGCGCAGCTGCAGCTCGGCCGGCTCATACATCCCGAGGCCGGCGTAAGTCTCCCCGATCGTCCGCCGAACGCCGGCTTCGACCTCGGGCTGGCCCGCGAGCTCCGAGTCGATCCTCTGCGAGGCCCGGTCCAGGACTTCCTTGACGGTGACCTGGCTCCCATCCCGCCACGGGCTCGCCGCCCCCAGGATCTCCTTGAGGAACGCATTGATCTCTTCGGCCTTCTGCGCTTCGACCCGCGCAGCCCGCGCCGAGCGCATCGACATGACCAGCCCGGCCGCCAGCGACAGGATCACGAGGCCGACCGCGGCCGCTCCCGCCCGGTGGCGGAGGAGAAACTTGGCGCCCCGGTACCCGACGGTATCCCGCCGCGCGCGCACGGGCTCACCCTCGAGAAACCTGCGGAGGTCTTCGGAGAGTTGCTCGACCGACGCGTACCGGCGTTCCGGCTCCTTGCGGAGCGCCTTCAAGACGATGTTGTCGAGGTCGCCCCGGAGCCGCGCTTCCGCCGCGCTCGGCCGGTCGGGCTCCGTTTCGCAGACCACGCGCTCGATCTCGCTCGCGCGGCCGCTGCCGAAGGCGTACGGATGCCGGCTCGTCAGCAGCCGGTACAGGACGACGCCGAGCGAGTAGACGTCCGTTGCGGTCGTGATCGGCGCGCCGCGGATCTGCTCCGGGCTCGCGTAGTCGGGCGTGAGCACGCGCTCTCCCGTGCGCGTCAGACCGGTCTCTTCCTCGCCGAGGAACTTCGCGATCCCGAAATCGAGGACCTTGACCTCGCCCTCCTCGGTCACGAGGATGTTCGCGGGCTTGACATCCCGATGCACGATGAGGTTGCGGTGCGCGTACTGGATCGCGTCGCAAATGTGGCGAAATAGAGCCACCCGCTCCGCGATTCCGGGCGCCTTCCGCGCCGCCCACTCGTCGATCGGCAGGCCCTTCACGTGCTCCATGACGAGGTAGGGCACGCCGTCGGCCGTCGTCCCGCCGTCGAGCAGGCGCGCGATGCCGGGATGATTGAGGTTGGCGAGCGCCTGGCGTTCCGCGCGGAACCGCCGGAGGATCTCCTCGGAGAAGAGGCCGGGCCTGACGATCTTCAGCGCGACTTCGGCCTCGTACTCCGCGTCCGCGCGCCTCGCGAGAAACACGGTGCCCATCCCGCCCGCGCCGATCAGGCGGATTAGCTCGTAGGCGCCGATCCGGCGCCCCGCGAAGTCCGCGGCCCGCTCCGGCGCGACGAGATCCCGCGCCTCCGCCGCGACGATCTCCTCCACGAATCCGCCGTCGCGCGCGTGCGCGTCGAGCAGGGCTTTCGCCTCCTGCGCCAGCGCGTCATCGCCGCCCGCCGCCACCTCGATAAACGTCTCACGCTCGGCCGGCGGCCGCTCCAGCGCCTCGCCGAAGAGCTCCTTGAGCCGCCGGAAACGCTCAAGCGCCGGTGTTCGGGTCACCGGAGAGCTCCCTCATCAGCCACGCCCGTGCCATCGCCGAGTCCCGCTTGACGGTCGTGGGCGAGACCGCCAGCGCCTCGCCCGTCTCCTCGACACTCATGCCGGCGATGAAGCGCATCTCAACGATCCGCACGAGCTGCTCGTCGAGCGAGGACAGACGCGTTAGAGCCTCGTCGAAAGCAAGCAGGCCGATGGTCGGTCCCGCAGCCTCCGCCAGGCCATCGGAGAGTGTCACCCGCACGGCGCCGCCCCCGCGCTTGGCTGCGCGCCTCGCCCGGGCGTGATCGACCAGAATGCGCCGCATCACCTGCGCCGCCAACGCCAGGAACTGCGGACGGCTCTCGACCGTCAGCTCGTGGATGCGGGCGAGCTCCATGTAGGCCTCGTGCACGAGCGCGGTGGTCTGAAGGGTGTGGTCCTGGCGCTCGCCGCTCATCACCTTGCCAGCCAGGCGCCTGAGCTCCTGGTAGATCTCCGGGATCAAGGCATCGAGGCCGTTTCGTCCGTCCATGCGGCCGAGATCGTATCCGGCCCGCGCGGCCGGGCCTGGTCCCCCGAGCGCTGTTTTTCCGCTCTCTCCGTCAGAGGGAGGCTTCCATGCGCCAGGTCCATCGCTCGCTTCTG
>JBKJWL010000042.1:0-7895 GCA_046716885.1 Thermoanaerobaculia bacterium | reverse complement strand
CGGGCCGAAGTGATCTTCGTCGACTCGAACGTGCCGATGTATCTCGTCGGCGCCGACGACACGCATCGGATCGCGGCTTCCCGACTGATGCAAACGTGCGTCGAGCGCGGGGAGCGGCTGGTCTGCGACGTGGAGGTTCTGCAGGAAATCCTTCACCGTTATGTGTCGATCGGCCGCAGGGAAGCGATCCAGCCGGCGTTCGACGCGGTGCGCCGGGTCGTCGACGAGGTTCTCCCGGTGGAGCTCGCGGACGTCGAGCGTGCCAAGCTCGTCGTCCTCGGAACCGAGAGGCTGTCGGCGCGGGACGCGATCCACATCGCCGTGATGGAGCGGCGCGGCATCGCTTCGATCGCGAGCTTCGACCGCGGCTTCGACGGTTACCCGGGGATCACGCGCCTGTCCTAGAAGATGTCTCCCTTCACGGCAACACAGTAGACTTCGCTCCAACAAGCCCCGATGACTGACAATACGAAACCGCCCGATCGCCCGGTCGGGCTCCGAGGCAAACGTCTCGGCCCCTACGAGATCCTGTCGCCAATCGGCGCAGGCGGCATGGGTGAGGTTTACCGGGCGAGGGACTCGAAACTCGACCGCGACGTCGCCATCAAAGTCTTGCCAGCGCATCTCTCCGCGAGCCCCGAAGCGCTGGCGCGCTTCGAGCGCGAGGCCAAGGCGGTTGCGGCGCTGTCGCACCCGAACATCCTCGCGATCCACGACTTCGGGACCCAGGACGGAGTGACCTATGCCGTCACCGAGCTCCTCGAGGGCGAGACCCTGCGCAGCAAGCTCGACGGCGGCCCGATCTCGCAAAAGCAGACGGTGGACTACGGGCTCCAGATCGCGAAGGGCCTCTCCGCCGCGCACGAGCGAGGCGTCGTCCACCGCGACCTGAAACCGGAGAACCTCTTCGTCTCGAAGGACGACCACGTCAAGATCCTCGACTTTGGCCTCGCGAAGCGGGAAGGGAAGGTTGCCCCGGGCGAAGAGACGAGCGCCCCGACGGTGTCCGGACACACGGAACCGGGTACGGTCATGGGAACCGTCGGCTACATGTCGCCCGAGCAGGTGCGGGGCCTTCCGGTCGACCACCGCTCGGACATCTTTTCGTTCGGCGCAATCCTGTACGAGCTCCTGTCCGGGAAGAGAGCATTCAGGAAAGACACCCCGGCAGACACGATGTCGGCGATCCTCCGAGAGGAACCGCAGAATCTTTCGGAGTCAGGGCGGAGCGTCCCGGCCGCTCTCGATCACATCGTCCGACACTGCCTGGAAAAGGACCGGGACCGACGGTTCCAGTCTGCGCGGGACATCGAGTTCGCGCTGTCGGAGGCATCCGATCCGACAGTCACCAGCGGAAAGCAGCCGGCCGCTCCCCCGACGCCGAAGAAGAAGGCCATGATCTCTGCTGCGGTCCTGGTCGGCCTCGCCGCCGCAGGTGTCCTCCTCATGAACCGGGCACCGAAGATCGACGCACCTGGAATCAAGCGCATCGCAGTCCTCCCATTCGAGAACCTGGGCGCCCCCGAAGACGACTACTTCACCGACGGGATGGCGGATGCGGTCCGGGGCAAGCTCACGTCGCTGCCAGGGATCGAAGTGATCGCCCGGGACAGCTCGAACCTCTACAAGAAGACCGAGAAGGGTCCGCAACAGATAGCGCAAGAGCTCGACGCAGGGTATTTGCTCAAGGCCACGGTGCGTTGGCAGAAGAGCGGAGGCTCGAGCCGAGTGCAAGTATCTCCTGAGCTGGTCGAAGTGAAAGAGTCCGGAGCACCTGCCTCTCGATGGCAGGCGCCGTTCGACGCCTCGCTGACCGACGTGTTCCAAGTGCAAGCCGATATCGCGACCCGTGTGGCGCAGGCCCTCGGCGTTGCGCTCGGGAGCAAAGACGAGCATCGCCTGGCTGCGACGCCGACTCAGAACCTGGCGGCTTACGAGGCCTTCCTCCGAGGAGAGGAGATCTTCTGGAACTGGTCCATGGGATTCCTCACGCCAGAACGCGCGCTGAGCTTCTATGAGCAAGCCGTCGCGCTGGACCCCGGATTTGGCCAGGCCTGGGCGATGGTCGCCAGAGCGAGCTCCTTGAGCTATGCCAACTCTCCGACGGCCGACGGCGGCAAGAGAGCGCGCGAGGCCGCCGAGAGAGCAATGGCGCTCGCACCCGAGGCTCCCGCGGCGCACCTGGCGCTCAGTGATTATCAGGATGGGGTTCGCAACGACGCGAAACGAGCCCTTGAGCATGCCGAAACGGCCAGGCGGCTCGCGCCGGGCAGCGCAGACATACTCCTCTCCGTGGCGTTGCTGGAGTCCGCCCTCGGCCGGCAGGAGCAGGCATTCGTTCATCTGAAACAGGCGCAACACCTGGACCCGAGATCGGCACATATTGCGCGATGTCTCGCGGGCGAATTGATCACTCTTCGGCGCTACGACGAGGCACGGCGCGACGTCGATGTCGCACTGGCGCTTGCCCCTGCGGACATTCGCAACATCGAGGTCAAGGCAATGACTTTCCTGGGCGAGGGAGACCTCACCGGTGCCAGAGCGGTTCTCGACGGGGTGCCCAAGGAGGTTGATCCGACCGTGCTCGTGGCGCAGTTTGCGATTTACCTCGATCTGATCTGGGTTCTTAACGAGGAGCAGCTCGACCTGCTCCTCCGGCTGACGGCGAATGCCTTTCCCGATCGAGAGTCGTGGGCGATCAAACTTGCCCAGGGTTACGCCTTGAAGGGCGACCCGGCGAAGATGCGAAACTTCGCCCAACAGGCTCGCACGGCCTCGGAAGAGAGGCTCCGCGAACACCCGAATCGTCATTCGAGTCACGCTATTCTCGGCCTGGCGCTCGCGTACCTCGGTCGGAAAGAGGACGCAATACGGGAAGCAGAGCGAGCGGTGGCCCTCGCGCCGCAAGACGCTTACAATCGGCACCAGCTCGCGCGGGTCTACATTCTGGTAGGAGAGCCGGAGAAGGCAATCGATCAACTCGAGCCGCTCCTGAAGATCCCGTACGTCCTCTCGCCCGGTTGGCTCAAGATCGACCCCAACTTCGACCCGCTGCGGGGCAACCCGCGATTCGAGAAGCTGGTCGCCGCGAAGTGACGCTCACCGCCGGGACACGCCTCGGCCCCTACGAAATCCTTGCGGCGCTTGGCGCGGGCGGGATGGGCGAGGTTTACCGGGCGCGGGACTCGAAGCTCAAGCGCGATGTCGCCATCAAGGTCCTGCCGCAGTCGCTCGCCGGCGACCCGGAGGCGCTCGCGAGGTTCGAGCGCGAAGCGCTCGCCGTCGCAGCGCTGTCGCATCCGAACATCCTCGCGATCCATGACTTCGGGACTTATGACGGAGTGGCCTACGCGGTCAGAGAGCTCTTGGGCGGCACGACCGAGTCGGGCGGGCCCTTCGCGTCTCAGAACGTGACCTTGATCGCCGCGCGGAAGAGCCTTGCGTCGTTGCGAATGGTGGCCTTCCGGTAGTCCGGATTGTCGGTGCACGGCGCAGCCGCTGCCGCGGGGCAGGCTCCGGTCCCCGGTTGCACACCCGGCTGGCCGTAGAAGGGGCTCGACTCGTCGGTCACGAAACCGCCGTTGGAGTTGAACGTCTGGGACACCGCAGTCACGGTCTGGTTGTTGAGGAGGTTGAAGAGGTAGAGCATCGGCGTGATCGCCACGGGTCCGACGTTCAGGTTGTAGCTCGCCGAAAGGTTTATGTCGTAATCGGTGGGCGTACGGCCGGCCGAGCCACGCGGGTCGAGGTATAGCTCGCTCGGGTAGTACGCATTGAAGAACCCATACCGAGAGATCGGAAGGCCGCTTCGGACGTAGAACTGAAGGCCCGCCGAAAGCCCGAACGGCGCGCTGTACACCGCGTCGATGCGCGCCTGGACGGGTCGGTCGAGCTCGAGGTTGCCGTAGTCGTTGAAGGCGAACTGATAGTAGTCGAAGTCGGCGTTGATCCCGGGATCGGTCTGCCCGGTCGCCTCGCGGACGGCACCCGAGTAGTTGCCCCTCAGCGACGAGTACAGAAGAGACGCCTGCGCCCAGAGGATGGTGGAGAGCTGCTTGCGCGCGACAAGCTCGATGCCCCGGAAAATCCGTTTGGCATCACCCACCGGCCGTCCAGGGAAACCGCACTCCCCCGCCGTCGGGTCGGTCGGGTTGCCCGAGTTGTTGCAGCTCAGGATGCCGCCGCTCGCTGCCACGCCGTCCGAGCCCGGGTTAAAGAGCGCGCACGATGAGCCGCCCGAGAGAGGGTCGGTGTAGTCGAGATCGCAGCGATCCTCGACCGTGCGACCCAGCGTCCGGTACGTGCCCTTGAGGCTCAGCGAGAGCGTCGGGTCGAGCGCCTTCTCGATGCCGATCGTCAGCTCGTCCTGGTAGGCGGCCTTCATCCCGGCGTCGATTGGTTCGCCCGACGCGCTGCCGCCCTGGAAGAGCTGATTACGCCCCGCGGGCGCGTCCGGATCCTGCGGAATCGAGCCGATGTCGTAGTTATAGGTCGTCACGCCGGAGTTCGCCGTGAACACCCGCACGTTCAGGTCGGTCGGCAGCGAGTAGTGGAAGCGGCCCGCCGAGGCGTAGAGCTTGGACGTGCCGTCTCCGACGAAGTCCCACACGACGCCGATGCGCGGTGACCACTGATCCGTCAGCGCGAACGCCTCGAACGGCCCCGTGATCGGATCGAGCCCGAAGAAAGACTCGGTGTCATAGCGGATTCCGACGTTCAGGGTCAGGCTCGGGATAACTCTCCACTGATCCTGGAGGAAGGCGCTGTAGCGCTTGACCGGAACGTCGAACAGAGACTCATCGATAACGATGTAGTTCCCCTCGCTGCCGGCC
Source organism: Thermoanaerobaculia bacterium (assembly GCA_046716885.1). Lineage (GTDB taxonomy): Bacteria > Acidobacteriota > Thermoanaerobaculia > UBA5066 > Gp7-AA6 > DAHUXD01. The sequence continues at coordinate 3,063 of JBKJWL010000042.1, read as the reverse complement.
GCCAGCAGGTCGTGCCCGAAGAACACCTGCATCGTCTCGCCATCCGCGTTGAGCCAGAACGGCGCCTTCGACAAGTCGCAGATGAAGGACCCCGTCTGGAGGCAGGGCAGAACGCTCACCTGGCCGCTGCCGGTGATGTACGTGGAGCCGAACGTCCGGTCCTCCTGATAGTCGCCGCCGAGCTTGATTTCGTGGTTTCCGGCGTAGGCGGTGAAGACTCCTCCGTACGATTGGCGCACGGATTCGTTGTTCCGGGCCGGTCCGAAAACGTAGCCGTAGCCGGGCGGAAAGGCCGGGTTGCTCTCGGCGACCGCCGTCGTAAAGCTCGCCGCCGTCGGCGAGATCGTGAAATCGTAGATCGCGGGCCGGTCCGCGCCGTCCGGCGTGGTCCTGTAGCGATCCTTGTGGCGGGCGTACTGGAACGTAAAGATCCCGAACGAGCCGAAGAGCTGATTCAGCCGTGCGCCGTAGTCCGGTCCGCCCACGTCCTGCCGGCCGGCGTAGGTCGTCGAGATGTCGCTGAAGGGGGTTCCGAGAGCGCCGAGCCGCGTCTGCGCATCCGAGAAGACGCTGCCGACGAGGCTCGTGCCTGGCAGCAGGTTCAGCGTCACCTTTCCGGCGTACTTGTTCTGGGTAACCCCAATGGGATATTCCTTGCCGAACGTGCCGAGCAGCCCCGTGTTCTGGACATCGAGGGCCAGCAGATTCTGGTTGATCTGGACGCGGTCATAGGCGCCAAAGAACCAGACCTTGTCCTTGATCATGAACCCGCCGAGGTCCGCGCCCCACTCCTGACGTACGTCCTTCGAAAGGACGTTGTTACCAAACTGCGCGTCGCCCGCCTGAGAGTACTCGGGCGTCGCGAACTCGTCGACCTCTTCCGCGCGCATCCCCGTGTCGTTGAAGTAGCCGAAGACGTCGCCGTGGAACTCGTTGCCGCCCGACTTGGTGACGACGTTGACCACGCCGCCCGTGTTGCGGCCGTACTCGGCCTGGTAGCCGCCCGTCTTCACTTCCACTTCCTGAATGAACTCGGTGTTGATGTCCTTTCCCTGAATCCCGTAAATGACGTTGGTGGTGTTGACGCCGTCGATCAGGAACAGGTTCTCCGCCGAGGTCGATCCGTAGATCGAGATCTTCAGCGATCGGCCCTGCGTCTCGCCGAAGTCCGCCTGCACGCCCGGCTGCGTGAACACGATGTCCGCGTAGTTGCGGCCCACAGGCAGTTTGTCGATCACCTTCGCGCTGTAATTGGAGCCCTGCGTCGTCGACGTCGAGTCGACGATGGGTGCCTCCCCCGTGACGGTGACTTCCTCCGTCGTCGACAAGAAGAGCGACAGGTTCACCTGCGCCGTCGAGTCCAGGGTGACGCGCGCCTTCTTCTCGACCTTCCCGAAGCTGGCAAGCTCCGCCGTCACCGTGTACGCCCCCGGCGGAACCGCCGGGAACCGGTAGCGGCCGTCGGCCGCGGTGACCGCGGCCCGCGAGCCCTGCAGGCTGGGACTCCTCAGCTCGACGGTCACCCCCGGCAGAGGCGTATTGCTCTGATCAGTGACGATACCCTCCACCGTCCCCGTCGTCTGCGCGAAGACCGAGAGTGCAGCGGCGGAAAACACACAAGCGGACCCCAACAGGGCCCACCCGTTGAGGGGACTCGACGACCGACTGTCGCGGTTTCCCATGGACTCCTCCTTGATGCTCTTTCGGGCTGGAGAAGGGGTGTGTTGTCGCAATACTAGCCCCACGCGGCTTGTCGGGAGATAGACGAGAACGCGAGTGCCCAGGACCCTCGGCGCGCGCTCGCCGCCGGAGCGCGGCTCGGCCCGTACGAGATCCTGTCGCCGATCGGCGCAGGTGGCATGGGCGAGGTGTACCGGGCGCGGGACTCGAAGCTCGACCGCGACGTCGCGATCAAAGTCCTGCCGGCGCATCTCTGCGCGAGCCCCGAAGCGCTAGCGCGCTTCGAAGGAGAGGCCGAGGCCGTCGCGGCGCTCTCGCATCCGATCATCCTCGCGATCTTCGACTTCGAGACCCACGACGGCGTGGCCTATGCGGTCACCGAGCTTCTCGAGGGCGAGACGCTCCGCGGCATGCTCGACGCTGGCCCGATCTCTCAGAAGCAAACCGTCGACTACGGGCTGCAGTTGGCGAAGAAACTCTCGGCCGCCCACGAGAGGGCGTTGTCCACCGGGATCTCAAGCCCGAAAACCTCTTCGTCACCAAGACGGCCATCTCAAGATTCTCGACTTCGGTCTGGCGAAGCGCGAGCAGAGGGTCGCCCAGGGCGAAGAGACAAGCGCCCCCACTGTCTCCGGCCACACAGAGCCTGGAACCGTGATGGGGACTGTGGGCTACATGTCGCACGAGCAAGTTCGCGGGCTCGGCGTCGATCATCGCTCCGACATTTTTTCGTTTGGAGCGATTCTCTACGAGCTGCTGTCCGACAGGAGAGCGTTCAGGAAAGACACCGTTGCGGACACCATGTCCGCGATCCTCAGAGAGGAGCCGCCGGAGTTGTCCCAATCCGGCCGCTCGGTCCCCATCTCGCTCGACCACGTCGTCAAGCACCGCCTCGACAAGGATCCGAACCGGCGATTCCAGTCCGCCCACGACATCGCGTTCGCGCTCGCCGAGGCGTCCGACCCGACGGTCACGAGCGGCAAGCTACCGGCCGCTCCTCCGACGCGGAAGAAGAGAGCCCTGATCGCCGCTGCATCCCTCTAGGATCAGGTCTGAAAACTTCGGACTTTCAGAGCGGTCATCCAATGGGCAAGATCCGAAGAATCAAGACCTGACCCCCTACCGCCCTACCGCCCCTACCGCCCCTACCGCCGGTACGCCTCGGGGCGCCGGTCGGACAGGGCCGGGAACTTGGCGCGGGTCTCGCGGACGATTGCCGAGTCCACGTCGGCGACGAGGACCGCCTCCCGGTCCGGGCCCTCGACGAGAACCTCGCCCCAGGGGGAGATGACCGCCGAGTCGCCGGCGTAGCGCAGCCCGCCGCCCTCGCCCACGCGGTTGACGCCCGCGACGTAACAGAGGTTTTCAATCGCCCGCGCGCGC
>JBKJWL010000041.1:0-30343 GCA_046716885.1 Thermoanaerobaculia bacterium | reverse complement strand
TACCAGCGAACACTGGCTGATCTCTACCTCGTCAGCGGATTGAAGTGATTGAGCCGACAGTGGGCGAGAGGTATACAGTGGGATTCTCCAGGAGGCCAATCATGAAACGCATCGCAGCCTTGTCTCTCGCGGCTTTCCTCGTCGTCGCGGGCCGGGTCGCTGCGCAGGATGCCCCCGCTCCGTCCTTGGCCGAGCTCTTCAATCGCGCGAAGGGGCAGTTCACGCACGGCGCCTACGAAGCCTCGCTCTCGACGCTGCAGACGCTGGCCGAGGAAGGCCGCAAACCGGAATTCGAGACGTCGCGAAAGAAGCTCGAGTCCGCCATCGCCTTCTACCGCGCCGTCAACCTCGCGGCGCTCGGGCGGACCGCACAGGCGCGCGCAGCGTTCGAGGCTTATGTGGCCTCGTCGCCGTCGCCGGCGGCGCGGCTCGATCCCGGGACGTATCCGAAGTCCGTCGTCGAGCTGTATCGGAGCGTGCGGGGGGAGGGCTCGCGCGGGCGGGAGTCGGGCGAGGGCGGGCTCGCCGAGGAGTACGCGCGCTTTCAGCGATCGGCGCCGGTACCGCCCCTGCCGATCGACGAGAAGTGGGCGGACGGCGCGCTTCGGTTCCTGAACAGCAAGAGCGAGAAGGAAGACTGGAAGCGAATCAGCGACCCGGTCACGCGCGCCGAGTTCGTCGCTGCCTTCTGGCAGCGTCGGGACCCGACGCCGGAGACCCCGGAGAACGAATACCGGGCGGAGATCGAGCGCCGTGTCCGTTTTGCGGATAGCCGGTTCAACGACGGCGAGACGAAAGGAAGCGGGACCGACCGCGGGATGGTTTTCGTTCTTCTGGGTCCGCCGAGCTATATCGGACAGCGGCCCTTGAAGCCCGAAGACGACGCCGTCCAGACCTTGCGAGCGGCGCCACTGCTCGAGCCGCGGAGCAATCCCGACGGCTCGACGCGGCTCGTGTACGCCCCGCGCGACGGGCTCACCACCGAGCACCTCCAGGGAACGCGCGATGTCTGGCACTACCGGCGCGACCGCCTGCCGGCCGCCGTGCGATTCGCCGAGGTCGAGTTCGAGTTCCTCACGAAGCGGGGCTACGGCGTCGCCGTGCTGCAGAGAGATCCCAACGTGTTGACCACCCTCGAGCTGGCCGCACAGGGACCGGACCAGTCGAACGACTGATCCGGTCCGGGGGAAAAAAAGGGGCCCCGCAAGGGGCCCCTCGAAATGAACCGTCGGTTGTGGTCTAGAAGGACACCTTCCCGAAGATCCGCACGTTGCGGCGCCCGGTGAAAGTGACCGGCTGCAGGTAGTTGGGATTCAACGTGCCCGGGTTCTCGCCCGGAGGGTCTCCACCGGAGAGGTCGAACCGCTGGTCCTGCGAGCCCGTGCGCTGCAGGTTCAGGACGTTGAAGACGTCCAGGCCGACATTGAAGTCGACAGGCCCGAGCGGAAGCAGGTACCCGATGTGGAGGTCCGCGTCGTAGATGCTCGGGGTGCGCCCCACGGTGCCGCGCGGGAGAAGGAACAGCTCGTAATTGCGGTAGTCGTTGTAGTAGCCGTACCGGTTGAGCGGTGTGCCCGAGTAGTAGAAGGCGGAGAGGCCCAGCGTCAGGCGGAACGGCGTGATGTAGGAGCCATCGAGCTTGACGACGTGCCGGCGGTCGTTGGTCAGGTAGCCGCGGGCGTTCTGCTGGAAGATGGGGTAGTCGTAGGCCGAGTTGATGTTCGGATCCAGCTGTCCCGTCGAGGTCTGGAAGACTCCGTCGTAGTCACCCTCGAGCTTCGATAAAACGTACGAGGCGAGGAACTGCAGCTGGTTCGAGAAGCGCTTCTGGGCGGTGAACTGCAAGGCGCGGTAATAACGCTTCGGCGGCGTGATCCCGGCGCCGACCGCCTCTGTGCCCCCCGGAAGAGTGAAAACCGTGCCCGGGTTGAAGATGAAGTAATTCAAGTCTCCGTTGGAATCCAGCACGCCGCCGTCCTCGACGACGCGGCCGAGATCTCTGTAGAGAGCCTCGACGCCGACCGATAAGTTCGAAACGATCTCGTACTGGACGCCGAGGGTGATGTTGTCGGAGAACTGACCTTGGAGGCCCGGCTGCGTGGGCTCACCGAAGGACCCGCCGGTCTTGATTCTTGACGACCCGAACTTGTTTGCGGGGTTCGTTCCCGGAGCGCAGACGCTGTATGGCGCCAGGCACGCGGCCGGGTCGCCGACGGCGCTGTTCGGGTCGAAGTTGTAGACCGCCGTCGTGACCTCGAGGCCGTAGGCGCGGATGTTGATGTCTGAGGGCATGGTCTGGTAGAAGCGCGAGTAGTTGCCGTAGAGGCGCGAGCGCCCTCCGCCGGCGAAATCCCACGCAAAACCGACACGCGGCATCCACTCGTCGTTGATGTGGATCTGAGTGCGATTGTTGACGTCTTTGACCTTCTGGTCTTCCCAGCGGATGCCGAGGTTCAGGGTCAATTCCGGCAGGACCTGCCAGCGATCTTGCGCGAAGACGCCGGTGTTCTTCGTGCGGGAGACCGTGCCGCCCGGCGCTATGTCGACCTCGATCGGGTCGCCGGTGGCGTTGCGCGCGTTGATCGCATTGTACTCGTGCTGATAGACCGGGCCTGCCGCCGTATTGTAGACGAAGACCGTCTCCTTCATTCCCGCGGGCCCCGTATACACACGCTTGCTGTCGGAGCTGACATGGGCGTAGTCGCCGCCGACCTTGAACTCATGCGTGCCGGCCAGATTCGCGAAATAAGTTGCGGCGGTGCGGAAGTACGTGCGGTTGAAGCTCTGGTCCCGGTGGAAGCCGAAGCCGCCCGTCGCCGGAACCCCGGAAGGAGTCACCGTGATGAAGCGGCGATCGGTCGAGTTGTCGGGCGTCTGCACGGTCTTCTCGGCGTGGAGCGCGCCCTGGAGCTCGAAGAGCAGGCTCGATTTGACGACGCCCGTCAGCCGGCCGGTGTAGTCCGTGCCGCCCTGCTTGAGCGTTCCCAGATACGTGCCCGGATCGGCACCGGCGATCGGCGTGGCCAGGTTCGGCCCCGTCGACGTCGGGTCCCCGAAGATCGAGCCGACGATCGAGAGACCTTCCAGCACCTGGAACGTGAGCTTGCCGGCGAAGAGGTCCTGATCCACGACGGTCGACAGCGATTGGCCGGTCAGGGTTCCGGTTCCCGGGCCCGCGTCGCATGGGCCGCTGCAGTGTCCAACGGGATCGTTCAGAAAATTGTTCTGATCCTGGTGCACGCGGTCGTACGCGCCGAAGAACCAGATGCGGTCCTTCATGAAGTACCCTCCCAGATCCGCGCCGTAGTCGTTACGGAGCGTGTTCCGGATGGGGTCGGTCTGTGCGCGCACGGTCCCCAGGCTGTCGGCTTTGGCCTGGAGGTTGTCGTCCTTCGCCTGCCAGAAGTTCCCGGAGTCGGCCTCGCCGGGCCGGCCTGCGAAGTAGCCGAACACGTCGCCGTGGAAGGAGTTGCCTCCCTGCTTGGTAATTGCATTCAGGACGCCACCCTGCGCGTGGCCGTATTCGGCCGAGTAGCCGCCCGCTTTCACTTCGATTTCCTGGATGAACTCGCTCGGCGCGGCCTTGCCCTGCCGGCCGTACTGGATCTCGGTCGTATCGACGCCGTCGATGATGAAGGCGTTCTCGGCGCCCGTGGCGCCCTGGACGTTGAAGTTGTTCGCGTCGGCGCCGAATCCCTGAATGACGCCCGGGGTCTTCGTGGCGACAGACTGGAAGCCGCGCCCGATGGGCAGCGTCTTTAAGAAGTCGGCGGTAAAGTTGGTGCCCGTGGAAGACGACGTCGCGTCGATGACGGGCGCCTCGCCCGTGACCGTGATGTCTTCCTGCGCACTGATCTGGAGCGTCGCGTCCGCGACGACGTTCTTGTCGAGGAAGACCTGCGCGTTCGTCTGAGTCTTGCCGAAGCCCGCGAGCGCAAATGTGATCGTGTACGAGCCGGGAGACAAGGAGGGGAACCGGTACTCGCCGTTGCGGCCCGTGACGGCGGTCTTCGAGCCCTGGAGAGCGACCCCCCGGACTTCGACCGTCACGCCCGGCAGACCCTGCCCGCTCGCGTCGCTGACGGTTCCCGTGATCGCACCCGTCGTCTGGGCCGTTGCGGCGGTCGCCGCGAGGATGCAAAAGAGGGCCAGGAACCAGGTATATCGGTGAAGACTTCGCATGACTAAACCTCCAAAGTACTTTCCACGACTTTCGTGGTGACTTCCCAAAGAGCAATGTGGAGACCAGTTCAAATTCGGTGTCGAAAACGAAACAACCTTCGCGGCTCGAGAAGCTGCGAGCGGGGCGATTTCTCTCGCGACCCCCAGTACGATCCGGCGAATTGAACGCGTCGCAGAAATGTGGATCACTCCAGATCCTCCGAACCGTTCCCGTTCTGGAGCGCGGGAGCGCGCGGGACCAGGTGCGGCGAAGAGCGCGCGACGCTGCGCAGGCGGCGAAAAGCTCGCGCCTCGGTCGACTGGTGCGGGATCTCGAATCCCTCCTCGCGGGCCTTGCGCATGGCGTCGTCGAGAAGGTGAGACTTCCCGGGGCGGTCTTCCCGGCGCACCGCCCACTCGGCGTCGGCGCGGCAGCACGTGGTTTTCGCGGTGACGCAGGCGACGCATTCCTCGTAGCTGCCGTGACTGCGGTGCGCGGCCCGCCCGATGTGCTGGAGGACGAGCACGCGTTGGTAGGCGAACCAGAGGTGCCGAGCTAAGGCCGGCGCCGAGGCGCAGCCGCTCGCCTTGCCGCAGAGGTGCCGGAACACGGCGCGCAGCGCGCGGGCAGCCCTGGGGCAACCGACGCTGCGAGCCTCCGAGGAGAGCCCCTCGAGCCGGTCGCGAACGCGCCACGACTGGAGCGGACAGAAGGGCAGCGCGGCCAGCGCGGCCCAGAGCGGCCAGTTCCCGTCCACCTCGACGAAGAACGCGCGCAGCGTCGTCTCGGCTGCGATCTCGCGGCGCAGCAGGCGCTCCCACGGGATCCCCATGGCGCAAGCCCGCGCCAGCAGGGCTTCCGGCCCTTCCAGCTCCCCGCCCGACGCAAGGGCGCGGGCCGCGGGTGGCAGCGGGGGCCTCACGATCGCGCTCACTTTCCACACCTCGCGATCACCTGCGCGGTGATGGCTTTGCTGTCCGGCGGGCGCTCGCCGAGCCCCAGCGAGTGGAGCTCCTCGTGGATGATCAGGGCCGCCGCCAGGCCTGGCTCCCGGTGTGCGACGGCCGAGAACTGCTCGGTGCAGACGAAAACGGCGCGGCTTCCCGGCGAAGTCGCGGCAAGGATTCCTCGTGACTCGCAGATCCGCTTTCCCTGGCCGTCGTAGAAGAGGGTCCACCCGAGATAGTCCGCGCCGGACACTCCCAGCGCATCGAGGTTCCTCTGCAGGGTGTTTCCGCCCACATCGCGGAAGTCGGAGAAGATCTCCCGGCAGGCCGGGATCGCGAGCTTCGAGGCGGCGTCCTGAACCGCCCGCACCACGATCGAGGGAAGGTTGGAGGCCCGCGCGACCTGAACTGGCTGTCCGGGTTCCCCTCCAAGGGCCTCGTCGATTTGAGCGAGGAGCACGAGAACGAAGACGGTACCGAAGTGGCGGTGGCGTGACCCTTCATCGCGGCAGAACATGGGCGACTCCTTTCGGAGCGCCGGGTCATCCATGTTTCGGATGCCCTTTGCGCGATAATCAAGATCTCGCTCAGGGCGCGCCGGAGTCGTTGCGAATTCGCGGGGAATCTCCGGCTTATTTCCGGGGGTGGTGATGCGCGTGCGGTTCGGGGAGTGCCTGCTCGATTCGGAAACTCGCCAGCTCTTCGTGCGCGGCGAAGAGGTTCACCTGCAGCCGAAGGCGTTTCAGTTCCTGGAGCTCCTGCTGGCGAATCGTCCGAAGGCCGTCGCCAAGGAAGCGATCCACAGACACCTGTGGCCCGAGACGTTCGTTTCAGACGGCACGGTGACGAGCCTGCTCGCCGAGGTGCGCGAGGCGATCGGGGACGACGCGCACGAGTCTCAGTTCGTGCGCACGGTGCACCGCTTCGGCTACGCGTTCTCCGGGACGGCGCAGGAGGTGACGGGGAAGCGCTCGGTCGTTTCCGGCCGCAAGTCCGTGCACTGGCTGGTACGCGGTCGGCTGCGCATTCCCCTGGAGCCGGGGGAGACGATCATCGGCCGCGACCCGGGCGCCGCCGTGTCCATCGATGACCGCAGCGTCTCGCGTCGCCACGCCCGCATCTTCGTGGCCGACGAGAGCGCCACCCTCGAGGACCTCGGCAGCAAGAACGGGACCTTTCTTCACGCGAAGAGAGTCGAGGCCGCGGTGCCGCTCTCCGACGGCGACAAGCTCAAGGTCGGGTCGGTCGCCCTGACGATCCGCATCTTCGCGGTTCCGGAATCGACCGAGACCGGGGCGGAGCGCGACGGAGCGGATTCGTCGTGACCATTCGCATCGGCGCGCACCTGGGTCCCTACGAGGTGCTGGCGCCCTTGGGAGCGGGCGGTATGGGGGAGGTGTATCGGGCGCGGGATACGAGAGCACGGCCACACCTTCGACATCATCAACAACCCGGAGCGGCGCATCGCCGGAGCTCCTAGACGCCCGGCGCACACCGGAGGCATTCCTCTTCGACTCGAGCGGCACGCTGCGCTACCACGGGCGGATCGCCTCGAAGCTGTCCGCTCCGGCCCTGCAATCGGCGATTGAGGCCCTGCTCGCGGGGCAGCCGATCCGGCCGGCCGAGACGAAGGCCTTCGGCTGCGCGCTCGCGCGGCGGTAGCCAGGCGTCTCCGGCCGCCGCGTTCAGGCAACCGATCCAGGGGTCGACGGAAGCGAGCCTCTTGCCGTCGCGGGAGCCGAACCCGGCGACGCGCCCGTCGTGCTGAGACCCCAATGTGGCCTCATTAATGTTATCCCTATGGCCACAGGAGGTTACTTCCCATGACGCGTATTGGAGTCCGGGCCCTCAAGGATCATCTGAGCGAGTATTTGAGGCGCGCCGGGGAAGGCGAGCGGATCGTCGTGACGGATCGGGGTGAGCCGCTCGCGGCGCTGACACCGATCGAAGAGACGGAAGAGGCGCGTTGGGGGTGGATCCTGGTCCGCGAAAGGGTCGCGAACTGGAGCGGCGGCAAACCTCGGGGAAGTGCGAGGACGGCCTTGCGGAAGGGGAAGAAGGCGACATCGGAGATGGTCCTTGAGGACCGTCGTTGATCGGTTATCTCGACACGAGCAGCCTCGTTAAGCTGTACGTCGAGGAGGAAGGGTCGGCCCTGATTCGGGAGCTCGTGGATCGCGCCGAGCTCGTAGCGACTTCCGTCGTGGCCTACGCCGAAGCGCGGGCGGCACTCGCCCGCCAGCGACGCGAGGGAGGACTCACGAGCGCCGGGTACGATCGAGCCAGGAACGACTTCAAGCGGGACTGGCCCCGGTATCTGACCATCGAGGTCAGCGAGGCGGTCTACCGCAGCGCTGGAGATCTTGCCGAGAAGCATCATCTTCGCGGCTTTGACAGCCTTCACCTCGCGTCCTACCTCTCTCTCTACCGGGCCGGCGCGCCTCAGGTCCGATTTTCGGCGTTCGATGAGGCACTCAATCGGGCAGCGCGCAAGGAAACGAAGGAACATAAGCCTCCGTGACACTCTCCGCCGGCTCTCGTCTCGGTCCCTACGAGATTCTCGGGCCGTTCGGCGCGGGCTGAGGAAATCCGCCGACGTCCTGTAGAACCCGGCCTGATCCTGCCTTTCCTCGGCGCCGGCGGGATGGGTGAGGTGTACCGCGCGCGGGACACGACGCTCGGCGATCGAAGCCGCCGACACGTGCTGTAGAGCCCCCTATCGCCTCGCGCGGACGAGAATGCGGCGGTAGGTAAAGAAGTACGGGCGCTCGTCCGGGATCCTGCGAAAGACCTCCCGCCGGTACTCGTCGACGAAGGACGCGTACAGTTCGGGCGAGAGCCGGCGACGGTACTCCGAGAGGAGCGAGCCCTCCACCCAGGCGACGACGTCCTCGCGGGAGTCGAGCCGCTGGCCGTAGACCTGCAGCCGCACGATCTGCTCGGCGTAGCCGAGCCGGTGGAGAATCGCCGCGTAGGCTTCCGGGGCGAGGACGTTGCGGGGATGCGCCGTCCCACCGAGCTCGGAGCGGAAGGACTCCTCCGAAGCGGCCTCTTCCGCCGCGCGGTGCGAGGGATGGTCGAAGTTGTCGGGCACCTGGAAGGCGAGCTGGCCGCCCGGAGCGACGGCGCGGGTCAGCCGGGCAAGCATCGAGTCGTGATCGGCGACCCAGTGGAGCGCGGCGTTGGAGAACACGAGGTCGAACGTCCGCTCAGGAGCGAAGGTCCCGATGTCTCCCGGCTCGAACCGGACGCCGCCGCCCGCGTGCGGCTCGGACTTCGCGAGCATGGCCGTCGAGGAGTCGATTCCGAGCGTCTCCGCGGCGGCGGTTCGCTGGTGCAGCTCCCGGGTGAGCTCTCCCGTGCCGCAGCCGAGGTCGGCTGCTCGGCCGCCCGGGATCGGCGAAACGAGCGCGAGGAGATCGAGAAACGGCTGCCGGCGCTCGGCCGCGAAGCGCGCGTACCGATCGGGGTCCCAATGATCCTTGCTCAGTAGACGACCTTCTCGAGAAACAAGCCCGACGGCGGCGCCGTCCACTTCGCCGGAGCCGCCGACTTTTCGCGCAGGAGTGTCTCGACGCCGGGGCCGTCGAGGTTTCCGCGGCCGACCTCGACGAGCGCGCCGACGAGGCGCCGGACCAACTTCCAGAGAAAATGCGAGGCGGTGATTCGCACGTGGATCTCGTGGCCCGCCTCGACGACCTCGCTCTTCTCGACGACGACGAGGGTGGACTCCTGACCCTCGGGGTTCTCGCAGAACGAGGCGAAGTCGTGGCGGCCCTCGAAGAGTTTCGCCGCGCGGCGCATGGCGGCGACGTCGAGCCGGTCCTTCACCCACCAGACGAAACGCTTGTCGAAGGCGGTGCGGCGCCGGGAGATCCGATAGAGGTATGTCCGGCTCTTCGCGTCGTGACGCGCATGGAATTGGGGCGACGCCTCCAGGACGGAGAGGACATGCACGTCGGATGGGAGCCGTTCGTTGAGCTGCCAGGCGATCTCAGCTTCCGGGAGGGCCTTGCGCGCCTTGAGGTGCGCGACCTGCTCCAGGGCGTGGACGCCGGCGTCGGTGCGCCCGGCGCCGCCGCACGTGGCATCCTCGCCCAGGACCTCCCGCGCGGCCCGCATCAGAACGCCCTGCACGGTCTTCTCGGTGTTCTTTTGCGACTGCCAGCCGCTGTACCTCGTTCCGTCGTATTCCAGCGTGAGCTTCCAGGCCGGCACGCGCGGAGTCTACCGGGATTGGCAGGGGGCGGAAGGTGGGGGAGATCGCCGGACCTCAGGAGGAGATGAGGCAGCGGGGAGGAGGACAGGGGCCACTCGGGCGTGCCCTCGCGGAGGGAAGCCTGGACCCAACCTTGATCTTACGTTATCATGCTTACGTAAGGGGGCCCTACATGGAAAGGATTTTCTCGGCCCGGCTGAACGAGGCCGCTCTGGATGAGATGGAGAGAGTGACCCGAAAACTCAAGATGACCAAGCGCCGGTTCCTCGAGGAGGCCATTCATCTGAGGGCCCGGCAGCTCGAAGGATCGGAGTCCCGGGACGTCTGGTCAGAGACGCTCGGCGCCTGGAATCGGGCCGAGCGTCCGGAGAGTTCCATACGTGAGTCGCGGGAGGCGTTTCGACGCGGCTTCGAGCGGCACCAGCAGGGCAAGAGTGCGCGCATACGTCGATAGCGACATCCTGATCTGGCACCTGCGCGGCGAGCCGAAGGCGGCGCGCTTGCTGCGGAAGTTGTCGCAGGATCCCGGCGCCGAGTTGTGGACTGGCGCGATCCAGCGCGCGGAGGTCGTCTTCTTCCTGCGCTCCCCCGAAGAGGCCGCGACCCTGTCGCTCCTGTCGCGGTTTCGAACGGAGGCGGTGACGCGCGAGATCGTCGATGCGGCGGGCGCCTTCTATCGACGCTGGCATCCGTCGCACGGCATCGACGTGAACGACGCGATCCTGGCCGCAACCGCCGCGGAGACCGGCGGGAAGATCTATACCCAGAACGTCAAGCACTATCCGATGCCCGATATCGCCGTGATCAAGGGCTGGTAGGCCCGGATTCCGGATCCCAGGTTTGCGTCGGCGCGCCTCAGGCAGGGGATCGCCGGATCAGGCGACCTCACCGCCCGCAGCGCGCGGCCACGCGCGCGGTGATCTCGCGGTTGTCGGGGGGGCCCTCGCCGAGGCCGAGCGTGTGGAGGGTTTCGTGGATGATGATGTTGGCGGTGTAGCCCGAGTCGAACCGCTGGTGCGCACCGAACTGGTTCCAGCAGATCTGGACCGCGCGGCTGCCCGGGCTGGTCCACGCCAGCACGGCGCGGTTAGCGCAGGCCTGGGTCGCGCGGCCGTCGTAGAAGAGAACGAGGCCCAGGTAAGACGGAGCGCTGTGGCCGATCGCCGCGAGGTTCTCGTCGAGACGACGCCCCGCGAGATCTGTGAAGTCCGTCAGGACTTCCTGGCAGCGGCTGTCGGAGAGTTTGCGCAGCGCCGCGTCGAGGGAAGGCCGGACGGCGCGGGGAAGGCGGCTGTCGATGAAGAAGGAAATGGCCATTGGCGTCTCGAACCCGGGCGCGGCGTTGGTCTCGCCGAGCGCTCCGGCCGCCGCGAGGCTCGCCGCGAGAACGATCGTCCACCGCAGGTCGGCGACTCGTCTCGGCGACACAACGTCCACGGAACTTCTCCCGCGGGGGAGAGCGCGTTACCGGGAATTCGCCGTGCGCCTCCTCCGCTATCCGTGACAGTCGCGCAGAGGGCGCCGCGAGGTCTTGAGAGATGCTTTCGAATTCTCTGGCTTTTTCGTAAGGGTCGTCGATGCACATTCAATTCGGAGAGTGCACTTTTGACCCGGTGCGGCGCGAGGTCCGGCGCGCCGAGCGGCCGCTCCACCTCTCGCCGAAGGCGTTTGAGCTGCTGCGCCTTCTCGTCGAGACCCGCCCGCGAGCGATGAGCAAGGACGCGCTCTTCGAGCGGCTCTGGCCCGCCACGTTCGTGACGGATGCGAACCTGGCGGGCCTGGTCGCTGAGATCCGGCGCGAGATCGGCGACGACGCGCGCGAGCCCCGATTCGTGCGCACCGTGCACGGGTTCGGCTACGCATTCTCGGACGGAACGACCAACCTGGCGGACGAGGACAGCGTTTTTCGACTCATCTGGGGCGCGCGGGAGGTGCCGCTGGCCGAGGGCGAGAACGTGTTGGGCCGAGACCCGTCGGCGGCCGTGTCGATCGACAACGCGACGGTCTCGCGACACCACGCGCGCATCGTGATCCACGGAAACCGCGCCGCGCTCGAGGACCTCGGAAGCAAGAACGGGACCTGGCTCAAGGGCGGCCGGATCGAGACCTCGGAGCTCCTGTCGGACGGCGACGAGATCCGGGTGGGCTCCGTAGCCCTCGTGTTCCGCTGCTTTGCCGCCGGGAGCTCGACGGAGACCCAGATCGAGTAGCCCGGGCGGCCCGCGGTCCCCTGAAAGCGGCGTCCGATCACGGCGATCGCCGCACTCGTCATCTTCATCGGAACTCCTTCCAGGGCAGCGCGTATCTTCGGCATGGCTCGCTCCCCGTCGAGAGCTCTATGAACATCTCCGCCGGCGTCCGCCTCGGGCAGTACGAGATCGTCGCCCGTCTCGGGGCCGGGGGCATGGGCGAGGTCTACCGGGCGCGTGACACCCGCCTCGGCCGCGAGGTCGCGGTGAAGGCCCTGTCGGGAGAGTTCTCCTCGGATCCGCAGCGGCTGTCGCGGTTCCAGACCGAGGCCCGCTCGGCCTCCGCCCTGAACCATCCCAACATCGTCACGATCCACGAGATCGGGCAGTCGGCCGCGATGCCGTTCATCGTGATGGAGCTGGTGGACGGCAAGACGCTCCGCGAGCTCCTTTATACGGGGCCCCTGCCGGTCCGAAAGGCCTTGAACATCGCGGCGCAGCTCGCCGACGCGCTGGCCGGCGCGCACGGAGCCGGCATCGTCCACCGCGACGTGAAGCCCGAGAACGTCATGATCACGCGCGAAGGCTTCGCCAAGGTCCTCGACTTCGGACTGGCGAAGATGGAGCAGCGGGAGAGCGGGAACGGCGCCCACCGCCGCGACCTCACGGTGACCGAGGAGACGCGGGATGGCGCCGTGATCGGCACGGCGGGCTACATGTCGCCCGAGCAGGCGAGCGGCCAGCCGGTCGATTTCCGGTCGGACCAGTTCGCGTTCGGCTCCCTCGTCTACGAGATGCTGACGGGCCGACGCGCGTTCCAGCGCCCGACGCGCGCCGAGACGCTCGCCGCCATCATCCGCGATGAGCCCGAGCCGATCGGAGGGCTCGCGCCGCGCGTCCCGGTCCCGCTCCGGTGGATCGTCGAGCGCTGTCTCTCCAAGCTCCCGGACGACCGGTACGAGGCGACGCGGGACCTCGCCCGCGACCTCCAGAGCGTGCGGGACCATTTCTCCCAGATCGAGAGCGGCGGCGAGGCCACGTTCACGCCGCCGGCCGACCCACGGCGCGCACGCCTCTGGCTCTCGGCCGGGGTGGCTCTCGCCGTGGCGGCCCTCGTCGCCTCGGCCTATTTCTTCGGTTCCGGGGCGCGCGACCGCGTCGTCCCCTCGTTCCAGCGGCTCACGTTTCGGGAGGGCACGGTCTGGTCGGCGCGATTCGCCCCCGACGGCCGCACGGTCGTCTACGGAGCGTCCTGGAACGGGTCGCCGATCCGGGCCTACTCGACGCGGCCGGAGACGCCCGAGTCGGCGCCGCTGCCCCTCCCGCCCGCGGGGGTTCTGGCGATCTCGGCCTCGGGAGAGTTGGCCATCGCGCTCGGCGCGCGCCCGAGCGGGCCCTTCTCTCTGGTCGGCACGCTCGCGCGCTCGACGCTGGCGGGCGGCGGCTCCCGCGAGTTGTTGGAGGGCGTGCACGCCGCCGACTGGGCTCCCGACGGGGCGAGCCTCGCGGTGTTGCGGACGGCCGGGGACAGAAGCCGGATCGAGTTTCCGATCGGCCGGACCCTTTACGAGACGCCCTCCGGCTACCTGAGCCATCCGCGCATCTCGCCGCGCGGGGACCTGGTCGCGTTCCTCGAGCATCCGGTGCGGGGCGACGACTCCGGCTCGGTCGCGGTCGTGGACCGCGAGGGCCGCAAGCGCATGCTCTCCGGCGGTTGGATCACGATTCGCGGGCTCGCCTGGGCGCCGGGCGGCGGCGAGGTGTGGTTCACGGGCGCAGCCGTGGGGGGCGCGCGCGCCTTGCACGCCGTAAGCCTGACGGGGCGCCGGCGCCTCGTGACGCGCGTCCCCGGCGCGCTGACGCTCCATGACATCTCGCACGAGGGGCGCGTGCTGCTCGCGCGCGAGCACTCGCGCGAAGGCATCGTGGGCCTGCCGCCGGGGGAGGGGCGCGAGCGCGACCTCTCGTGGCACGACTGGTCGCGGCCGGTCGACCTGAAGGCGGATGGCACCCTGTTTCTGTTCGACGAGACGGGGGAAGGCGGCGGGTCCTCCTCCGCGGTGTACGTCCGGAAGACCGACGACTCACCGGCCGTGCGTCTCGGAGACGGCCACGCCCTGGCGCTCTCTCCGGATGGAAAGTGGGCGCTCTCGACGCCCAACACGACCCCGGCGCAGCTCGTGCTTCTGCCGACCGGCGCCGGGCAGCCCCTGGCGATCAAGACCGGACCCTTCGCGCACGTGTTGCGTGCGGCCTGGCTTGCCAGAGGCGAACGGATCGTGCTCGCTGCAAACATGCCGGATCGCGCGCCGCGTCTCTACACGCAGCCGGCGGCCGGCGGAGATCCCCGGCCGATCACGCCCGAAGGCGTCGGCTCGGACTGGGCCGTCTCACCCGACGGGTCCCGCGTGGCCGTCGCCGACCCCGAGCGACGCCTGCTGCTTTACTCGGTCGATGGCGGAGACCCGCGTCCGATCCGCGGCGCCGAGCCCGGCGACGCTCCGATTCGCTTCTCGCCCGACGGCCGGTACCTGTATCTGCTCGTGCGCGACGAAAGCTCGAGGTCCAGCATTCACCGGCTCGAGCTCGGCACCGGGACCCGGGAGCTCTGGCGGGACGTGACGCCCGAAGACCCGGTCGGGCTGCTCGGCGTCCCGCGCGTGTTCCTGTCGGCGGACGGGCAGTCGTACGTGTACACGTTCGTGCGGCTGCTCGACGAGCTGTATCTGGTCGACGGGCTCCGGTAGGGGCTCGAAGTCGGCGACTCGCACCGCGGTCTCCTCAGCCGATCCAGCCCAGCTGGTTTCGGAGGTCGGCCTCGTGCCCGGGGAACACCCGCGCGAGGTCGGCCACCCCCAGGCGCTTGGCAAGCACCTCGCCGAAGACGTCGCGGAAGTCGGTCGTCAGCTCGAGGTCCCGACTCTCGTAGAGCCGCTCGGTGTCGAGCCCTGGCCAGCGGCCGTAGACCTTGCCGCCCTTGACGCCCCCTCCGAGCAGCAGCATGACGTTGGCGTGGCCGTGGTCGGTGCCGCGGTTGCCGTTCTCCTTCACGGTTCGGCCGAACTCCGACATCGTGACGAGAGTGACGTCCGCCATCCGGGAGCCGAGGTCCTTCGCGAACGCCGCGATCGACAGGCCGAAGTCGCGCAGGCGGTTGGCGAGCTGCCCCTCGCCGCCGCCCTCGCCAGCGTGCGTATCCCAACCGCCGACGTCGGTGAACGCGACCTCCAGTCCCACGTCCGCCTTGACGAGCTGGGCGATCTGCTTCAGGGATTGTCCGAGGGGGCCCCGCGGATAGTCGGCGCCATTCGCGGCCGCGATTTTCGAGGGATGGGCCGACCGCACGAGCCGCACGGCCTCGAAGGATTCTTTGGCGGTGGCCCGCAGGGCGCCGGCGGCCGCGCCCGCATACATGGACTCGAAGGACTCCGCGGCCGGATCGCTCGAGGCGCCGGCGCGGATGCCGAATCCCGCGAGGCTCGTCAGCGCGATCGCGCCGGACGCTCCGGCGAGGATCCGCGGCATTCCCGGCGCCATGGCGACCGCACGGAGCGGGGAAGTCGTCTTCGTGACGCTTTCGGCCAGAGCCCGTGACAGGAATCCATCCCGAGTCGACTTGATCCCGGGCGTGCCCGATTCCATGAAGTCCTGTGCGTCGAAGTGCGAGCGGGTCGCATCCGGGCTGCCCACCGCGTGAACGAAGGCTGCCGACCGGTCGCGGAAAAAGGGGAGCAGCGGTGCCAGCGACGGGTGGAGCCCGAAGAAGCCGTCGAGATCGAGCGCCGATTTTCCCGCCGCGCCCGGCCGCGGGACCGCGATCGTCGGCCGCGTGTCGTAGTAGGCCTTCTCGCCGCAAGGCACGAGGACGTTTAGTCCGTCGACGGCGCCCCGCTGAAAGATCGCGACGAGGACGCGGCGGCTTCCGGGCGCTCCGGCCTCGGCCATCCGGACGAAGACATTGGGCAAGAGTCCGCCGGCAATGAGGGCGAGGCCGCCCGATTTCAGGAAAGCCCTGCGGTCGAAGGGGGCACTCATTGCCTCTGGAACTCCGGGCTGCCGAGAACGAGGCCCGCCGTCAGGGCCGCCTCTCCGGCGCGTGCGCGAATCGTCTCCAGGGTCTTTCCCGACAGGTCGCTTCCCGCGAGCGCTCTCGCGAGCTCCTGCGCCGGGGCGCGCGAAGCGACGACCGGTCCGGCCGAGGTCCCTGGAATCCGCCCCTCCGCGAGCGCGATCGCGAAGTTCAACCGCGCCAGGAGCGCCCCGGAGTTGACCCAGGCCTCGGCCGTGTCCGCATAGCCCGTCGGCGGCTGGCAGAGATAAAGCGGCTGACCCATGTCGGCGATTCGCTTCGCGATGGCCCGCCCGTCGGTCGAGCCGCCGCCTGCCCGAACCGCCGAGACGGCGTATTCGAACGGCGACTTGACCTTCGCGCGGTAGTACTTCGGATCGAAGAACTCCGGACTTTCGACCACGGCGCGGACCGTTTCGCGCAGGTTCCCGCCGGTCGATGAGAAGCGCGCGGCGACGCGCTCGACGAGCGCCGGCGGAGGCTCGTCCGCCACGAGGCGCTGGCAGAGCCGGTAAGAGATGTGCCGGGCGGTGGCGGGCTGGTGGGCGAGGAGACGGATCGCCCGTTCTCCCTCCTCCCTGCGGCCTCCGGCCGGGAACGTCGTTCCGAGAAGGGTCTTCGTGTCGGCGTCATGCAGTCGCCCGCGAAAGACGAACGCGCCGGGCTCCGCCGTCTCCTCCGCCCGCCGCCGGAGCGCCCACTTTTCGGCGTCGCCGCGAGGCATCGCGATCGACCAGCCGGTCAGGATGCGCGCGAGCTCGGTGACGTCCCCCTGCGAGTATCCGCCGTCGACGCCGAGCGTGTGGAGCTCCATGAGCTCGCGGGCGTAGTTCTCGTTCAGGCCCCGCGGCGCCTTCGCGTCAGCGCCGAGACGCGACATTCCGGCGGGGCGGTGCGTCAAGTCCGCCACGGAGCGTGCGTTGTCCAGATAAGACAGCATGGCTGGGGAGGCGGCCGTGGCCAGGAGCAGGTCCTCGAAAGTTCCCCAGATGCGCGGGCGGATCGTATCGCGCTCGAAGGAGGTGATCGCGACGCGCCCTGCCCCCTTGTTCGCGTAGACATTGAAGTGGTTCATCCAGAAGTCGACGAGGACTTCATTCAGCTGCCGCTCTGACTC
Source organism: Thermoanaerobaculia bacterium (assembly GCA_046716885.1). Classification (GTDB taxonomy): domain Bacteria; phylum Acidobacteriota; class Thermoanaerobaculia; order UBA5066; family Gp7-AA6; genus DAHUXD01. The sequence goes on along the minus strand of JBKJWL010000041.1, from coordinate 13,640 downwards.
GGCGCCCCGCAGGATGCGCGCGGCCGTCAGCTCGTCGAGGACCCTCCGGGGGCGGCTCTCGGGCGGGATGAGCTTCCGCAAGGACCCGCGAGGGTCGTCCGCCGCCTCCTCGTCTCCCTCCTTCTCCATGGCGGCCCGCTCGGCCTTGAGCTTCTTTTTTGCCTCGCGGAAGGGGATTTCGAAACGCGTGATGAGCTCGGCGTTCGACAGGATCAGCGTCTCGAAGCGTGCGAGCTTCGCTTCGACCGTGGCGTCCGAAAGTCGCTCGGGGTGGAGTTGCGCGGCGACCCAGTTCGCCGGGCCCATCGCGAGGACGCGCTCGACGTCGCCCGGGCGCGGACCGAAGCCCAGACGGTTGAGGACGTGGAGGGCTTCTTCGCGCGGCGTCAGCGCGTCGGTGCGGGCGCCGGTCGTGCCGGCGAGCGCGAGGGCAAAGGCGCCCGCGAGCGCGAGCAGAGAGCGGGAGCGGGGGAGCTTCATCATCACCTCGCGGAATTGGACGAGCGCCGACGTCCGCGGATTACAGTTGAGTGCTAGCATGACCCCGGGCCTTTACGAACGTCGGAGAGGGGGACGCATGACCCGTACGCCGCTTTCGAGAGCGTCGAGTCTTCTGCGCCGGGTAGCCCGGCTGCCGGCGCCCCTCCGAAGGGAAACGCTCCTGGGCACGCCTCTCATGGTGCGTGACTCGGTCGTCCGCCAGTCCCCCGATTACGACGATGCCTGGCTGCTCGCCTGCTCGATGCGGGCGCGAGTAATCTTCGACCTCGGATCGAACATGGGGCAGGCGGCCCTCCTGGAGCTCGCGTCGCCCGGCGTCACGGACCTCCTGCTCGTGGAGCCGAACGCCGAGGCTCTTGCGATTGCCGCCGAGAACATCGTTCGCAACCGCCTATCGGAGAAAGTACGCTTCGTCTGCGCCTTCGTGTCGGACCGCGCGGGCGATCGCGTGCGGCTCTGGACCGTCGGAACGGGCGCGGCGGGAAGCATGTACCCGGGTCATGCGAAATCCGCCGCGAAGGCGGGCCTTTCGATGGACGTTCCAACGGTCACCCTCGATCGGCTCGAGGTCACCTATGGCCTGTTACCCGACTTCGTGAAAGTCGACGTGGAGGGCGCCGAGGCGCTTGTCCTCGCGGGCGGCCGCGGCTGTGCGCGGCGCCGACAAACGCGCTTCCTCGTCGAGATGCACTCGAATCCGGAACTGCCCATGGTCGAGAACGCCGCCCGCGTGCTGCGCTGGTGCGATGAGCTCGGCTACTTCGCCTGGTACCTCGCGCGGGGGACGCGCCTGACCGGTCCCGAGATCCTCGCGGACCGCGGCCGCTGTCATTTGCTTCTGCAGCCGTCGGATTGGCCGTATCCCGAATGGCTCGCCGGGATTCCGCAAGGCGCGAGCCTCGAAACGGCGACGCGGATCCCGGACGCTTAACCAGCGGCGCGGCGGGATTAACTCCCGCGGTTCGAGTGTTAAGATTGGTTTCCAATGGCTAATCGGAGTGGCTTCTCCGACGAATGCGGAGTCTTCGGAGTCTGCGATTCGGAAGACGCCGCCAACCTCGCCTACCTCGGCCTCTACGCCCTCCAGCACCGGGGCCAGGAGTCGGCGGGGATCGCCGCGCTGGACGAGGGCCGGATCCGGGTCGAGCGCGAGATGGGCTACGTCGCGGATGTCTTTGACGAGGCAAGGCTTTCGCGCGTTCCAGGCAGGACCGCGATCGGCCACGTGCGCTACTCGACGGCCGGCGCCTCGCTTCTCGAGAATGCCCAGCCGATCGTCTTCGCCACCGGGCGCGGCCCTCTCGCGCTCGCCCACAACGGGAACCTCGTCAACGCCCGCGAGATCCGGGCGGTGCTCGAGTCGAAAGGCGCGCTGTTCACGACGACCTCCGACTCGGAGGTGATCCTTCACCTGGTGGCCCGCTCCCAGGCGCCCACACTCGTCGGCGCCATCGCCGACGCGCTTCTCGAAGTGCGCGGGGCCTACTCGCTGGTGATCCTGTCGCGCGAGGGCATCTTCGCCGCTCGCGACCCCAACGGGATCCGCCCGCTGTCGCTCGGCGTGCGGGAAGGCTCGCCGGTGGTCGCCTCCGAGACGTGCGCCTTCGACCTCATCGGCGCTCGCTTCGAGCGGGACGTCGAGGCCGGCGAGATCGTCAAGCTCTCGCGCGAGGGATTCTCCTCGCACCGGTTCGCCTTCCCCGTCTCGACGCCCTGCGTTTTCGAGCACGTCTACTTCGCGCGGCCGGACTCCATGGTTTTCGGGCGCAGCGTCGCGGCCTCGCGGCAGGGTTTCGGGCGGCGCCTGGCGAAGGAGCATCCGGCGCAGGCGGACGTCGTCGTCGCGGTGCCGGACTCCGGCATGTACCCCGCCCTCGGCTACGCCGAGGAGTCGGGGATCCCGTTCACGCTCGGCCTCGTGCGCAATCACTACGTCGGGCGCACCTTCATCGAGCCCAAGCAGGCCATCCGCCACTTCGGAGTCAAGGTCAAGCTGAACCCGGTGCGCGAGGTCGTGGAGGGCAAGCGAATCGTCCTCGTGGACGATTCGATCGTGCGCGGGACGACGTCGCGCAAGATCGTCCGGATGCTGCGGGAGGCGGGGGCGCGCGAGGTCCACGTGCGCGTCTCCTCTCCGCCGACGGTCAACTCCTGCCATTACGGGATCGACACGCCGACCCGGAGCGAGCTCATCGCGGCCAACCAGTCCGTCGAGGAGATCCGCAAGTTCATCGAGGCGGATTCGCTCGGCTACCTCTCCGTCGAGGGCATGCTCGAAGCCTTCGGCCGGCCGCAGCAGGCGACCTGCACGGCCTGCTTCACCGGCATCTACCCGGTCGAGATCGAGGACGAGGAGCGCGAGAAGGAGCACGCGCTCGACGCGAAGTAGCGTTTCGCCGTCCGCTTTCCGCTCTGAGCTTTGCGCGGATCGAGCCTCCTGGCCGCCGTGATCGCCTTTCGGGGCGCGACGCTCATCGACGGCACCGGCGCGCCGCCGGTCCCGAACTCTCTGCTCGTCGTTTCCGGCGGCCGGATCGTGTTCGCGGGAGTGGCGACGCCCGAGGCGCTCGGCGCCTTGCCGGCCGGATGCAAGCTCGTTGCCGCCGAAGGGCGCTGGATCCTCCCCGGACTGATCGACGCCCACGTCCACGCGGAGTCCGAAGAAGACCTGAAGACCATGCTCGCCTGGGGTGTGACGTCGGTCCGCCTCATGGCGGAGGACGTCGCGGCGGCCGAGGGGCTCGCCCGCGCCTCGGGCGCCCGCGCCGACATCCCCGAAGTGTTCCCAGCGGCTCCGATCTTCACGACGCAGGGCGGGTGGTGGGATGAGGGTCATCCGCCCGATGCGAGCCTGAGCCGGCGGCCCGGCACTCCCGAGGAGGCGCGCGCGTCCGTCCGCAAGGCGAAAGCTCTCGGCTCGTCTGAGATCAAGCTGATGCTGGACGACATGGCCTGGTGCCGCGCGCCGAAGCTTCCGTTCGCGAAGGTCTCGCCGGCCGTGGCCGCGGCGTTGATCGGGGAAGCGCGGGGGCTCGGCCTGCGCGCGACCGTTCACGCTCCCAACCTCGCGGACGCGAAGGCTGCGATCGCGGCGGGGGCTACGGGCCTCGCGCACGGCGTCCTCGACACTGTCGACCGCGCGACGATCGCGGCCATGAAGAGCCGCCCGGTCTTCTATATCCCGACGATGGACGTTTTCGAGTTCCTGGCGGATACGCGGGCCTTCGTTGCCGAGGTCCTTTCGGATCCGGCTGCCGAACGGCGCCTGCCGGCGGCGACCGTCGCGGAGTACCGCTCCGATGCGTACGCCGCGCGCTACCGCGGCCGGTTTCCGAATTTCGAGGATGTGCGCCGCCGGCTTCCCGTCCTGCGCGAGAATCTCCGGAGGCTCCACGCGGCGGGCGTGCCGGTGGCGCTCGGAACCGACATGTGGGCTTTCCCCGGCCTCGGCGTCTCGATCGAGATGGACCTGTACGCAAAGGCGGGGCTCGCGCCGCTCGAGGCGATCCGGGCCGGAACGCAGACGGCCGCGCGCTCGCTCGGCATCGAAAGGGATCGAGGGACGCTCGAGAGTGGGAAGCGGGCGGACCTTCTCGTCCTCTCGGCCGACCCCGCGCGGGACCCGAAGAACGTGCGGCGGATCCTGGCGGTATACAAGAACGGCCAGCCCGCCCGCGCCCCGGAACGCTGATGGGTTCCGATCCGCTCCTGCGCCACCGCCCGGAGTTCCCGATCCTCGCGAGCTCGACGTACCTCATCTCCAACTCGCTCGGAGCGATGCCGCGAGCGGCCGCAGCGGCCCTGGCCGAGTACGCCGAGACCTGGGCCACCCGCGGCGTGCGCGCCTGGACGGAGGACGCCGAGCTCGACCGGGCGTTCGCGGCGATCGACGAGATGCGCGCCACTGGAGCCTGGCGCCGCTGGCTCGACCGGCCGGCCGTGGTGACGTGAGGCGCGGCCGGACGGCGGCGGCCGTTCTCGTCTGCGCGGCGGCGGCCGCGACCGCCGCGCTCTTCCTCGTTTCCCGCGGCAAGTGGTCCGACGCGCTCATCGACTCCGGCCGGGAGTGGATCGTGCCGGACGCGCTGGCGCGAGGCGACTTCCTGTACCGCGACGTTGTCTACTGGTTCGGCCCCCTGACACCGCACTTTCAGGCGGTGTTCCTGCGGGCTTTCGGATCGGGATACGCGAGCCTCGTCGTGGCCGGCGCGGTCGGAGCTCTAGCCGCGCTCGCGCTTCTGTACGCCGTCCTCCAGCGTGTCGCCGGCCGGCGCGAGGCTCTGCTCTGGACGGCTCTCGCCATCCCCGCTCTCGTCTTCATGCCCAACGCCGGGGGCGCGCTTCTCGGCATGGGCTACCGGATCTGGCACGCCGCAGCGTTCACGCTCGCGGCCGTGGCTCTGGCGGCGGGCGGCGGCCGAGCCCGGACGCGCCTCCTGCTCGCGGGCGCGTGCGCGGGACTGGCCGGCCTCTGCCGCACCGAATGGGGCCTCGCCGCGATCGCCGCAGCCGGGCTCGCCTGCGTTGTCCGTTCCCCGCTGCGGGGCCGGGGCTTCCGGGAAGCGCTGACCGCGCTCATAAGCTACGCACTGGTCTTCGGCGGTGGCCTCGGCTACTTTCTCTGGAGGGCAGGATGGTCCGCCGTCGTAGGTGAGAGCCACGTTCTGCTGACGGGACTTCCACCCGAGACCCGGCACTTCCTGGTCGCGTTCTCCGGCGTGCGCGACTGGAAGAGCGGCGTCCTGGAGCTCGCCTACTCCGCGGCCCTGTGGACGGGTGTTCTTCTCCTCGCCGGCCTCCTGTCCCGGCCGTCTCCCGGTGAGCGAGCGCAACTGCTGAAGGCGGTGGCCGTGATCCTCGCCGTCCTCGCCGTGGCCGCCGCTCTCGGCGGAGCCGGAAGCGCCGTTCTCTTCAGCGCGGCGCCGCTCTTCTGCCTCGGAGGCGTCGTTTTCGGCCTGCGGCGCGGGCGCGGAAGCGCGGCGGCGGCGCTGTCGGCCTGCGGGGTTCTCGGGGTCGTTCTCTCCTACCGGCGGCCATTCCACATCGGCGACTCCGCTTACGTCGGACCGCCGCTGCTCTTCGCGTTCGTCTGCGCGGCGGGCATGATCCATCTCGCGCTCGCCCGGTTTCCGGCGCGCCGCCGGCGGTCGCGCCTGGCCGCGACGTTGCGCGGGGCCGTCGCCGCTCTCGCGGCCGCGGCGTTTGTCGGCCGGATGTGGCAATACGCCGCGATCGAGGCGGCCCCGATCGCCGGAACCGACCGCATGCTCTCCGCCCGGCCAGAGGTCGCCCGCGAGATCGAGGAGTTGTCGGCGGCCGTCGCCGCGGCCAGCCGCGACGGCGATGGGCTCGTCGTGTTGCCCGAGGGAGAAGTGCTCAACTTTCTCTCGGGGCGCCGCAATCCGATCCGCCACAAACTGTATCTGCCGGGCTACCTCACCGGGGAGAACGAGCCCGCGATCCTCGAGGAGCTGTCGCGGGCGCGCCCCGCGGCCGTGGTCCTCTGGCGCCGGCCGACGAGCGAGTACGACCGCGCCATGTTCGGCGAGGACTACGGCCGCCGCATCCGCGCCTGGATCGACGAGAACTACGACCTCGCGCCGTTTCGCGCCCAAGGAGCCCCGGCGCGCGCGAACCCGCGATTCCTGCTGGGTTTCCGAAAGGCCCCCGCTTGAGGCGCCTTCTGCCGCTTCTCGTCTTCGCGGCGTCCGCCCTCTACGTCTCGGGCTTCGTCGAGCGCGGATGGGTTCCCCACGACGAGGGGATGCTCGGGCAGAACGCCGAGCGCGTGCTCCGAGGTGAGCTCCCTCATCGCGATTTCGACGAGAGCTACACCGGCGGCCTGACCTCGCTCCATGCGCTCGCGTTTCGCGTCTTCGGCGTTCGGCTGACGGTTCTCCGGTGGGTCCTCTTCGCGCTTTTCCTTCTCTTCGTTCTCGTCTTCCAGGCCCTGGCTGCGCGGTGGCTCAAGCCCTGGCCGGCCGCCCTGCTGACGGCGGTTGCCGTCGTCTGGAGCTTTCCCAACTACTTCGCGAGCATGCCGTCCTGGTACGTGCTGGGCCTTTCCGTGGCGGGGCTCTGGGCGCTCGTGCGCGAGATCGAGACCGGCCGGAAGCGCTGGCTCGTGCTCGCGGGCGCGTGCGCGGGCCTGTCGCTCTCGGTTCTCGTCGTCGGCCTTTACTTTGTCGCGGCGGCGCTGCTCCACTTCGCGTTTCGCGAACAGGAGCAGGTGGTCGGACGAACCGAGGGCGGCGGAGCGGGCTTCTTGGTCTTCCAGGCCCTTTCGGTCGCGGCCTTTCTCGCGGTGCTTCTCGCTCTCGTGCGCGCGCACCTGGCGCCGATGGAGGCCCTCCAGCTCGTCGTCCCCCCGGCCGCGGTCTGCGCGGTCCTGCTGCGGCGGGCCTGGACCGCCGGCCCGCGCGGAGGATTCCGCGAGCGTCTGCGGGCTCTGGCGGGTCTCGTGCTGCCATTCGGGCTGGGGCTCTCCGTCCCGCTCGCGCTCCTCCTGGCGCCGTATCTGCGGCACGGTGCGCTGGCCGACTTCTACCGGGGTCTCTTCGTGCTGCCCTTCCGGCAGCTCGCGGCGGCGAATCATCCGTTTCCGCCGCTCGAGAGCGCCGCGGCGGTGCTGCCACTGGCGGCGCTGCTCCTTCTGCCCGCCGGTCGCACGGTAACCCGGTTCGTTTGCGTAGCGCTCGGCGCGCTGCTGGCGGCGGTCCTGCTCCTCTCGGGCTCGGAGGAGATCTATCGTGCGGTGTGGCACTCGGCCCGCTCGCTCGGCGTCGTCGCGGTCGTCATCGGATGCGCGCGGCTGTGGCCCGCGGGCGTTCAAGCGGACGGTCGGACGCAGAAGAGCTTCCTCCTCCTCGCGATTGTCGCTTTGTTCGGCCTCCTCCAGTTTCCGTACGCCGCTCCCGTCTACTTCTGCTATGTCGCGCCCCTGGTCGCGCTCTCCATCGCGTCGCTCGCGCGACCGGGCTCCCGCGGCGCTCTCGCCGTCGTGGGCGTTTTCTATTTCTGCTTTGCCGTCTGGCGCCTGAATCCAGGCTACATCTGGGAACTCGGCGTCCGGCCTGTCGCGTACGGTCCCCTCGCGGATCTCGATCTGCCGCGCGCCGGGCTTCGTGTGCCGGCGGCCGACCGCGACACCTACTCGGCGCTGGCGGCCGCGGTGGCGAGGGAGGCGCGAAGCCCGTTCCTCTATGCGGCGCCAGACTGCCCTGAGGTGCCCTTCCTGTTGGATCGCCGCAACCCGACCAGGGTTGTCTTCGACTACGCGGCCTATCCGGAGACGCCCGAGAACCTCCTTCGATTGCTCCGGGAGAGAATGGTCGACGTGATCGTCGTCAACGAGCGCCCCGATTACTCGCCGCCGATCGCCCCCGCGGCGCTCGCCGCGCTCGAGGAGGCGTTTCCGCGCGCGGAGAGAATCGGGAAGTTCCTGATGCGCTGGCGGGAAACGGCGCCGTGAACATCCTGCAGGTTGTCATGGACCGCGCGGCCGCCTACCGGCTCTGGCAGGCGCCCTTCGCGGAGCGCAAGCTCGCACCCGTGCGGCGGCACAACGATCTTCGCGCGGTGCGGCGCGTACTCGACGTCGGGTGCGGGCCGGGCACCAATGCCCGGCACTTCCTGGAGATGGACTATCTGGGCATCGACATGAACCCCGACTACGTCGCATGGGCGCGGCGCCGATACGGCGATCGCTTTGCCGTCGCCGATGTCACACGAACCGAGACGATCCCCGGAGCGGGGTTCGACTGCATTCTCGTGAACAGCCTTTTCCACCACGTCGACGACGCGGGCACGCGCCGCATCCTGGCGCATCTGGCGACGCTGTTGACCCCGGACGGGCACGTCCATATTCTGGATCTCGTGATGCCCGAGCGTCCGAGCGTCGCGCGCCTGCTCGCCCGATGGGACCGCGGCGACTATCCGAGGCCACTCGAAGCGTGGCGCGCGATGTTCGCGGAAGCGTTCGAGCCGGTCCTCTTCGAGCCGTATCCGCTCGGGATCGGCGCGCTGCCGCTCTGGCAGATGGTCTACTTCAAGGGAATGCGGAAGCCGTGAACCTCTCCCCACGAGTCTCCGTGGTGATCCCGCTGTACAACGAGGAGGCCGGTTTTCCCGAGCTCTACCGCCGCCTCCGAACGGTGCTCGACGCGATTCCGGGCGGCCCTCACGAGATCGTCTTCGTCGACGACGGAAGCGCGGACGGCACCTTCCGCGCGGTGACGGAGGCCGCAGCGGCGGACTCTCGCGTCCTCGGCGTGGCCCTGTCGCGCAACTTCGGCCACCAGGCGGCGCTGTCGGCCGCCCTCGATCACGCCACCGGGGACGTCGTCGTGGTCATGGACGGCGACCTGCAGGACGAGCCCGAGGCCATTCCGGCCTTTCTCGAGGAGCACCGCAAGGGATTCGATGTCGTTTACGCGCGCCGCGTCGGCCGCAAGGAAGGCTGGGCGCTGCGGGCCTGCTACTACCTCTTCTACCGCATGATCGCCTTGCTCTCCGACGTGCGGCTGCCTCTGGACGCCGGCGATTTCGGCTTGATGTCGCGCCGGGTGGTCGACCGGCTTCGTGAGATCCGCGAACACCACCGGTACCTGCGGGGCCTGCGCACGTGGGTCGGATTCCGACAGACCGGGGTTCCGGTCGAGAGGGCGGAACGCGCCGCCGGCCGGTCCGGCTATACGTTCGGAAAGCTCTTCCGTCTCGCCCTAGACGGCATCTTCGCGTTCTCGATGGCGCCCCTGCGCGCGGCCGCCGTCATCGGACTGCTCGCCATGGCCGGCGCGCTTCTGTTCGCGCTGTACGCGGTGTACGTGAAGTTCGTCGTCGGCCGTTCGCCCCAGGGCTTCACGGCGCTGATCCTCGTCATCACGTTCTTTTCGGGAGTGCAGCTCCTGTTTCTGGGCGTGATCGGCGAGTACCTAGGTCGCGTGTACGAGGAGACCAAGGGCCGCCCGCCGTACGTCGTCGACCGGAAGGTGGGGCGGGCCGCGAATGCACCCTGAGTACGCGCTCGCCTACCGGGAGCTCTTTGAGAGGCACTGGTGGTGGCGGGCGCGCGAAGAGCTGGTTCTCGAAACCATCGGGGGGCTCGTGGCTCCCGGAAAGCCCGCTGAGATGCTGGACGTCGGGTGCGGCGACGGCCTCTTCTTCGATGCGCTCTCCCGTTTCGGGCGAGTGGAAGGTGTCGAGATGGACCCGACAGGAGTGACTCCGGGCGGGAAGTGGGCGGATCGGATCCGCGTCCAGCCCTTCGACGAGACGTTTCGCCCCGGCGCGCGGTACGGCCTCGTCCTCCTGCTCGACGTGCTCGAACACTTTCCCGAGCCTCTCGGCTGCCTGCGCCGCGCCGTCGAGCTCGTCGACGCCGGCGGAGCGGTCCTCGTGACAGTTCCCGCCTTCCGCGCGCAGTGGACCAGCCACGACGAGATCAATCGGCACTTCACCCGTTTTACGCGCGGCACGTTGACGGAGCTCGCCTACCGGGCTGGCGCTCGCGTCGAGTCGTCGCGCTACTTCTTCCAGTGGACGAGCCCGCTGAAGCTGGCGGTCCACTTCAAGGAAGCCATCTTCGGGGCGACGCCGGCGCCGCCACGTGTCCCCGCCGGCTGGTTGAACGCGGCGCTCTATCGGCTCTCACGACTCGAGCAGAGGACCCTCGGGCGGTTGCCGGTCCCGTTCGGCAGCTCGCTCCTGGCGGTGCTACGGCCCGCCGCCGCCTGAGAGTCAGATCTTCTCGATCGTGTGCGTGGTCTGGGAAGCGAGCAGGGCCATCGCCGGACCCAGCAGCCGCTCGGCACCGCGGAAGAAGGGAAACGACCAGGACGGCGCGAGGCCCCGGAACCAAATGCCCCCGGAGAGCAGATACAGGAATGCCGTGTGGTCCCTGCTCTTGCGCAGGCGTAGACGCGGAAACTCGGCTTCGAACTTCTTTCGATCGCGAAAAAACACGATCCAGGCCTGGGGAACGTTGGCGCCGGTGAAGCGGCCGGCGGGAGCGAAGCCCCACTCCGGCGCCGTTTCGTCGTAGGGCTCGGCCGAGAACAGCCTGTAAAGCCGCTTCCAAAGCCATGTGTGCGCGGGCTCGATCAGGATCGCTCGCCCGCCGGTCTTGAGGACGCGTTCGGCTTCGCGCAGGAAGATTCGCGGGTCAGGCAGATGGTGAAACACGTTCAGCATCAGGATTGCGGACAGCGTGCCGTCTGGAAAATCCAGCTTCTCGGCGCTCATGACGCGGTCCAGGTGTGGCTCCGGGTGGAGGTCGGTCGTAATGGCGGTCGGCAGGATTTCCTTGACGAAGCCTCCGCCGGATCCGATCTCGACGATCGGCCCGTCCGGTACACCTATCAGCGCGCGCGCAAGCGCGCGGTAGTGCTCGCGGTAGAGCGCCCGCAGAAAGGGCTTGCGCTGGATGAGCTCTCGATGAATCCGGATGAGTTCGGGAGAATCGTGGTCGAGACCGCGTACCTCCGGCAGCTCGAACCTCGATTTGAGCCAGGTTGCCGCCGTCCGGATCATTGCGATCGAGTTAACCACAGGAGTCTTCGGCGGCCGCCCCGTATAATCGCGAGCCGTGAAGCCGTCCCGCTACGCCGAGGCCGGCGTCGACATCGACGCGAAGGCCGCCGCGCTCGCGCGAGCAAAGTCGGCCATCCGCTCGACGTTCACGCCGGGCGTGCTCGGCGACGTCGGCGGCTTCGGGGGCCTGTTCCAGCCGGACTTCTCGAAGTTTCGCGAGCCCGTTCTCGTGGCCTCGACCGACGGCGTCGGGACCAAGCTGAAGATCGCCATCGAGTTGGGCCGCCACGATACCTGCGGGGCCGACCTCGTCAACCACTGTGTCAACGACATCCTGGTCCAGGGCGCTAAGCCGCTTTTCTTCCTCGACTACATCGCGACCGGGAAAGTCGAGCCGGGCGTGATCGAGGACATCATCGGCGGGATCGCGCGGGCGTGTCGGGAGAACGCGACGGCGCTTCTCGGCGGGGAGACGGCCGAGATGCCGGGGTTCTACGCGACCGGCGAGTACGACGTGGCCGGCACGATCGTCGGCGTCGTCGAACGCGAACGGATCCTCGACGGCTCGCGGATCGCGGCCGGGGATGTCGCCGTGGGGCTCCCGTCGGTCGGCCTGCAGACCAACGGGTACACGCTGGCGCGGAAGATCTTCTTCGAGACGATGGGCCGGAAGCCGCAGGACCGGCTCGCCGAGCTCGGCGGGCGCGCGATCGGGGACGTGCTCCTCGACCCGCACCTGTCGTACGGGAAGGCCATGGAGCCGTTGCTCGAAGGGGGCCTCGTCCACGGCATGGCGCATCTGACGGGCGGCGGCTTCTACGACAACATCCCGCGCGTGCTGCCCGAGGGGCTCGACGTGATCGTGAAGTCCGGCTCCTGGCCGGCGCTGCCCGTGTTCGAAGTGATCGCGGGCGAGGGTGGTGTGTCCTTCGAGGAGATGCACCGGGTGTTCAACATGGGAATCGGCATGGTGGTGTTTCTGGCGCCCTCGGATCTGGCGCGCGCGGGCGAGCTGTGGGAGGCGGTCGGGCAGAAGTGGTGCGCGATCGGCAACGTCACGGGTGGCGGGAGCCGGAAGGTCGTCGTGGAGCCGACGCCCTCGGCCTGAGACGGGGCGGTCCATGTCCCGCAGGCATCGCCTCGCGATCCTCTTGAGCGGCCGCGGCTCCAACTTCGAGGCCATCGCCGACGCCGTCGAAAGCGGGGCGATCCCCAACGCGGAGATCGTAGCGGTGATCTCGGATGTGCCCGACGCGCTCGGACTCGGCCGCGCGAAGAAACGCGGCCTTCCCGGGGAGGCCGTTGACCGGAAGCGGTACCCCTCGCGGCGGGCCCATGAGGAGGATGTCCTCCGGATTCTCGAGCGCGCGCGCCCCGACCTGGTCTGCCTGGCGGGCTACATGCGTCTCCTGTCGCCGGAGTTCGTCGGGCGCTATCGTGGCCGGATCCTCAACATCCACCCGGCCTTGCTGCCGAAGTTTCCGGGCCTCGACGCCCAGCGGCGCGCCCTCGAGGCGGGCGAGTCGGAGTCGGGCTGCACGGTCCACTTGGTGGAGGAGGGGACCGATTCCGGGCCCATCCTCCTCCAGCGCCGAGTGCCGATCCTTCCGACCGACACCGAGGGGAGGCTGTCCGCCAGGATCTTGGAGGAAGAGCATCGCGCCTATCCGGAAGCGATCGCTCGAGTTCTCGCCGAACGCGACAAACCGGTCTGAGCTTGCACTCGATTTTGTGCAGGGCAAACCGCGAAAGAGCCTGCATTCATTGAGCTTTTCTGGTTTCTTCGAATTCTCTTGACAGGCTCTCGAGGGGGCCCTATATTCCCTTTCCCCCGCAAGGGTTTGGTCTTTCCAAAGGTTTCTTGTCGGCGTGAGCCGTCGTGTTCCCTGAGGAGCGCGCGACTTGAATTGCGTTGACGAGGCCAAGAAGGTTTCGCTAAACTGAAAGGTCCGTCGCAAGACGGACGGATGTTCTGAAGTTTTCGCGCCGGAAGTACGGCGCGGTTTCGGGGCGGAAGAAAGCCCGGGGACGCGGTTCCTTGAAAACTGAGTAGAGCGTGCCAGACGTCATTTTTCCTGCTTTTTGTAAAAAGCAGAGTTTCTGGTTTCAAAAACAAACAGGGTTTGACTCGCATCAATCGGTGAGGAGCTTCGAAGGCAGAGGACCTTGCGGTCCCCCGGTCCCCAGGGGCTCCCAGCCGTGCGAACATTTTAAAGTGGAGAGTTTGATCCTGGCTCAGAATGAACGCTGGCGGCGTGCTTAACACATGCAAGTCGAGCGAGGCGGAAGGGGGCAACTCCTTCTAGTCGAGCGGCGGACGGGTGAGTAACACGTGGGTAACCTGCCCGGAAGTGGGGAATACCTCGGGGAAACTCGAGTTAATACCGCATGACATCTTCGGGACGAAAGTCCTGACGATCAAAGCGGGGTCGCAAGATCTCGCGCTACCGGATGGGCCCGCGCCCGATTAGCTAGTTGGTGAGGTAACGGCTCACCAAGGCTTCGATCGGTAACCGGCCTGAGAGGGCGATCGGTCACACCGGAACTGAGACACGGTCCGGACTCCTACGGGAGGCAGCAGTGGGGAATCTTGCGCAATGGGCGAAAGC
>JBKJWL010000040.1:0-2616 GCA_046716885.1 Thermoanaerobaculia bacterium | reverse complement strand
GTCCACGTTGAGCGCGGAGGCGGTTGACTACCGGGGGATCGGGGCATACGCCGTCGGTGCGCATGGCCTCCCGCGCGCCATGAAGGACCGCGCCACGAAGAACATCGACATCTGGGTTCGGCCGACGACGGAGAACGCAGGCCGGGTGTTTCGGGCGTTGGCCCGCTTGGGCGCTCCCCTCCTCGGGGTGACCGCCTGTCGCAACTGCGGCGCCCCGCGCGGCATCCAAGAGGTCTCACGGCTCTTCGCACCGTTCTCATCGGCGGGAAACGACCTCGGGCCGGGGATCCCGCGGATGCGAATTCCGCCCTCGACGTGCGGCCGCTCGGCGACGATGAGGGACGCTCTCGGCAACGGCCGGCTCCCTGCACGCGACCGCCGCGCGGGGAAGTCGCGGCTTTCCCGGAGAGCCAACCGCACGGGGAGTCCCTGCCCGGGTGCGGCCCAGGAGCGTCGGCAGGGCGGGAGCCTCCATGCGCCTTAGCGATCTCACGTTCAAGCAGCGCTTCGCCCTGATGGTGGGGGTGGTCGTGGCGAGCTTCATCGCCGTCGTCGTGCTCAACGCGCAGACCCTCGAGAGAGTGCGGATCAACGGGGCCATGTACCGAGGCGTGGCGCAGGACAAGGACCTCCGGGCCACGATCGCGCATCCGCCGCTCTTCGCCATTCAGGCCTCTCTGCTGGCCCACCGGGCCGTCCTTGCGAGCACGTGAGAGGAGCGGGCCACGGAGGAGCGGGCGCTCGACGAGGTGATGCGGGCGTATCGGGTGAAGAACGCCGAGTGGAAAGCCGTGGTCGAGGATCGGGGCTTGGGACTGAAGGAGCGTCTGTTCGGGGATTCCGCCTCGGCGGCGGAGGAATACTTCGCCGGCCTCGAGAACGAGCTCCGGCCCACCTTGCGGGCCCAGCCGTACGACCAGGAGAAGGCCCTGGCCGTCCTGAAGGCGCTCCGGCCCACCTACAGCCGACACGAGAAGGCGGTCGAGGATTCCGTACGGATCCTCTCCACCCGCATCGAGGACCGTGAGGCCGAGGCGGCCGAGGCGGTCACGTCCGGGAAGAGGAACGCGCTCCTTCTCGCGCTCGGCGCACTGGTGGTCGTCCTGGTCGTGGGCACCCTGCTGCTCCGGTCGGTGCTCCGGTCCCTGGCGGCCATCAGCGCGCGCATGAGACAGATGGCCGAGGGAGACGCCGACCTCTCGGCCCGGTTGCCCGTTTCGTCCGGCGACGAGGCGGCCGACCTCGCCCGCTCGTTCAATGCGTTCCTCGACAAGATCGCGGCGCTCGTGCGGGCGGTGAAGCGTTCCGCGCTCCAGCTCCGGGCCACCGCGACGGAGATGGCCGCGACCAGCCACGAGCAGGAGGCGACGGTCTCGTCCCTGGGCGCGAGCGCCACGGAGATCGCCGCGGCGACGAAGCAGATCTCCGCCACCGGCATCGAGCTCACCTCCACCATGGGCGAGGTGGGCCGCGTCGCGAAGGAGTCGTCGGGGAGCGCGGTCGCGGGGCGGGCCTCGCTCGGAGTCATGCGCGGGACCATGACGACTCTCGCCGCGAGCAGCGGCCAGATCAGCCAGCGCCTCTCCGCGATCAGCGAGAAGGCTCGGGACATCACGGGGGTCGTCACGACGATCACGAAGGTGGCCGACCAGACCAACCTCCTCTCCGTGAACGCCGCGATCGAGGCCGAGAAGGCGGGCGAGTCGGGTCGGGGTTTCCTCGTCGTCGCTCGGGAGATCCGACGGCTGGCGGACCAGACCGCCTCGGCGACGCTCGACATCGAGAAGACCGTCCACCAGATGCAGTCCGCGGTGTCCGCGGGCGTCATGGAGATGGACAAGTTCTCCGAGCAGGTCCGCCGCAGCGTGGCCGAGGTGGAGTCCGTCAGCGCGCGGCTCGACGGGATCATCTCCCAGGTGCAGGTCCTCACGGACCAGTTCGCCCACGTGAGCGACGGGATGAAGATGCAGGCCGAGGGCGCGCAGCAGATCAACGTGGCGATGACGTCCCTCTCCTCCAACGTGCAGCAGACGTCGCGCTCCCTCACCGAGTTCACGTCCGCGGCGGACGAGATGAAGGACGCCGTCGAGGGGCTCAAGCAGGAGATGGGCAAGTTCCGGCTGGAGGACTGAGCGCGTGACCGTGACGGTGGTCTGCTTCGAAGTCGCCGGGCACGGCTACGGCGTGGACGTAGCGCGTGTGGTCATGGTCGTGCCCTCGGTGCCGCTTCGACGCGTCCCCGGGGTCGTGCCCGGGATCGTGGGCGTGCTTCCCTACCGGGGAGTGCTCGTGCCGGTCGTCGACCTCTCCGCCGCGTGGACCGGACGGCCCGTCGCGTCGCGAATGAGCACGCGCATCGCGGTCTGCGATCTCGACGGAATCGGCGGGTCGTGGGCGGAATTCGCCGCGCGGTCCCGCCGCTGCGTCGGGCTCCTGGCGGAGGGGATGACCCGCGTGGCCCAGGTCGACCCCGACGCGCCGGAGGCGGGGCAGGGACCCGGGACGCCGGGGGCCCGCGGTGTGGGCCCGTTCGTCCGCGACGGAGACGCGCTCCTGCAGCTGGTCCTCCCGCAGGACCTCGTCCCCGCCGAGATCCTCGCTTCGCTCGTGAAGGTG
>JBKJWL010000039.1:0-35801 GCA_046716885.1 Thermoanaerobaculia bacterium | reverse complement strand
TGTACGCGATGGCGCTCGAAGTTTTGCTGGAGCGCGCCGGAATGCGGGCGCCTGTGTCGCGCTCGGGATACTTCTTCCCCGGGCGAAAGGGCGAGGGTCAGAGGATCCCGGTCGCCCTGGACCCGGACGCGACGCGGGACGTGCTCAAGCGGCTCCTCGATCTGCTCGCCGCGGGTGCCTTCCCGCACTCGGACGACGAGGAGGACTGCCGCTTCTGCCACTACGAGACCGTCTGCGGCGGAGCCCGACAGGCCCGCGCGCGCGCGAAGGTGAAGCTCGGGAAGGCGACCCTGCCCGCGCTTCAGGCGTTCCAGGAGATCCATGGCCGGGAGTGAAAACGAGTCGGGCCCCCTTCCCGACCAGGACGCGCGCCAGGCGATCTGCGAGGACCTCGACACGACGATCCTCGTGGAGGCCGCCGCCGGAACCGGGAAGACGGAGAGCCTCGTCCAGCGCATGGTGGCACTGGTCCGGACGGGCAAGGCGACCGTCGAGCGGATCTCCGCGGTCACGTTCACGATCAAGGCGGCTGCCGAGCTGTCGCAACGCTTTCAGACTCGCCTCGAGCAGGCCGCGCGCACGGCCGGCCCGGAGGAGCGCCCCCGCTTCGAGGACGCGCTCGTCCGCCTGGACGCGGCCTTCATCGGGACGATCCACGCGTTTTGTGCGCGGCTCCTGCGGGAACGGCCGGTCGAGGCGGGAGTGGATCCGGACTTTGCCGAGATGGACCAACCCGAGGACGCGGTGGCGCGCCGGGAGGCGTGGGATCGTTACACGGAGAAGTTGTTCACCTCCGACGACCCGATCCTGACCCGGCTCTCGGCGCTCGGCGTGCGCCTCGACGACCTCCGGCAGACCTTCGAGACGCTGTCGGAGAACGAGGACGTGGTTCCCGCCTCGACGGTCGAGCCCGCTCCGCCGGATTTTGTGGCGCAGCGCCGCGCGCTCGCGGACTTCCTGGAGCGGGCCGCGAAAGAGCTGCCGTCCGACACTCCTCCGGAGGGATGGAACGACTTCCAGGAGGGCGTGCGCCGGGCGCTGCGGCTCGAGAAGCTCCTCGACCCGGCCGACCCCGCGAGCTTCGTGCGCGCGGCCGAGGCCCTCTGCCGCGTGTCCGGGAAGGCAAAGGAGGCCGGAGCGCTCCGCTCGCGCTTCGAGACGCTCGTCGCCGAGGTGCTCGAGCCGGCGATCAACACCTGGCACGAGCATCTCCATCCGATCCTGATGTCGGCCATCGTGCCGGCCGTTCGCGACTATGCGGCGTGGCGGCGGCGCAACGGCCGGCTGAACTTCCAGGACTTGTTGCTCTACGCGCGCGACCTCCTGCGCGATCATCCTGTCGTCCGCCGCGCCTTTCAGGAGCGCTTCCTGCCGATCCTGGTCGACGAGTTCCAGGACACCGACCCGATCCAGGCGGAGATCCTCCTCTACCTGACCGGTCGCGAGACCGACGGCAAGGACTGGAGAGTCCTCACACCTGCGCCGGGCTCGCTCTTCGTCGTCGGAGATCCGAAGCAGTCCATCTATCGTTTCCGGCGCGCCGACATCGAGACGTACAACTTCGTGCGCGGCCGGATCGAAGGGAGCGGCCGCATTCTCGCCCTGACCACGAACTTCCGCTCCACCGGACGCCTCTGCGCCTTCGTCAACACCGCTTTCCGGACGCTGTTCCCCGCCGTGGCGACCCGCGAGCAGGCCGCCGACGTGCCGCTCGAGGCGCGGCGCGAGGAGGGCGGGCCCGCCGCGTTCCGGCTCGAGGTGCGCACGGACACGCCCTCTTCCGACGCGGTCGTCGCGCAGGACTCGGAGAGGATCGCCCGCGCGATCGCGGACGCCGTCGCGTCCGGGGAGCGCCGTCCCGGTGAATTTCTGGTGCTGTTCCGCTACCGCTACCGCATGGCCGAATACGCCCGCGCCCTGGAAGCGCGGGGTTTGCCCTACGAGCTCGCCGGCGGCGGCGCTTTCCAGGACTCCGAGGAGCTCGCCGTGCTGCTGACGCTGCTCGAAGCGGTCGCCGATCCGGACAACCCGGTCCCCTTCACGGCCGCGCTCCGCGGGCCGCTTTTCGGCGTGGACGATGAGGCGCTGTACCGCCACTTCGCGTCCGGAGGCCGTTTCTCGTTCCGGGCGGCGCCGCCTCGGGGGGCCGATCCGCGCATCGCGGCGGCGTGCGCGATGCTGACGGAGGCCGCGGCCCTGGCGGCCACTCTCCCCCCGGGGGCCGCGATTGCGCGAATCGCCGAGAAGCTCGGCTGGCTTGCGCTGTCGGCCGCGCGCGAGCTCGGCGACAGCCGGGCGGGAAACCTCCTCAAGGCCGTCGCCGCCACGCGCACGTTCGCGGGCGAGGGGCTCGATTTCACCGCCGCCGTCGAGGAGCTCGCGCAGATGACGCGGGAGGGTTACATCGAGGAGATGAGCGTCTCGCCGGGACGGCGCGACGTCGTTCGCCTCCTGACGGTGCACGGCGCCAAGGGCCTGGAGGCGCCGGTCGTCTTCCTCGCCGATCCGCGGTCCGAACGGGGCAAGCCGCCTCGCGCCTGGAGCGATCGTAGCGGTACCACGGCCGTCGGGTACTGGCGGATCGTCCGCGAGACCGACGACCACCACGTGATCGAGATCGCGCGTCCCGCCCGCTGGGAGACGATGGCCGCCCGCGAAAAAGAGTTCGAGGAAGCCGAGAAGCACCGTCTCCTCTACGTCGCTTCGACGCGCGCCCGCGACATGCTGGTGGTCAGCACCTGGAGGCAGGGCAAGGGGAAACCCAAGGGACCCTGGTGCGCTCTCGATCCCTTTCTCGCAGAGAGCCTGCCCGAGACGGGCGGCGGCGCCGTAGCGGTTCCGGTGGAACCCCCGTCCGAGGGCGCACTCTCGGCCGAGCTCGCCGACTTCCGCAAGCTCCGCTCCGCGCGGCGCGAGGCGGTCGAGGCGCCGACGTACCGCGTCGTCCCCGTCACAGACATCGTGCACGCGGCCTCGGAGAAGCCCGCGTGGGAGCACACGGGCCGCGGCATGTCGTGGGGTCGCGTCCTGCATGCGGTGCTCGAAGCGGCCATGCGCGACGAAACGCTCGATCTTTCGCCCTTCGCCGCGAACGTCCTCGCCGAGGAGGAACGCCCGGCGGGGGACCTCGAAGAGGTCGTGCGCGTGGTCGAAGCCGTCCGAGCGTCCCCGCTCTGGGCGCGCGCGCGGCAGGCGAAGCAGCGGCTGGTCGAGGTGCCCTTCGCGCTCCGGGTCACCCCCGAGGAGATCGGCCTCGCGGACGGCCCCGAGGGGACTCTCCTCCAGGGCGCGATCGACCTGGTCTTCGAAGAGGAGGACGGCTGGGTGCTGGTGGACTACAAGTCGGACACAGTCGGGGAAAATCGCGACTCTCTCGTCCGCTTCTACGCGCCCCAGGTGACTCTTTACTCCCGTTACTGGGAGAAGCTCACCGGGAGGCCAACGCGCGCGGGGTTATTCTTCGTGACCACGAGAGAGACGGTCTGGGTCCCGGCGGCCGCGGCCGTTCCCGGAAACACCCTGTGAGGAGCTGAGATCATGTCCGCCAACGCCTACGACCTCGTCGTCATCGGCAGCGGGCCGGCCGGCCAGAAGGGGGCGTCGAACCGGGGTTGCTGAAGCTCCTGTTTGACCCGAAGAGCCGCAGCCTCCTGGGCGTCCACATCTTCGGCGAGCGCGCGACCGAGCTCATCCACATCGGACAGGCCGTGCTCTCCTTCGGCGGAACCATCGCCTCCTTTCGCGACGCGGTCTTCAACTATCCGACGATGGCCGAGGCGTACAGCATGGTCGGCCTCGATGAACCGACTCTGATCCTTCCGCTACCATCCCGTCGAGGCCGGCCATGCTGAGGCCCGCGGCCCCGAATTGGCCGTAACCTTCAGGTTCGGCACGCCTCTTGCGAACGTCACCGCGCAGGAGGTGACCATGGGTATCCTCGGGTGGGTCATTTTTGGATTGGTCGTCGGCGCTCTCGCCAAGTTCGTCATGCCCGGCAAAGATCCGGGGGGCATCATCGTGACGATTATCCTCGGCATCGTCGGCGCCGTCGTCGGCGGTTTCCTCGGACGCCTGCTGGGCCTCTATCAGGAAAACGAGCCCGCGGGCTTCATTGGCGCGCTGATCGGCGCGGTTCTCCTGCTCTGGATCTACCGAAAAACTCGAAAGTAGCGGCCATGAGCCGCGGCGCGCCGCCGACCTGCGACAATAGGGGCAGTGAGTCCGATTATCCCCGACGGTGCGCAAGAGGCGGAAGCTGTGTTCCCCGGGCGGCTGAAGGCCTCGGAAAGCCCGCCGGCTTCGCGCTGGCCGTCGTCGTTTCTCGCGATCGGGCTCGGCATCTGGGGCGCTCTCTACTGCGTCCTGTCGCTGACGTCCCGGCTTCCCGCGGGTACGCGTTCCTTCTGGAGCGACGCGGCGTTCTTGCCCGTGGGTCTGGTCGTCATGCTGCTCGCCCTGTCGGCCAGCCGTGCGCCAGGCCTCGACCCGCAGTCGCGCAAGGCGTGGAGGTTCCTGGCCCTCGGCTTCTTGCTCTTCTGGCTCGGCGACACGCTCTGGTTCGGATCGCAGTGGATCTGGCGCGACACGTCGACGACGGCCGTCGCCTACGTGATCGGGCAGGTGGCCTACGTCGCCTACTACGTTCCGTTGCTCGTCGGGTTGCTGTCGTTTCCGCGGCTCCTGCGCTCCCGAACCGAAGCCCTCCAGTTCTGGCTGGACGTGGCGACCGTCTTCCTGGGCGGGATGATGCTCCTGTGGTCGGTGCTGCTGGAGCCGATCGCGGCTCTGGAAGCCACGGATCTGCCCACGGTCGTGCTGGCCATCCTGTATCCGCTGGGCGACCTCATCCTGCTCTTCGGAATGTCCGTCATCGCGGCTCGTCACCGCGCCGAAAGCGTCAGGCTGGTCTTCCTGCTCCTGACCATCGCCATCATCGCCACCCTGCTCAACGACTCGATCTTCAGCGTCCTCGCGATCAGCGGCGGCTACGAGAGCGGCGGAACCATCGATGCCATAAGCATGATCGCCTGGCTCCTGTTCGGAGCCGCGGCGGAGGTCCAGCGGCGGCTGGCCGGAAAAGCGACGGAGGATCCCGCCGGCGAGTCGACCGCGGCCACGGTCAGCCTGACGCCGTATCTGGCGGTGGTCGTGGGGTACGGGACGCTCTTCCTGTCGGCCCTCGACCGTCGGACGCCGTCGCTCGGGGGTGTCGTCGTCGGAGCAATCCTGCTGACCGCGGCCGTGCTCGCGCGCCAGTACATCGCCGTGCGCGAGAACGTGCGGCTCTCCGCCGCCGACGCGGCGCGGGCGAGCGAGGCCCGCTTCCGATCGCTCGTGCAGAACTCCTCGGACATCATCGCGGTCATCGACACGGACACCGAGATCCGCTACCAGACGCCGTCCGTCGAGCGGCTGCTCGGATACCGGCCGCATGAGCTCGCCGCGAGCCGGCTCGCCGACTTGCTGCATCCCGACGAACAGGCCCGGGCACTCGCGCTAATCGCCGAGACGGTCGCGCGTCCCGGCACGCCCGCGCCCGTCGAATGGCGTCTGCGCCGCAAGAGCGGCGAATGGTTCTTCGCCGAGGTGATCGTCACGAACCTGCTGGCGGACCCCACGATCGGCGGCCTCGTCGTCACGATCCGCGACATCCAGGAGCGCAAGACCCTGGAGAAGCAGCTCACCCATCAGGCGTTCCACGATCCGCTCACGAACCTGGCCAACCGCGCGCTTCTTTCGGACCGCGTCGCCCACGCCCAGGCGCGCAGCCAGCGGGACGGCCGCCCCTGCGCCGTTCTGCTCCTCGATCTCGACGACTTCAAGGACATCAACGACACGCTCGGCCACGGCGCCGGCGACGAGGTCCTGATGGAGGTCGCCCGCCGCCTCCACGAGTGCATCCGCGCCGGGGACACCGCGGCGCGGCTCGGGGGCGACGAGTTCGCGCTCCTGCTCGAGGACACGCCCGACGCCGGCGCCGCGCGAGAGGTCGCCGCCCGGATCGCGGCCGCCCTCGCGGACCCGGTCCGCCTCGACGGCAAGGAGGTGTTCCTCTCGGCCAGCGTCGGGGTCGCGATCGGCGTCCCGGGGGAGCCCGACGACGAGCTCCTGCGCAACGCGGACGTGGCCCTGTATCACGCCAAGGAGAAAGGGAAGGGCCTCTGCGAGGTGTTCGAGCCCGGCATGCGCGCGGCCGTGATGCAGCGTCTGGAGCTCGAGGCGGACCTGCACAGCGCGCTCGAGCGCTCGGAGTTCATCCTCCACTTTCAGCCGATCGTCGACCTCCAGTCCCGTCGCATCGTGGGCGCCGAGGCGCTCGTGCGCTGGCTCCATCCGCAGCGCGGCATGCTCTCGCCCCTCGAGTTCATCCCGCTGGCCGAGGAAACGGGTCTCATCGTCCCGCTCGGGCGCTGGGTCCTCGAGGAGGCCTGTCGGACGATCGCCGCCCACTCGCGCCGCGATCCGGGCATTCACGTCAGCGTCAACCTCTCGGCGCGGCAGCTCCAGGAGTCGGACCTCGTGGAGACTGTTGCGGCCGCCCTGCGCGAGGCCGGCCTGCCGCCCGACCGGCTCGTTCTGGAGGTCACCGAGAGCCTGATCATGGTCGACCCGCGCACGATGATCCCGCGCATGCGGGCCCTGCGCGACCTCGGAGTCCGGATCGCGATCGACGACTTCGGCACGGGGTATTCGTCGCTCGCCTATCTTCAGAACCTCCCGGTCGACATCCTGAAGATCGACCGCTCGTTCATACACGGGCCGACTCTGGCCCCGGGCCTCTCGCCTCTCGCGCGCGGCATTGTCGACCTCGGGCGCGCGATGCGGCTCGTGATGGTGGCCGAGGGCATCGAGCTCGCCGAGCAGGCGGACGCGCTCAAGTTGTCCGGCTGCGAGCTCGGACAGGGGTTCTTCCTGGCCCGGCCGATGGAGGCTTCAGCGTTCGAGCGTCTTCTTCGATCGACCTCGACTCTTCCGGCGGCCTAAGCAGGCCTGACCGAAACTCGCCTGCTAGGATGACGGGCGTGTCCGAGACCGACACCGGCGCCGCCTTCCTCGACGATTCCCTGCGGCAATTCCGCAAGTACAAAACTCTCGCCGACGGCGCGCTCGCGCAGGTGGCCGAGGGCGATCTTTTCCGAACGATCGATGCCGAGTCCAACAGCATCGCTCTCGTGATGAAGCACGTGTCGGGAAACCTGCGCTCGCGTTGGACCGACTTCCCGACGGCCGACGGCGAGAAAACGGACCGTAACCGCGACACGGAGTTCGAGCTCGTGGCCGAGGACACGCGCGCGCACATCTTCGAGCGGTGGGAGGCGGGCTGGCAGCTCCTGTTTGACGCGCTGACCCCCCTCTCGCCCGCCGACGTCTCCCGGACCGTCGCGATCCGCGGCGAGGCTCACACCGTCCTCGAGGCCGTCAACCGGCAGCTGACGCACTACGCGTACCACGTCGGCCAGATCGTATTCCTCGCGCGGCACTTCGCCGGAAGCCGCTGGACGTCGCTATCGATTCCGAAAGGGAAGTCCAAAGAGTTCGACGTGTCGAAAGAGGGAAAGCCGTATCTCGTCCGATGAGGAGGTGGCCATGTGGAAACCTGTGATCCTCGCCTTCACTCTCGGCGCGCTGCCGCTCAGCGCCGCGGAACCCCCTTCCCTCTCGCACGCCGGCTGCGCGGCGCCAGGCGACCCCGTCGATCCGGTGATCCTGGAGCGGCCGACCTCGCGCAAGACCGACATCGGAGAGATTCGCCAGAAGGTCGCGACCGCCTCGGCAGAAGCGCAGACCTTCTACGACCAGGGGCTGACCGACTTGCACCACTACGTCTGGATCGAGGCCGCTCGGTCGTTTCACCAGGCGCTCCGGATCGATTCCGAGTGCGCGATGTGCTGGATGGGCCTGGCCCGGGCCGAGCAGGGGCTCGAGCGGCCGGAGGCAACCCGCGCGGCGATCGGGAAGGCGAAGGCCCTCGCGCCGAAAGCGACGCCGAAGGAGCAGAGGTTCATCGCGCTGCGCGATCGCCAGATCGAGGCGCAGGCTGCCCCGGCCTCCGAGGAGAAGGAGAAGCACGCGGCGTACAAGGGCGCGCTCGACGCGGCGCTCGCGGTGTATCCCGAGGACGCGGAGCTCTGGATCCTCCGCGGCAACGCCGAGGAGCCGGGACCGTGGGGTCGCGGACAGTTCGGTCACGCCGCCTCGATCGCGTTTTACGAGGCCGCGCTGGCGCGCGCGCCCGGCCACCTCGGCGCCCACCACTACCTCATCCACTCCTTCGAGAACATCGGCCAACACGCCGAAGCGGCCGCGCACGGGAAAATTTACGCGGGCTCGAGCCCTGGCGTCGCCCACGCGCAGCACATGTACGGGCACGTCCTCCCGCGGCTCGGCCGCTGGGACGAGGCGCTGGCGCAGTTCGAGAAGGCCGACGCGATCGAGGAGGCGTACGCCCAAGCCGAGAACCTGCGGCCGGGCGACGACTGGCACCATCTCCACAACCTGCAGCTGCTCGGTTACACGTACCTGCGCCTCGGGCGACTCGCGGAGGCCGAGGCGAGCTTCCGGCGCGCCTTCGACACGCCCGCGCGGATGCCCTACCGGGGCGCTCCGCAGTCGAGCCTCGCGGAGCTCTATCTCCTGCAGGGCCGACCCGAGGCGGCCTTGACGGTCGCCCGGGCGCTCCAGACGCCCACGCGCACGGCCGCGGCCCACGTGGCAGGCGCCGTCGCGGAGGGAGAGGCGCTCCTCGCGCTGGGGCGCGAAAAGGACGCGCGGGCCGCGGGCAAGCGCGCCGCCGAGCTTCTCGAGAAAGGCAAGATCGAGGCCGGGGCGCAGGGCCGGTACATGGAGATCTTCCTCCGCCCCTACGTCGACCAGCTCGCCAGCGAGCTCGGCCTGCACGGACCCGAGCCCTCCTCCGCGGAGACCTCGATCCTCGCGGTGGCCGACGAGCTGTCCACGAACCCCCGGTTCGACGCCTGGGGCGAGGGCCTCTTCCGTCTCGAGCGCATCGCCGCCGAAGCCCGGCGGGCCGGCCGCCCACGCCTGGCGGCCGACATCACGGAGAAGATGAAGAAGATCGACTCGGGCTACGCTCCGGGAACCGCCGGGGCGGCCACCGCGGCGCTGCGCTAGCCGAGCCGCTCTTCCGCGAGCCGGCGAGCGGCCGCATCGGTCGAGATGCCCTGCGCCTCGGAGATCTCGAGCACGCGCTCGAGCGTCTTGCCGATTCGCAGGACCTCCTCGCGCGCGCGCTCGGCGCTCCAGCCGAGGGCCTCCTGTCCCGAGATCGCAATCGCGCCGCCAGCGTTCACGACGAAGTCCGGAGCGTAGAGAATGCCGCGGGCGCGGAGACTCTCCGCGTCTTCGCGAGTCGCGAGCTGGTTGTTGGCGGCGCCGACGACGGCCCGACACCGCAGCCGCGGGATCGTCGCCGCGCTCAGCACTCCGCCGAGGGCGCACGGCGCGAAGAGATCGCACGGCGTGTCGAAGACCGCCTCGGGAGGCACGAACGGGAGGCCTCGCTCCTCGCGAAGGCGCGCTACGGCCGCCGGAGCGACGTCGCTGAAGGAGACGATTGCGCCGGCCGCGACAAGCCTCTCGATGAGCGGCCCGCCGACGCTGCCGGTTCCCTGGACGAGGATGTGGCGTCCACGCGGGGAAGTCTCGCTCCAGAGGCGCGCACACACGGTTTCGATCGCCGCAACGACCCCCATGGCCGTCCACGTTCCGGACCCACCCGCTCCGCCGTGCGCCGGCGTGCGGCTGAAAACGTACGGCGCTCCAGTTTCGGCGATGACGTCCATGTCCTCGGCGGACGTGCCGAAGTCTGCCCCCGTCCAGAACCGACCGGACAGCTCCCGGATCAGGGACCCGTACTGTCGCAGCAGCGCGGGTCGGATCCGCGGGTCCAGATCCGGCGGCACGGCGAGAACGCCCTTGCCTCCGCCGCGTGGAAAACCCGCCGCCGCCCACTTGTAGGTCATCCCCTCGGCCAGCCGCAGGGCATCCCTCAGCGCGGCGTCCCCGTCGGCGTAGACGGCCAAGCGCGTGCCGCCGGTTGAGGGTCCGAGCTTCTCGGAGTGGAGCGCGATGAAGATCGTGGCGCCGGACCCGGCGTCGCGGCGCGTCACGACTCCGACGCCGTCCCAGCCCGTCGGTCGCTCGACGCTTAGAGCCATCGGCGAACCCGGCGATTCAGAAAATACCCGGCCGTCGGCGCGAGGACGTAAAGCAGCGGCGGCGGGGCGAGCATCCGCGCGGTTTCTCGCCTCGCGGCCGTCACGGGTTGACCCCGCGGAGCGCGAGAGGGATCGCTACGATCCCGACGACGACGCCGGCCTGAAGGTCGGCCGCGAGCTGCTGTCCCGTGTACCCCCGGAGAGTGGTGAACGTCTTGGGCAGCCACGCCGTCCGCACGGGCGGATTCTACGGTCTATTCGTTGGGGCGGATGTCTTGGAGGATGTTGTTGTTGAGCGTGATCCGAACGCGCGAGCCCTCCACGAAGCGGAACCACTGCTGGCGGGTGACTTGGAACCGGTACCGGGCCGTGGCCTCCCTCTCGCGGGTCTCGAAGACCAGGTAGTGGTTGCCGGTGCCGTCGTACCGGGCGCCGCCCTGTCCCGGCGCTTCGCGCTCGCGCTCGACGACGACGCAGTCGAGAACGCGGACGCCGAGCCCGGAGTCCTTGCGGCCGCTCGCGCAGGCGGCGAGGGTCAAAGCGAGGAGAACCAGGAGGGCGATTCCGGTGCGGTGGCGCATGGCAGTCCCCCAGAACCCGGACGCAGCCCGGGCGATTCCTCGAATCGGACGGTCTATCCTACGGCCGCCCATGACCGATCCCCGCTTCGAGATCGACGCCGGCGGCGGTTTCCGGGTGCTGTCCCCGGCTCCCCTCCGGGAACGCGTGAGCTGGGCGCTCTACGACTTCGCCAACACGATCTTCTCGATGAACATCGTCACGCTCTACTTCGCGGTCTGGATCGTGGCAGAGCGGGGCGCCTCGAACATGGCCTACTCGATCGCGACGAGCCTCTCCTCGGCGGTCGTGCTCGTAGCGGCCCCCTGGATCGGCGCCGTCTCCGACGCCTCGAGACGCCGCAAACCCTGGATCGTCGGCCTGACTCTCGTGTGCGTGACGGCGACCCTGGCGCTTGCCGCGCTGGCGCGCGCCTCCGTTCCTCTGTGGCTCCTGCTGGCCGCCTTCGCCGTGGCCAACGTCGCCTATCAGCTCGCGCTGCCTCCGTACAACGCGATGCTGACCGAGCTGACGCCGCCCGCAGGGCGCGGCACGCTCTCGGGCCTCGGGACCGCGATCGGCTACGTCGGATCGATCGCCGGCGTCCTGCTCGTCGCCCCGTTCGTCGCGGGTGGCCTCGGGATTCCGGCGGGAGGTCGCACGGCGTCGTTCGCTCCGACGGCGCTGCTCTTCCTTCTGTGCGCGTTGCCGCTGTTTCTCTTTTGCCGCGACCACCTCGCGCGCCCACGCGCCGAACGGCCGCGCGCGTCGCTCCCCGGCATCGCCCGCGAGCTCTCCGCCGCCTTCCGCGAGGCGCGCAAGCATCCCGGGCTCCTCCGTTTCGTGACGGCCTCCTACTTCTATCAGGATGCACTCGGCACGGCGACCTCGTTCATGGCGCTCTACGCCGTGACTGTGCTGGGACTTCCCGCCGGCGGCGAGATCCGGCTCTTTGTCACGCTGACGATCCCGGCCATCGCCGGCGCCTGGGTGGCGGGCCGCGTGGCCGACCGTCTGGGCCCCCGCCGCGCTCTCCGTCTCGTGCTCTTCGGCTGGATCGCGGGCCTCATCGCGATCGCACTCGCGCCGAACCTGTCGAGCTTCTGGTTTGGCGGGTTTGTCGTCGGCTTTTCCTTCGGCGGGATCTGGTCGGCGGAACGGCCCCTGCTGCTCACGCTCGCTCCCCCGGGCGAGGCCGGCCGGTTCTTCGGTCTGCTTGCCCTGTCCGCGCGCGCCGCGGCCATCGCCGGGCCCCTCCTCTGGGCGGCGATCGTGGACGGACTTTCGGCTCCGCTGGGCCGCAACACCGCCTACCGGATCGCCGTCGCTTCGCTCGCGGTGATGATGGCGGCGGCGCTTTGGATCCTGCGTGGGGTCCCGGACGCGATTGCGAGACACGAGGCGGTGTCTCATAGAATGCCCGACGGGACATGACCTCGACCAAACCCCGCGTCGCTCTCATCGGTCTCGGTCCCATCGGGATCGAGGTGGGCAAGGCCCTGGCAACACGCGACGACATCGTGCTACTCGGGGCCGCCGATCCCGCGCTCGGCAAGGCCGGGAAACCGCTGGCCGGCCTCCTCGACGGGGCCTTCCCCGACGTGACGGTGGCGGCCAGCGCCTCCGGGCTCTACGCCACGAGCGCGTCTTCGCGCGGCCGGGGCGACGTCGCGGTGCTCTGCACGGGGTCGCGCCTCCATGCGATGCTTCCCCAGATCGAGGAGGCGATCGAGGCCGGCTTGCACATCGTGTCGACCTGCGAAGAGCTGGCGTATCCGGAGCTGCGGCACGCCCCGATGGCGCGGCAGATCGATCGCAAGGCGAAGGAGAAGGGCGTGGCGGTCCTCGGCACGGGCGTCAACCCCGGACTCGTGATGGACCGTCTCGTGCTCGCGATGGCCGGGGCGTGCGTCCGGGTCGACTCGGTGAAAGTCACGCGCGTCGTCGACGCGGCCAAGCGGCGGGGGCCTCTGCGCGCCAAGGTCGGCGCCGGCCTCACGCGCCAGGAGTTCGCCGACGGGGTGGCGGTGAAGAAGCTCGGGCACGTCGGTCTCTCCGAGTCGGCGGCCCTGATCGCGCTGGGGCTCGGGCTACCGATCGACGAGATCACCGAGACGATCGAGCCCGTCCTCGCAGATCAGGAGACCGACGGAGTGGCGCCCGGCCACGTCCTCGGCCTCCACCAGGTCGCCCTCGTCCAGGCGGGCGACGAGATCAAGGTCGCCCTGGATCTCACGATGGCCGTCGGCGCGCCGAATCCCGCCGACCGCATCGACATCGAGGGCGATCCCCCTCTGCACGTGGTCGCCGAGGGCGGCTTCCACGGCGACCGCGCCACGATCGGCGCGGTGGTCAACGCCGTGCCCTTCATCGTCCACGCCCCGCCAGGGCTGCACAACGTCGTGACCCTGCCGCTCTTCGGCCTCAAGCCTCTTTAGGAACCTCGACAAGGCCGTCGGCGGACGTGCCGGTAGGCTAGAGTCTCCAGGCCTCATGTATTCGCTCCGGCAGACACAGCAGATCGACGCGCCGCTCGAAGAGGTCTTCGCCTTTTTCTCAGATCCTGCGAACCTCGCGAAGCTCACCCCTCCCTGGCTGCGCTTCAGGATCCATGGCTCGAGGCCCGCGGCGCTCTTCGAGGGCAGCCGGATCGAGTACCGCATCCGCTGGGCGATCTTCCGCCTGCGCTGGGTCACGCGCATCACGCGCTGGCAGCCTGGCCGGGAGTTCCAGGACGTCCAGGAGGAAGGGCCTTACAAGACCTGGGTCCACACCCATCGCTTCTCCCGCCGCGGGAGTGCGGTCGAGATGGACGATCAGGTCGAGTACGAGCTGCCCTTCGGTTTTCTCGGCCGGCTCGCGCACGCTCTGCGCGTGCGCCGGCAGCTCGAGGAGATCTTCGCGTACAGGCGCCGGATCGTAGCCGAGCTCTTGGAGCAGCGCGGCCGCTCGGCGGCGCGGTGAGCAGGTCGATCGGGATGGGCCTGCTCCTGTTCGGGGCTCTGGTCGCGGCGACCGCCGTCCTCGGCGGGCGTTTCACGGCGAGGGGCATGGACGGCTGGTACCAGAGCCTCGCGAAGCCGTCCTGGACGCCGCCCGGCTCCGTGATCGGCGCGGTCTGGACCGTGCTCTACATCCTGATCGCGGTCGCGAGCGCGATC
Source organism: Thermoanaerobaculia bacterium (assembly GCA_046716885.1). Taxonomy (GTDB): domain Bacteria; phylum Acidobacteriota; class Thermoanaerobaculia; order UBA5066; family Gp7-AA6; genus DAHUXD01. The sequence goes on along the minus strand of JBKJWL010000039.1, from coordinate 21,904 downwards.
GTGTGGGCGAAAGGGGCGGCGGTTGGGTACATGGTCCTGCTCGCCCTGAACCTGATCCTGAATGCCGGCTGGTGCTACGTCTTCTTCGCGGCGCGGCGCCCCGGAGTGGCACTCCTCGAGATCGCGATCCTCGAGGCAACGTGCGTCGCCCTCGTCGTCCTCGCCGCGCGGGCCTCGACAGCGGCCGCCTGGCTGCTCGCGCCCTACGCGGCTTGGGTGGCCTTCGCATCCTTTCTGAACTGGTCGATCGTTCGGCTCAATTGACGACCCTCCTCCACTGGTTCCGACGCGACCTGCGCGTGGCCGACAATACGGCGCTCTCGCACGCGGCCCGCGATGCCGGGCGCGTGATCCCGGTCTTCATCCTCGACGACACGTACCTCGCGGACCCGAACGTGGGGGCCGCCCGGTTTCGTTTCCTGCGCGAGAGCCTCGAGGAGCTCGAGCGGTCGCTACCGCGGGCCGGGGGCCGGCTGATCGTGCGGCCCGGCCCGGCCGCCCATGCGCTGCCCGCGCTTCTGGGCGAGAGCGGCGCCTCCGGCGTTTACGCGAACGCCGAGATCGGCCCGTACCCCGAACAGCGGGACATCGCGGCGAAGGCGGCCGTCGAAGCGGCCGGCTCCCGGTTCCGCCTGTTTCCCGACGCCCTGCTGGTCGAGCCGGATGCGATCGCCACCGAGGGAGGCGACCCCTTCACCGTCTACACGCCCTTCTCGAAAAAATGGATGTCGGGCGAAAAACGCCGACCCGAGACCCCGCCCGCCGCGCTCGAGACACCCGCGCTCCCGAGCGTGCCGCTTGCGAAAGTGCGCGCCTGGCGGGAGCTGGCGCCGGACGCGCTGTCGCCAAAGGGAGGCGAGAGCGAAGCGCTCGCTCTCCTGCGCCGGTTCTTTGCCGGGCCGGCATTGCGCTACGCCGACGGCCGCAATCGCCCGGACCTCGAGGGCACCTCGCGCCTCTCCCCTCACCTGCACTTCGGAACGATCTCCCCCCGTACTGTTCGAACCGCGGCCGAAGAGGCCTGGGCCACCTCCCCTCCGGCGCCGCGCGCGCACATCCGCAAGTTCATCCTGGAGCTGGCGTGGCGCGAGTTCTACCACCATGTGCTCTTTCACTATCCGCGCGTGGCCCGGGAGAGCTTTCGCCCCGACTTCGACAGGATGGACTGGAAGGAGAACCCGGTGGTCCTCGATGCCTGGCAGCGCGGCGCAACGGGCTACCCGTTCGTGGATGCCGCGATGCGGCAGCTTCGCCAGACCCACTGGATGCACAACCGGGCGCGAATGGTCGCCGCATCCTTCCTGACGAAGGACCTTCACCAGCACTGGCGCCACGGCGAGAAGTGGTTCGAGCGGGAGCTCGCCGACGCGGATCTCGCCAACAACAACGGCGGATGGCAGTGGGCGGCCGGCTGCGGGACGGATGCCGCGCCGTACTTCCGCGTTTTCAACCCGGTGCTCCAGTCGAAGAAGTTCGATCCGGAGGGCCGCTACATCCGTCAATTCGTGCCCGAGCTCACCCGGGTCCCGGCCGGAAAGATTCACGAGCCCTGGACGATGACGCCGGAGGAACAGAAGGCCGTCGGGTGCGCGATCGGAAGCGACTACCCCGCTCCGATCGTGAACCATGTTCGGGAAAGACTCGCGGCGCTGGCCATGTTCGAGAAGATCCGCAAGACCTGATCCCAAAAAAAGGCGGCCCCGACTTATTTTGTGTCGGGGCCGGGAAGGAAGGTATCGCGTGCTGCTCTGATCAACACAGGCTGCAGGGGAATTATTTCTCCGCTTAAATACTGAAGAGTCGAGACTTATACGCGCACGATCTCGAAGCCCGACCCGGCGAGCGCCTCATCCGGGACCACCTCGACACGGATGCCGAGGGCCGCCTCCGTATCGGCAAGAATCCCCGGATCCTCGTCCGTCAGCAGGCGGGCGACCGCCGGCCGCGCGCGCACGCGCACCGTTTCGCCGGGCGTAAAGAGGTTGGGGGGGGCGAGCAGGGCGCGGCGCAGGTCGAGCGCCACTGTCCGATCCGACTTCACGCGGCCGCTGCCCAAGCAGCCCGGACATCCCCGCGTCAGGATCCGCTCGAGGTTTCCCCGCGAGCGCTGGCGCGTAATCTCGATCAATCCGAACTCGGAGATCTGGAGGATGCGGGTGCGGGCGCGGTCTTTCGCCAGCTCCTCCTCGAAGCGGTCGAAGATCCTCTGCCGGTGCGCGGCTTCCTCCATGTCGATGAAGTCGACGACGAGCAGGCCCCCGAGGTCCCGCAGGCGGATCTGCCGCGCCACTTCGGGCACGGCCTCGAGGTTGACGGCGAAGACCGTCTCCTCGAGCGCATCCTTCCCGACGAAGCGGGCCGTGTTCACGTCGATCGCCACGAGGGCCTCGGTCTGGTGGATGACGACCGAGCCGCCCGAGGGAAGGCCAACGCGGCTCTTCAGCGCGTTCTCGATCTCGGCCTCCACGCCATACCGGTCGAATAGCGGCACGGATCCGCCGTAGAGCTCGAGGCGCGGGGACAGGGCCGGGGCGACCCCGTCGATAAACTCCTTCATGCGGCCGTGCGCGGCCTCGTCGTCGACCCGGATGGCGGCGCAGTCGTCGCCGACGACGTCCCGCACGCTCCGCAGGGCCAGGTCGAGCTCCCGGTGCAGGAGCGCCGGCGGCGCCGCGCTGTCCCGGCGTCTCCGGATACGCGTGTCGAGCTCGGTCAGATACCGGTAGTCCGCGGCGAGCTCCGCCGCCGAGCGGCCGCGCGCGGCTGTCCGCGCGATAAAGCCTCCATCTCCCGGAAACCCCTCGAGGATCGTACGAAGCCGCTCGCGTTCGGTGTCGTCCGTGAGCCGCCGCGACACCCCGATCTCCCGCGGCCCCGGGATGTAGACGAGCGTCCGGCCGGCCAGCGAGATGCCGGCGGTGACGCGCGGCCCCTTGCCCCCGATCGGGTCCTTGGTGACCTGAACCACGATCTCCTGTCTCTCCTTGACGAGATCGTCGATGCGCGGCCTGCCGGCGGCTTCGACACCGTCGAGGCCTTCGGGCGCCGCTTCCTCCTCGCCGAAGTCGAACTCGGAGGGACGCGAGGCCAGGTCCTCGACGTAGAGGAACGCGTCGCGGTCGAGGCCGATCGAGACGAACGCCGCCTGCATCCCGGGCAGCACGCGGCGCACGCGGCCGAGATAGATGTTTCCGACGAGCGCATGCCGGCTCCGGCGCTCGTGGAACACCTCGACCAGGCGGCCGTCCTCGGTTAGCGCCACGCGCGTTTCGGGAGGCGTCGCGTTGACGAGGAGCTCTTTCCTCACGCGTTGGCGAACCGGCGGAAATCGACCCCGAGGATCAGGCCGATGGCGAGAAAGGTCGTCGCGACCGAGGACCCTCCGTAGGAAACGAGAGGAAGCGGGATCCCTGTCGTCGGCGCGAGCCCGATCATCATCGACGCGTTGAGGACGACCGAGAAGACCATCATGGCTGTCAGGCACAGCACGAGGAACACGCCTCCGCGATCCCGCGCGGTCTGCGCGAGCTTCAACGCCCGGAGCAGAAGCGCGGCGAAAAGGCCCAGTACCAGGATGATGCCGAGGAACCCCCACTCCTCGGCGATGACCGCCAGAATGAAGTCCGTGTGCTGGACCGGCAGGAAGCGCAGCTGGCTCTGCGTGCCGCTGCGGAATCCCTTGCCCGAAAAGCCGCCCGACCCGACCGCGATCTTGGACTGGCGCACATGGTACCCGGAGCCGAGGACGTCGGTGTCGGGATTCAGGAAGGTCCCGATGCGCGCCTTCTGGTAGTCCTTGAGCAGAAACCAGGCCCCTCCGGCCAGCAGCACGACGATGACGGCGATCGCGGCCCAGCCGCGGGCCGGCAGTCCTCCGAAGTAGAGGCCCACGAACAGCAGCGGCAGGAACGTGATCGCGAGTCCCATGTCCGGCTGCAGGAAGACGAGCAGAATCGGCAGGCCCACGATCGCCGCCAGCTTTATCACGGTCGAGGCGTGCAGCCGCGCTTCGTCCTCGTTCTCGAAGAGATATGCGACGAGCAGCGCGGTCGCGATCTTCGCAAGCTCCGCCGGCTGGAACTGGAAGTGCCCGATGCGAATCCAGGACCGAACGTTGGCAATCGTGTCGCCGAAGAGCAGCAGGTACACGAGGGGCAGCAGGCAGACGCAGTAGATCGCGAACGAGAACTTCAGGAGCATCCGGTAGTCGAAGAGGATTGCGGCTCCCATGGCGCCCACGCCCACGGCGAGCCAGATCGCCTGACGGCTGGCGAGCCCCTCGAAGCGGGTGCCGGTCGTGGCCGAGGCGACGAACAGGATCCCCAGGACGGCGAGCGACAACGCGCAGCCGAGCACGACGAGGTCGAGCCGCCGGGAGCCGGGAAGGACGCCGCCGATCACCGCGCCTCCCGATCGGCCGCCGGGCGGAGGCGGCCCGGCGGAGGCGGCGCCGACGCCTGCACGGCGGTATTCGCGGGCTGCGGGAGCGCCAGACCGAACCGCGCCTCGAACAGCGCCTTGGCCAGGGGCGCGGCGGCGAGACTGCCGTGGCCGCCGTTCTCGACGAATACGACCACGACCATCTTGGGATCCTCCACGGGTCCGAACCCGACGAACCAGGCGTGGTCCTGGAGCTTCGAGCGGTCCGCACCGGCGCGCACCGTCGCCCCCCGTCCGATGACTTGCACGGTGCCGGTCTTGCCGCCCATCGCGATCCCCTCGACTCGGGATCCGTACGCCGTGCCCCCCGGCTCGTTGACGACCGCCCACAGGGCGTTCCGGACGACCTCGAGCTTCTCCGGCGAGATCTTGAGGCCCTCGCGGAACTCCGCCTTGTAAGCGAGCGGGGCCCCGGTGCCCGGCGCCTGCGACGAGAAGAAAAGGTGCGGCGTGGGAAGCCGTCCGCCCTCGAGCAAGCCCGCCATCGCCCGCGCCACCTGCATCGGTGTCACGAGCACCGGGCCCTGGCCGATCGAAACGGAGATCGTTTCGCTCGGATACCAGCGCGCGCCGCGCTTGGTCCGCGCCCACTCTTCCGACGGCACGAGCCCGGACTTCTCGAAGGCGATGTCGACGCCCGTCGGCCGTCCGAATCCGAAGGCGGTGGCAATCTCGCTGATGCGGTCGATACCCAGCCGGCGGCCGAGGTTGTAGAAGTACACGTCGCAGGACACCTTGATCGCGGCGCGCAGGTCGACCCAGCCGTGCCCGCCCCTCTTGTGACACCGGAAGTCGCGCCCGTAGAAGGCCGCGTGGCCCGGGCAGAAGACCCGTCCCTCCGGATCGACGAGTCCCTGCGCGAGCGCGCCGTACGCGAGGAAGGGCTTGAAGACCGATCCGGGGGAGTACATGTTCTGAATGGCGCGGTTCTGCAGCGGGCGGTCGGGGTTCTCGAGAAGGCCGTTCCACTCGGCCGGGGTCACGCGGCGTGTGAACCAGTTCGGGTCGTAGGACGGCGAGGACACGAGCGCGAGGATCTCGCCGGTCTCCGGATCGAGCGCGACGGCCGCACCGACGAGTTCGCGGAAGTACTCCTCGGCGACCGACTGGAGCTCCAGGTCGAGCGTCAGGAAGAGGTTCTGTCCGGGGCTCGCGTCCAGGCGGTTGGCCTCGGAGACCTCGCGCCCGTGCGAATCGACGATCACCCGGCGCTCGCCGTTGGCCCCCGCGAGAAGCCGCTCGTAGGCCCCCTCGATTCCCTTCTGCCCGATCCAGTCTCCCACCCGGTAGACGCTGCCCGCGCTCTTGATCTGCTCCGGGGTCGCCTCCGACAGGTAGCCCAGGGCGTGCGCGGCGGAGCCGGCGTGCTTGTAGAGGCGCCGCTGCGAGACCGTGACGGCGAACTCCGGGTGCTCGACCGCGCGCACCTGGACCGCGGCGACCTCCTGGATCCCGAGGTTCTCGGCGATCGGAATCGGCACGAACTCCGGCTCGCGGCGTCCCCGCTCGACGCGGGAACGCACCTGGTCCGGGCTCAGGCCGAGCAGATCGACGATGAAGGCGATCGAGCCTTCCAGGTCCCGGGCTTCCCTTCGGTAGAGGTGCAGGGTGTAGGCGGGCTGGTTCTCGACGAGAATCGCGCCGTTGCGGTCGAGCACGTAGCCGCGCGGGGCCGTGATCTTGACGGCGCGGATGCGGTTGTTCTCCGACAGCGAGAAGTAGTGCTCGCCGCGGACGATCTGGACGAACCAGTACGCGACCGCCAGAAGGGACAGCAGCGCGCCGACCCCGACCCGCGAGATCTCGATGCGACGCGCCAGCGCCTGCCGGTCCTCCCGAATCCTCAGCACCGCGGTCTCCTGCCGGCGGGGGGCCTGGTCATCGCAGCCTCCTCAGCCGCCGCCGCTTCCACCACTCTCCCCACGGGAACGCCCAGGCGGCCTCGAGGGCTCCTCCGGTGATCCCGGTCGCCGCGGCGCGCCAGAGCGCGTCTCGCGACACCACGACCATGGGCGAGCCCATCAGCAGGGCAGAGAGCGCCGCCACGATGGCCTCGTTGGCGAGCGAGGCGGCGGCCAGCGCCGCCCCGACCGCCAGCGCTCCCCCGAAGACCACGCGCACGGAGACGAGGGTCAGCGCGAAGCCGAGGATCGCCTTGGCGAAGGCGTTTGCCCCCAGAAGCGGCTGCGAAAGAGCGTCCTCGAGGAAGCCCGCCGCGGCGCCCGTCAGGACCGCGCGGACGAAGTCGCCGTTGCGCGCCACCGCGGCCGTCGCGAGGAGAAACCAGTCCACCGGCAGCAGGGACCGGTGGGATGAGCCTCCGACGAAGAACGCGAGGAGGACGGCGCCGGCCAGCAGCAGCGCGATCCGGCTGATCTTCACCGCGCGGCACCCTGGGAAACCTCCGGGCTTTCCTTCGCCGCGGGCGAAGGGGAAAGCAGCAGCACGTCCGTCAACCGCGCGAAGTCCGCCGAGGGGGCGACGCGCACCTCCAGGAAGAGCTTGCTTCCCCGCAAGACCGACTCCACACGCCCGATCGGGACGCCGCGCGGATAGATCCCGTCGATGCCGGCCGACTCGACGAGGTCGCCGCTGGCGACCGACGACGTCGTCGCGATGTTGTTGAGCGTCAGGCTCCCCCGCCCGTCGCCGCGCACGACCCCGAGCTCGCCCGTCCGCGCGATCCGGGCGCCGGCGGCCGCCGATGCGTCGAGCAGGAGCTGCGCGCGGGAGATGCCCCGGCCCACTGTCACGACTCGGCCGACGAGCCCCGCCGGAACGGCAAGCGGAGAACCCGGCACTACGCCATCCGACGCGCCGGCACCGATCAACGCGCTGTGAACTCCCGACCGCCGCTCCACGAGCAGGACGGGAACGCTGCCGATCACCCCCGGCAGCACGGCGCCGGCCGATTCCAGCCGCCGCGCCTCGCCGAGCTGGCCCATCTCCGCCCTCAGGCGGAAGAGCTCACGGTCCCGGGCATCGAGCTCGCGCCGCAGCCGCTCGTTCTGCGAGCGCGCACTGAAAAGCTCCGTCGTTCTGTCGAGCGTGCCCGAGAACCCATGCGAGACCGAGCTCACGGCCGACGCGAGCGGCGCGGAGGCGCTCAGGATCCACGACTGCAGCACGGTGCCCCGCCCGCCGCGCGCCGGGGCCTGGGCCGACAGGATCAGAACGCACGCCACGAGCACGGCCACGAGAACGGCGCCGCCGCGGCGCGGATTCACCGCCGCAATCTCGACGTGAGGGTTCTGGGGTCTCATGGGGCGCAAGCCCTCCGCCGAAGGCTCGGACATGGAAGGAGGCGCGGCTCACGGCTCACGGTTTACGGCTCACGGCCCCGCGCTGCTACGTAATCGAAATCTTCCGCAAGAGATCCATGTCTGTCAGCATCGCTCCCGTGCCCAGCGCGACGGAGGCGAGCGGGTCCTCGGCGTAGGAGATCGGCAGGCCCGTTTCCTGCGCGAGCCGGCGGTCGAGGTTGCGCAGCAGGGAGCCTCCTCCGGTGAGGATGATGCCCTTGTCCATGATGTCGGCGGACAGCTCCGGAGGCGTGCGCTCGAGTGCCACGCGCACGGTCTCGACGATCGCCGCGACGACCTCGGAGAGCGCCTCGCGGACCTCCTCGTCGGTCAGGACCAGCGTCTTTGGCACGCCCTCGACGAGATCGCGGCCCTTGACTTCCATCGTCAGTGGCTCGTCGAGCGGATGCGCGGATCCGATCTCGATCTTGATCTGCTCGGCCGTGCGCTCTCCGATCAACAGGTTGTACTTGCGCTTCAGGTACTGGATCAGCGCCTCGTCCATCTCGTTGGAGGCCGTGCGGACGGAGCGGCTGTACACGATGCCAGCGAGCGAGATCACCGCGACGTCCGTCGTGCCGCCGCCGATGTCGACGATCATGTTCCCGGTGGGCTCGGTGATCGGGAGCCCGGAGCCGATCGCCGCCGCCATCGCCTGCTCAATGATGAACACTTCCGACGCCCCGGCGCGCAACGCCGAGTCCTGCACGGCGCGCTTCTCCACCTGCGTGATGCCCGACGGCACCGAGACGACGATGCGCGGCCTCACGAAGAGCGAGCGACCGTGCGCCTTCTTGATGAAGTGGTCGAGCATCTTCTCGGTCACTTCGAAATCCGCGATGACGCCGTCCTTCATGGGGCGAATCGCGACGATGTTGCCCGGGGTTCGGCCCAGCATCTCCTTGGCGGCGGTGCCCACCGCCTCGACGCGGTTGGTGTTCGTGTTGACGGCTACGATCGAGGGCTCCCGAACGATGATGCCCTTGCCGCGGGCGAAAACGAGCGTGTTGGCGGTGCCGAGGTCGATCGCCAGGTCGTTCGAGAAGATCGAGAAAATGGATTTCCAGGACAAATGACGACCTCCTACTCGGGATCCGGGGCTCGAAGCTCGGCGACCCGGATCATAAGGACTCCACGAACACTCTCACACGTTTCACGATTTCGTTCCCCGCGGAGTCGACGGACTTGACGACGAGCATCGCGGCGCCGTCGCGCTCGACGGTGATCGTCTTCTTGAAGGCGCCGTCCGGCTCGACGTCGGCGGGCTCCGCATTGACCGTCACGATGGCGCCCGCCTCCGTTTTGCCGTAGATGAGGAACAGGTTGCCCATCTGCTGCGGGGGGAACACGGTCAGATCCGGCGGTGTGGAGTCGCCGCCGCCCGACGTGGGGGGCTCGGTCGCCATCTTGAAGCGCCGCACCAGGCTCCAGTCCGATGTCACGCCGGTCGTGTCGATCGCGGCCACCCGCCAGAAGTACGACCCCTCCTTGGAGACCTTCACCCGGGCGCTCGTCTGAACCCGGTCGTCCAGGTCCACTTCCGTTGCGTCGGGCACGAAGAGCCGCGAACGCGAGATCTGGAGCCGGTAGCGAGCGGCCTCGGGCACCCTGGTCCACTTCAGGTCCACCTGATCGCCCGTCTTCAGGTCGTAGATCCGGTTGTCGGCCGGAACGCTCGGCTGCGGAGAGTCCGGCAGGGTGACCTTTGCGGAGATCACGCGCGTCGATGCGGACGCATCGACCCTTTCGCGCCCCTCCAGGACGACAGTTTCCTTGCCGGTCGAGACCGTGGTCCGCCCCCGGAAGCTCACGACCTCAGTCCTGTCGCCCGGAGCCACGTCGACCGTGACGCGGGAGTCGCGGTCGATGGCCGCGGTGGCGGAGTCCGTGTCGACCGTCGACGTGGCGCTCGAGGTGTAGACGTTGACCGCGCCCGAGATCATCTTGATCTGACTGCCGCTGACCTCCGAGGCCACGGGCCGCCGGCACTCGAAGAGCGAGCCGGGCCGGATCGTGTACAGCGTACCGTCGAAGAACATGATCTCCGCCGAGCCAGTTTTGCCCGCCTTCACGAAGTCGCCTTCGAAAAGCGGCTGGCGCTGCCGCGCCGCCTCGAAGGTCGAGCGACCGGCCCGCTGCAGCGAGACGTCGCCCTCCACGAAGATGAAGGACGCGTCTCCCTGTTCGCCCGATCCCGTGCCTCCGAGCGCCCGGCGCGCGTAGGACTGGGCCTCGACGGCCAGCCGGAACGCCTCCTCGTACCGCGTGCCGGAGAACGACTCGTGCGCGTCGCGCAGAAAGTCGCGCGCCTGCGCGACGTTGGATCCGGGCCGGATGACCCCCGCGGCGCGGGTGGCCCGGGCGAGCTGCGTCTCGGCCTCGGCGATCTCGATCCGCGCTCGTTCCTGGGGCGAGCGACGGCTCCGGCTGTAGAGTGCGTAGCCAATCCCTCCGGCCACGAGCAGAAGGAGGGCGACGATCCCCCATTGGCGGATCCGTTGGATGGGGATCACGAACCAGTCGAGATCCGTCCCCGCCGGCTGACCGGACTTCCTTTTTCGCATAAACTCACGAAACTGCGGGACTTACCATCGTCGCTTATAGCACATTTGCGTGCCGGAGCGCTGTGCGACCGTCCGGCCGGAGCCGTCCTCGGGCAGCCCGCGCGCGACATCCGGCCGCCTTCGGATTCGGGAAGGCCCTGCTATAGTCGCGCGTTCTCGAACAGGCTGCTGAAGGAGTTTTCATGCTCAAGACGATGCGTAACAGCTTCCACCACCTCAAGTGGACGCTGTTTGCCGTGATCGGCGTGTTCATCCTCGGTTTCGTGTTCTGGTCCGGCGACGGCGCCGAGCAGGACCCGGCGGCGCAGGTGGTGGCGCAGGTCGGCGGGGAGCGGATCACCGCCGTCGAGTTCGACCGGCAGTACCGCGCCCAGGTCGAGCGTTACCGTCAGATGTACCAGGGCAACTTCTCCCCCGAGCTCGAGCGCGCACTCGACCTGCCCCGCAACGTTCTCGACTCGATGATCGAGCGGATCCTGCGCCTCGAGGCAGCCCACCGCATGGACCTCCGCGTCTCCGACGAGGAGCTCGCCGCGAAGATCGTCTCGCTGCCGTTCTTCCAGGAGAACAGCCAGTTCATCGGCCGCGAGAAGTACGAGAAGATGCTGCGCTCGAACCGCATCGCGCCGGATCGCTTCGAGGACGAGATGCGCGAGGACATGCTGCTCCAGAAGCACGCCGACCTCGTGAAGGCCTCCGTCGCCGTCCCCGACGCCGAGCTCCTGCGCGAGTATGCGGCCCGCAACGACAAGGCGACGATCGAGTACATCCTCATCCCCGTCAGCCGCCTCGAGACCCCTGCGCAGCCGTCCGACGCCGACCTCCAGCAGTACCTCGACAAGCACAAGGACCGGTATCGCGCTCCCGCGCAGAGAAAGATCAAGTACCTCCTGATCGACCGCGCGAAGATCCGCGCGAAGATCAAGCCCGCCGATCCCGAGATCGCCGCCGAGTACGAAAAGCGCAAGGACACCTTCAACGTCCCGGAGCAGGTCACGAGCGCACACATCCTGGTGGCGGTCAAGCCCGACGGGGGCGAGGGGGCCGACGCTGTCGCGAGGGCGAAAGCCGAGAACCTGGCGGCGCGCGCACAGCTCCCCGGCGCCGACTTCGCGAAGCTCGCCGACGAGAACACGGACGATCCCAGCGGCAAGGGCAGCGGCGGGCAGCTGCCTCCCTTCTCGCGCGGCCAGATGGCCCCCGAATTCGAGGAGGCCGCCTTCCGCATGCAGCCCGGCGAGGTGCGCGGCCCCATAAAGACCCAGTTCGGTTACCACATCATCAAGCTGGCGGGAAAGACGCCGGCGCGCACCCGTCCGCTCGAGGAGGCGCGCCCGGCGCTCACGGCCGAGATCGCGGAGCGGCAGGCCACGGCGGAGGCGGACCGCATCTCCAGAGAGCTTTCCGAGAAGCTGAAGGGCCGCGGCGCCTCGGCGTCCGACGACGAGCTGCGCAAGCTCCAGACGGACACCGTCACCTACAACACGACCGAGTGGTCGGCCAAGGGCGACGCCATCACCGGCATCGGAGCCAATGAGAAGTTCTCGGATGAGGCCTGGGCGCTGCCCGTCGGGAAGATCTCTTCCACTCCCATCACAACGCCCCGCGGAATCGCCTTCGTGCGGCCCTCCGAGGAGCGGGCGGCCGGGCTGGCGCCTTTTGCGGAGCTGAAACCGCGCCTCGAGCAGGACTGGAAGGTCGAGCGGCGCGAGAAGGACGCCCTGGCGCAGCTCGGTCCGGCGGCGAAGGAGCTCGGCTCGGGCGCGACGCTCGTCTCCATGGCAGAGCGTTACGGCACCGAGGTCAAGACGTCGACCGAGTTCGGCCCCGCGGGGCCGGTTCCCGAGGTCGGCGTGGCGCCGGCGCTGGCCGCGGCGGTCTTTCAGACGCCGCAGGGTCAGGCCGGACCTCCCGTCGCCGTGCCCAACGGGTTCGTGCTCTTCCGCGTGCTGACGCGCAACGAGGCCAACCGCGAGGCGTTCCAGACGCAGAAGGACGAGCTTCGGGAGTCCATTCGCACCCGCGAGGCCGATCGCCTGACGCGCTCCTACCTGCAACAGATGCGCGCCGAGCGTAAGGTCGAGGTCAACGACCAGGCGCTCGCTTCGTTCATGCGCGACACCGGCAACGGGCGGCGGAGCTAGCTCCACAGATCCGCGAGGCCGCCGCAGCTACAATCGCCCAATGATCGGCCGCCTTACCGGTCGCCTCGCGGGCAAGGCGCCGGACCAGGTTCTCCTCGACGTCGCGGGCGTCGGTTACCTGGTCCACATACCGCTTTCGACGTTTTACGAGCTTCCGGATCAAGAAAGCCCGGCCTCGCTCTGGATCCACACGCACGTGCGGGAAGACGCGCTCGCGCTCTATGGATTCCTGACCGAGAGGGAGCGCACGCTCTTCCTCCTGCTCCTCGGCGTGACGGGCATCGGCCCGAGGGTCGCGCTGACGGTGCTCTCGGGCATCCCCCCGGCCGAGCTCGTGGAGGCGCTTCGCCAGCAGGACGTCCGCCGTCTCGTCGCGGTCCCCGGTGTGGGCAAGAAGACGGCCGAGCGGATGGTGCTCGAGCTCGCCGAGAAGGTCGCCGGTCTGCCCGGCGAGACGCCGGCGAAGGCGCCGGCGGCCATCGCGGCCGACGACGTCATCTCCGCACTCGTCAACCTGGGCTACCGAAAGGCCGAAGCCGAGCGCGCCGTGGACTCCACCGCCCGCGCCGGCGCGCCCAAGGAGTTCGGGGATTTCCTCAAGGAAGCGCTACGGCGGCTGACGGCGGGGTGAGGAGCGCCTGAACGATAGACTTACCTCGGTGACCGAAGACCGCACCCTGCTCGTCGGGACCGCGCTCGAGGACGACGCCGCGGTCGAGCCGACGCTGCGGCCGCAGACTCTCGGGGAGTACATCGGCCAGACCAAGGTCCGCGAGAACCTCTCAGTGTTCCTGGCCGCCGCGCGCGGGCGCGGCGAGCCCCTCGACCACGTCTTGCTGACGGGGCCTCCCGGCCTCGGCAAAACGACGCTGGCCCACATCGTGGCGCGCGAGATGTCCGCCGGTCTGCGTCTGACCTCGGGCCCCATGATCGCCCGCGCAGGCGACCTCGCCGGGATCCTCACCAACCTTCAACCCAAAGACGTCCTCTTCGTTGACGAGATCCACCGCCTCAATCCGGCCGTCGAGGAGGTCCTCTATCCCGCCATGGAGGACTTCCGGCTCGACATCATGATCGGCGAGGGCCCGATGGCGCGGACCATGAAGGTCGACCTGCCGCCCTTCACGCTGATCGGCGCCACGACGCGGCCGGGCCTGCTCTCGCAGCCGCTCCACGGGCGCTTCGGGATCACGCTACGCCTGGACTTCTACGACGTCACCTCCCTGGCGAAGATCGTGGACCGGTCCGCGAATATTCTCTCGATCCGGATCACGCCCGAGGCCGCGCGGGAGATCGGCAGCCGCGCCCGCGGCACGCCGCGCATCGCCAATCGCCTCCTGCGGCGCCTCCGGGACTTCGCAGAGGTGGCAGGCCGCGACACCATCGACCTGGAGACGGCGCGACAGGCGCTCGCGCGCCTGGAGGTGGACGAGCACGGCTTCGACGAGCTCGACCGGCGGATTCTCGCCACGATCATCGAGAAGTTCGGCGGCGGCCCGGTCGGCGTGGGCGCGATCGCGGCCTCCCTCGGCGAGGACCGCGGCACGCTCGAGGATCTCTACGAGCCGTACCTCCTCCAGGCGGGCTTCCTGCAGCGCACGCCGCGCGGCCGCGTGGCCTCGCCGGCGGCCTACCGGCACCTGGGAATCGTCGCGCCGAAGCGGGAGGGGGAGCTTTTCTGAGTTGAAACGCGGCGTTCTCATCTACAACCCCACGGCCGGGCAACGCGATCTGCGTAGGGCGATGAGCGCGTTGATCGACCGCATGCGCGGCCGCGGCCTCGAGCTCGTCAACGCGCCGACCTCCGGCCCCGGCGACGCGACCGAGATCGTCCGGACGTTTCTCTCCAGGGGGATCGATCTCATCGCCGTCTGCGGCGGCGACGGCACGATCTCCGAGGCGGCGGCCGGGCTCGACGGCTCGCCGGTCCCGCTCGGATTGCTTCCGGGGGGAACTTCAAACGTTCTCGCCCTCGAGCTCGGCATCCCGGTCGACCTGCCCCGCGCCGAGGAGCTGCTGCTCGACGGCGTTCCCACGGCTCTTCGCCTGGCTCACGCCGGTGAGCGACCCTTCCTCCTGTGGGCGGGCGCCGGGCTCGACGCCCGCGTCATGGGAAAGATGAACCTGACGCTCAAGCGCCGGCTGGGCCGCTGGGGCATCACGCCGACCGCATACGCCGAGTTCTTCCGGTACGAGTTTCCGCGGATGGAGGTCGAGGTCGACGGCATCCGCCAGGAGGCCACCTACGCGGTCGTCAGCCGCGCGCGCCGCTACGCGCGCGACTGGATCATCACGCCGGAGGCCCGGCCGGACTCCGAGACGCTCGACGTTCTCCTCTTCGCGCACCGCGACCTCTGGAGACTCTTCCGGCTGTTCCAGGAGATGAAGCGCGGCCGCGGTGGTCACCTCTACAACGGACTCGCCCGGGTCGTCCGCGGCCGGGAGGTCTCCATCCGATCCCTGGAGAGCTACCCGATCGACATCCAGGTCGACGGCGACTGCGTCCTCGAGACTCCCGTCGACTGTTCCGTGGGAGAGGAGAGGGTACGAATCCTGGTGCCTGGAGGGAAATCGACAATGGACGGCTACAGTTAACAGTTCGGTCGAATGTGAGCTGTGAACTCCCCCTACTTTCTCCCGGCCTGCACCGCCTTCTCGACGTCCACGATTTCCTTAGGCGCGCCGCACGTCAGGCACTCGACGCCGTCCTTCGTCACGAGGACCGTGTCCTCGATCCGCACCCCGATGTTCGACCACTTCGGATTCACCCCCGCCATGCCGGCGGGAATGTAGATGCCCGGCTCGATCGTGAAGACCATCCCGGGCTCGAGCACCCGCGACTGGGCACCCGCAGCGCCGCCGTAAGCCCCGACGTCGTGCACGTCGAGGCCGACCCAGTGGGCCACGCCGTGCAGCGTGAAGCGGCGGTGCCCGAAGCTCTTGACGACTTCCTCCGGGCTTCCGGTCAAGAACCCGAGCTTCACGAGCCCCGCGGATTGGACTTCGGCCGCCTTCTTCTCGACGTCGCCGATCGTGGCCCCCGGCCGGACGACCTCCATCGCCTTCTTCTGGGCGTCCAGGACGATCTCGTAGATCGCGCGCTGCTCGGGGGAAAAGCGGCCGTTGACCGGATACGTGCGGGTGATGTCGGTGGCGTAGTTGCCGTACTCGGCGCCGGAGTCGTTCAGGAGCACCTCGCCGTCCTTCATCTGACGGCTACTGAGATCGTAGTGGAGGATGCAGGAGTTGGGTCCCGAGCCCGCGATCGACGGATACGCCATCCGGCGCGCGCCGTTGGCGTAGCAGTGCCCATCCAGGGCGTGCTGCACCTCAAACTCGTACCTGCCGGGAGCGGCAGCCGCCATGGCGAGCGTGTGACCCTTCGCGGACATCTCGGCCGCGCGGCGGAGAAAAAGAAGGTCCTCCGCGTCCTTGACCAGACGCATCTCGTGGATCAGGCCCCGGGCGTCGACCTGAGAGACGGGCCCCTGATCGCGCCCGCGCACGGCCTCGTACTCCTTGCGAAACTGCTCGGCCCAGACCTGGTCGCCGCCGTCGGAGAAATAGAGCTTCTCGGCGGAGGGCAGGTAGCCGCTCGTCCTGTAGGTGTTGCGGTCAAACTCCGCGAGCTTGCTCGAAAAGTCCTTCAGGGGAAACGCCGCCTCGGCACCGTACGCCGCGGGCGCCTCGTCCGGCCCGACCCGGACGCCGGCCCAGGCTTCGCGGCGCAGGTCCCGAGGACGCAGGAACAGGATGTAGCGCTTCCCGTCGGCGGCATCGGGCCGCAGGACCGCGGTGACGTCCTCCTGCTCGATGCCCGTCAGGTAGTAGAAGTTGGAATCCTGCCGGTAGATGTACTCGACGTCGTTCGACATCGTGCGCGTCGGGGCCGTGCGCAGGATCGCGATCGACCGGGGCTCCATCTGCGCCATGAGCTTCTCGCGGCGAGCCCGAAAGGCGGCCGGGTCGGGGGTCAGAGGCGGCTGATCGAGCCCGAGAGCGGGAAGGGCCGAGAGCGCGAGCGCCACCGCGAACAGGACAGCCGAACCGGGCACACGGATTTTCGGGTTGGAACGCACGAAGCCTCCTCGCATCAACGTTTGGAAATGAAAGACCAGGGCGCGGGCGTGGCGACGGGCCGAACGGCCTGCGGACGGACGACGGCGGCGATGCGATCGCGATGGGTCCGGAGGAGGCGCCGGACCGGAACGCCCGAGGCGGCTTCCTCAAGGATGTCGGCGCCGGACTCGTCCACCTTCGCCAGGAATGCCTCCCAGACCGCCTCGCCGACGGGCATCCCGCGAAACACTACGTTCGGGATCTTCGTGAGCTCCCGCTGCAGGAATCCGAGCTTCTCCTTCAAGGAGTCTTCGTCGCGCAGGGGCTCGTCCTCGTAGGGCGTGTGGGGCTTGGGGATGAAGGCATTGACGGACGGCACGATCTCGGCGACTCGCCCGAAGCTCCGGCCCTCCACGACCGCGATCTCGTGGAGCTCCTTGACCAGCCGCACGATGTCGCGGACGTCCCCGTCGGTCTCCGACGGCAGCCCCACCTGCAGGTAGAGCTTCAGACGCGTGAAGCCGCGCCCGAAGACGAGACGGACCTTCTCGAGGAGCATCTGGTCGGAGACCTTCTTGTTGATGAAGCGGCGCAGGCGCTCATTGCCAGCCTCGGGAGCGATCGAGAGCGCCCGCTCGCCTTGTCGCGCAAGGATCTCGAGGATCGGGTCCTCGATCGCGTCGATCTTGATGGAGGAAAGCGCGATGTGGTACCCGAGGCCGGCGAGCCCCTCGAGGATGGGAATGATCTCGGGATGATCGCAGACGGCCGTGGCGATGAGTCCCGTGCGATCCGTCAGCGCGCGCGCCTCCCGCGCGACCTTCAGGATGGAGGAGGCGGGATACTGCTTGACGGGCGCCATCGCGTAGGCGGCCCAGCAGAAGCGGCACATCTCGGTACAGCCCCGCGAGATCTCAATCAGGAGCTTGTCGGCGAGCTCCGTGCGCGGCGTGAGGATCGTCGTGTGCGGCACCTCGAAGGTCGCCGTGATCTCGTTGCGAGACATCGGCTGCTGCACGACGACGCGCGCGCTGTCGGCGGCCTCGGCGCGGGCGCCCTGTACGGCCGGAACAAAAAACCCCGGCAGCGCCGCCGCGGCCGCGAGAAAGGCGTCCCGGTCGAGCCCCGACTGGAGCAGCTCGGCGATCCGCGGGACCAGCCGCTCGCCGTCCCCGAGCGCGAAGACGTCCACGAACGGGGAGAGCGCCGCGGGATTCATGCGCGCGATGTCTCCGCCG
The DNA here is from genome assembly GCA_046716885.1 of Thermoanaerobaculia bacterium. Taxonomy (GTDB): domain Bacteria; phylum Acidobacteriota; class Thermoanaerobaculia; order UBA5066; family Gp7-AA6; genus DAHUXD01. The sequence goes on along the minus strand of JBKJWL010000039.1, from coordinate 4,157 downwards.
ACGAGGAGCAGCGGGTGCCGCTCGTCGCGCTGCTCCCGCCGGGCCGGAATGCCCGCGGCTGACAGAGTGCGCAGGATGTTGACGATGTCCATCTCCCAGGACAGCGACCATGCGAGCAGCCCGAACTCCGCAAGCGCGGTCCCCGTCTCGAATGTAACGGCCGGCTGCCCCTCCTCGTGGAAGAAGCGCTCGCAGGTCAGGTCCGGCACGCGGTTGAAGAGGCGGTAGACCCACTGGAAGCCGAGATTCGACATCCCGACCTCGTAGGAGTTCGGGAAACCAAGCGCGAGGCGGTAGGCCCCGAAGCGCCGGGGCTCCTCGGTGAAGCGCTCCAGCGCGGCGCGCTCACGGCTGAGAGAGGTCGGCGGCATGCGGAACCGAGGATTATACGGGGACGGCGCGCAGCCGGAAGCGGACCTTCAGCGGTTCGCGGACCTTGACCAGGCCAAAGGAGGGGTCGGCGAGCCCGAACTGCTTCCAGGCCAAGGGGAAGGACCCCTGCAGGATGAGGTGATTCGGGCGCACGAAAACGTCCACCGGAAGCTTCACGCTGACGGCCTTGCCGTGAACCGTCAGGTCTCCCGTCACCTCGACCGTGAAGTGCTCGTCCCTGGGGAACCGCGCCAGGTCCGCGGTCACGTGCCGGGCCTCGAATACGATCTCGGGGAACCCTGCGGCTTCCAGGACCTTCTCGCGCATCTTCTGGTCGCGGGACGCGTTGCCGGTCGTCATCGCCGCGGCGGCCACTTCAATGCGGGCTCGGACCCGCCACTCGGCGCCGGGGCCCGGCTCCGCGTCCACAGTGCCGGCGAGCTGCGGCGCGACCCCGTGCACGGTGTGGAGCGTCGCCGGAAGATCCCACCGCAGGTCGGAGCCCGCCGCCACGATCTTGTAGTGGATTCCGGAACGCTCCCGGGCGAAAGCCGAGGCGGCGAGAAAGAGCAGTATTGCGACGGCCGGGCGTCCCGTGCGCATGGCTCACATTCTAGCGTCGGAGGACGAAGACCCAATCGCCGACATTTCCCCCGGTCGGTCCCGTGACGAACAGCCGCCCGAGCCGCACGAAGAGACGCCGCGTGTCGTGACGGTCCAGAATGTCCTCCAGGTCGAGCCCTTCGCGCCGCGCGCGGTCCGCCGTCACCCCATCGGCGAACGCGCCGGCGGCGCCCGAGCTGCCGTCCCGGCCGTCGGAGCCCGCCGCGAGCATGGTGATTTCCGAAGAGCCCGCCAGCTCTCTCGCCGCTGCCGCCGCGATCTCCAGGCAGGGGCCCCCGCGCCCGCGCGCCGATCCGAGCGTGACGACCGTTTCTCCCCCCGCGAGCAGCACCGTTCCCGGCGCAAGCCGACGTGCCCGCCGCGCCAGCCGCCGGCCGACCGCGGCAGACTCGCCCGCCAGACGCTTCCCTTCGCGCACGACCGCAAGACCGCCGCGCCGCGCCTCTCGCGCCGCCGCCGCGAGCCCGTCTGCGTTCGAGGCGACGATCGAAACCAGATCTCCCCGGACACCGCGTATCGTCGGGCCCGATCCCACCGCCGCTGCTCGATCGCCGGGCACGTCGGACAGCGCGAGCGTGATCAGGCGCGCGCGCGTCGAGCGGCCGAGCCGGCCGGCCTTGACCGCCGAGAGCGAGGCGCGCAGCAAGTTTACGGCGAGAATCGAGGCGCCGGAGTCACTGAGAGCGCGCACGGCGCGCCGCTTCGCGGCGAGCGTGAGGCCGGGCCGCGGTAGCGCTAGAAGCGACGAGGCGCCGCCCGAGATCAGGCACAGGATCGCGTCTCCCTCCCGGAAGCGCGCGAAGAACCTCAGGGCCCGGCGGGCCGCCGCGACGCTCGAGGCGTCTGGCTCGGGATGGGACGTGAAAACGACCGCACGGCGCGGAAGCCCCGCCGCCCGATGTCCCCGCGGCAGGACCGCGAAAAGCGGCGCCGGGCCGAGCGCGGCGAGCGCGGCGCGGGCCATACCCGCGGCCGCCTTGCCCGCCGCGAAGACTCCGACCCGACGCGCGCCCGCCAGCGCCCGCTCAATCCGCGCCTCCCCGAGCGCCCGCAAAACGGCCGCTTCCGGGTCCGCACCCGCGAGCGCCGCGCGATAAAGCCGCTCGAGAAGCCGGAGCTCACTTCCAGAGGCCATTCGGCCCCGAGCTTAGCCCTGTGTGAGAATAGGGAGGCCGTTTCGGGGGTTTCCCCGGGTGGCAAATCCCGATGAGCGCCAATCCCACCGCCCGTATCCCCCGCCCGGACGAGATCGCGCCCGGCGAGCACCATTGGACGAAGGTCTCCAAGGACCTCCGCCACCGTCTCAACAGGGCGATCCCCCACGATCTCTTGAAGGAGCTCCACCGCAAGAGCCCGGCGCGGCACATGGCGATCGGCGCGCGGCAGTTCCTCATTCTCTTTGCGGCCTCGGCCGTCGCCTGGAAGTTCCCGCAGCCGTGGATCTGGATCACGGCGGCCGTGATCTCGGGCTGGACCGTCTTCAACTTCACGGTTCTTCTGCACGAGGCGCTCCACCACGCCGTCTTCAACGGCGCGCACCCTCGGGGCGACCGCTTCCTCTCGCTGCTGTACGCGATTCCCTCCGGCATCTCGGCGTCGCAGTTCACGCGCTGGCACCTGACGCACCACGCGGAGCTGGGCGACGCGGAGGCGGACCCCAAGCGCCACTACCTGTCGCCGAAGATCAACACGCCGTGGTTCAAGCTTCTCTACTTCACGCCGGCGCTCTTCCCGATCTACTTTCGCGCGGCCCGCCGCGAGACGGCGACGTATCCCGAGGCGGTGCGCCGGAAAATCGCGCGGGAGCGCGGGGCGACGCTCCTGTTCCACGTCGGCGTCATGGCGGCGATCTACGTCTTCGGCGGCATGGCCGTCCTCGGACGCGTCTACCTGGCTCCGGTGTTTCTCGTCTTTCCGGTGGCCTTCGCTTTGAACCGGCTCGGCCAGCACTACGCCATCGACCCGCGGGACCCGGCCAAGTGGGGCTCGATTCTGAAGCCTTCGCGGTTCTGGGACTTCTGGTACCTCTTCTCCGCCTACCACCTCGAGCACCACTACTTCACGGGAGTTCCGTTCTACAACCTGCGGCGCCTCCACTTCGCGCTCCGGCCGTTCTTCGACGAGATCGGCTGGAAGCCGACGACCTACGGCCGGCTCTTCCACGCCTGGATCTTCGAGAACAAGGCGCCGCACACGGACTGGCACCTGGCCGGGTAGCCGCTCGGGTTCACGGATGAGACCGAGGGATCTCGGTCGGATCGAGCACCGAGTCGTTCTTACTCCAGAAGTAGGCCTCCGCCCGGCGACCTACACCTCTCTCCGGAAGAGCACCTTCGTGAGGACCCCGCACACCAGCGTGAAGGTGGCCAGGAAGACCCAGTCGGCGTAGACGGCTTCGGGGCCCGTGCCCCGCAGCAGCAGATTCCGCAGGGCGCGCACGCCGTAGGTCAGGGGGTCCGCGGCCGAGATCATGGCGAGCCAACGGGGATAGGACTCGACGGGATAGAGCGCGCCCGAGGGGAAGAACAGCAGCACGTTGATGATGCCGAACATGCCGCGCAGAAGGCTCGTGCTGCGCGCCCGCGCGAAGAGCAGAAACCACAGCGCCGCGATCGACAGAGCCGTGAGAAACACCGTCACGCCCGCGGCGGCAAGGCGTGACCCGCTCGCCAGCGGGAGCGGCGTCAGAAACACGATGCACGCGAGCACGAGTCCGCCGGCGAGCGAGGCCACGATCGCGCCCGCCAGGATGTTGCCCGCGACGAGAGTTCCGGTCGTGATCGGGGTGACGAGGTATCCCTCGTGGTACCCGTACATCCGGTCCTCGAGAACCTGGAGCCCGCCCGAAACCATCGAGCCCATGAAGATCGCCAGGCACACGACGGCCGGCCCGAGGTAGGTCAGGTAGTCCAGATACGGATAGGCCTCGAGCCGCACCGGGGGTACGGCCGGGGTCGCGTTCCGGGGCGCGGAGACCTCGCTCCAGATCTGTGAGAGCGCCGACTCCAGCGCCTCGAAGGAGAAGCGGTCGGTGTTGTCGCCGATGAACGAGGGGGCCGGTCCGCTCGGCGAGAGGCCGAACGGGAGCACCCAGACGCCGCGATATCGGTCGAGCCGCAGCCCGTCGAGCGCCGCCGCCCGATCCGCGACGAAGGTCGCCG
>JBKJWL010000038.1:0-32036 GCA_046716885.1 Thermoanaerobaculia bacterium | reverse complement strand
CCTTCAAGATTGGTGACATGAACGGTGTGGGCGTCTCGGGCGATCTCGGCTGGCTGAGCGGAACGTTCTCGGTCACGGACGCGTCCGGGGCTGCGGTCGACGCCGTCAAGTTCTTATCGGTCTACCGGCGTACGAACGGGAAGTGGCAGCTCATCCGCGATACCTGGAACTCGGACACGGCACCGGCCGCGGCGGCTGCACCGGCCGCAGACGCAAATATAGGCTCCTGGAAGCTGAACGAGGCCAAGTCGAAGCTCGGCCCGCCCGCCGCGAACGTCGGAGGAGTGGCGAAGAACAACTCTGTGGTCTATGAGGCCACGGGCGACAACGTGAAAATTACGGTGGATGGCATCCACAGCGATGGCAAGGCGGCGCATCACGAGTGGACGGGCAAGTTCGACGGCAACGACTACCCGGTCACCGGCGATCCGAATTCCGATACGCGCGCCTACAGGGTCAACGACAACGCGCTGGAAATGACCGTCAAGAAGGGCGGCAAGGTGACTGTGACCGGTCGCATTGCCGTCTCGGCCGACGGCAGGAGCCGCACAGTCACCACGAGCAGAACCGATTCGAAGGGCACGAAGTTCAGCAGCATCGCCGTATACGACAAGCAGTAGCCGGACAGGACGTTCCGCGCCATTCACGAGGTGTTGGCCGCGTCTCGAAGCGGTGGCGCGGCTTCAGTGGTGGTGCGCCGGCGCCGCTTCGGGCTCGCCGTGGGCGCGCGCGGCCGGTGGCCGCCGTCGCGTCGGCGTGGAGCCGCTCGACGTGGTCTGGGAAGTTTACAGCAATCAGCTAAAGTATTGATGATCTAGCGGCTTAGTGTTCAACTATCCGGACTGGCTGTCCGTCATGTCAATATTCCGATAACTTCGTTCCCCATCAACTAATTAAGGAAGTTTTAATAGCGTCTAGATTCTAGACCGGTACAATTGGCGCGATGGCGGGCCAATTGGATCACCTGGGCTCGATCGAGCTCGACCGCGCTTCCCGAGAGCCGCTCTCCCAGCAGCTCTTCGCGGCGATCGCCGCCCGCATCGAAACGGGCCTCTTTCCCGAGGCTTCGCGACTCCCCACGACCCGGGAGGTCGCGACCGCGCTTGGCGTCAACCGCGGGAGCGTCCAAGCGGCGTATCGACGCCTCGCCGAAGAGGGGCTGGCGACGACGCGCGTGGGTAGCGGCACGGTGGTAAGCGCCGTCGCGCGGCGTCCGCGGCCCTTCGACGCCGGCGAGCTCGTCTCGCGCCGCGCCTCCACGATCTCGGCCGCGGCTCCCCCGCCGGTCGCGCTGCCGCTCGTCGCCGACTTCTCTCGCCTGACCCCGGACGAGCGGTTCTTTCCGCTCGATCGGTTCATCGAGACCCTGATCGAAGCGTGGAGCCTGCGGCCGGATCTGTGGCAGTACGCTCCCCCGCTCGGTCTCGAGGAATTGCGCGTCGAGATCTCGCGCCGTCTCTCCGATAGCGGCATCGCGCGCTCCCCCGACGAGATCCTCGTCACGAGCGGCGCCCAGCAGGGTCTCGACCTCCTCTTCCGGACGTTCACCGACCCGGGTGACGCGATCGCGATGGAGTCGCCCACCTATACGGGCGCGCTCGCCCTCGCGCGGTTCGCGGGGGTGGAGATCGTCCCGTTGCCGATGACGCCGGAAGGGCCGGACGTCTCCCCTTTGCGCGGCCGTCGCGCGAAGCTCCTCTACGTGATGCCGGAGCGGCAGAACCCCACCGGCGTCACGGCGACCGACGCGAAGCGGCGGGAGATCCTCGAGGCCGCGGAGGATGCGGGCGCGCTCGTCGTCGAGGACGGCTACGAGGAGCCGGAGTCCGGCGAGACGCCGCTCGCGGCGCGCCGGCCCGAGAGGGTCGTGTGGCTCGGCACGCTCTCGAAGGACCTCGTGCCCGGGTTCCGCATCGGCTGGCTCGCGGCGCCTCGCGGCGTCGTCGAGAGGCTCGCGCTCGTGAAGCGAACCGCCGACTTCCTGACGCCTCTCCCGCTGCAGGCGGCGATCGCGTCGTTCCTCCGTGCGGGCGGGGACCGCGCGGCGCGCAAGGCGCGCGCATGGGAAGTCGAGACTCGGCGCGAGGCGATGGCGGAAGCGCTCGGGAGACACCTTCCGGAGGTGTCGTGGTGGGGGGGCGAGCCCGGGAGCGCGCTCTTCTGGGTGCGGCTTCCCGGGGGAGTGTCGGGGAGAAGCGTGACCGAAGCCGCCGCCGCACGCGGCGTCGCCGTCGCGCCCGGAGGGGACTTCGACCCGGAGGGGAAGGACCGTGCAGCGCTGCGGCTCTCGGTGTCTCGCGTCGAACGCGACGCGATCGAGCCGGGCGTCGCGCTGCTCGCGGAGTCGGTCAGGGAAACGCGCGCGGGGTCGTCGGTTATCGAGGCGGCACCGGTTGTTTAAGGAAGGAGATGGCATGAGAGGAACAGATTCGTTTCGCGTGAAGGTTGGTCTCGCCGAGATGCTCAAGGGCGGCGTCATCATGGACGTCGTCAACGCGGAGCAGGCGAAGATCGCGGAGGCGGCGGGCGCGACCGCCGTCATGGCCCTCGAGCGCGTGCCCGCCGACATCCGGCGGGATGGGGGAGTGGCGCGCATGTCGCCGGTCTCCAAGATCCGCGAGATCCAGCAGGCGGTCTCAATTCCCGTCATGGCCAAGTGCCGCATCGGGCACCTGGCCGAGGCGCGTGTGCTCGAGGCGCTGAAGGTCGACTTCATCGACGAATCCGAGGTCCTGACACCGGCCGACGGGGAAAACCACGTCTACAAGCACGACTTCGCAGTGCCGTTCGTATGCGGCTGCCGCAATCTCGGCGAGGCGCTGAGGCGGATCGGCGAGGGGGCGGCGATGATCCGCACAAAGGGGGAGGCGGGCACGGGCGACATCGTCCACGCCGTCAAACACCTCCGGGAGGTCCACCGCGAGATGAAGATGCTTACGCAGCTCTCCCGCGACGAGTTGATGGCCGCGGCCAAGCGCCTCGGGGCGCCGTACGAGCTGGTCGTCGTGGTCGCGGAGACGGGCAAGCTCCCGGTGCCGAATTTCGCTGCCGGCGGCATCGCCACGCCCGCGGATGCGGCGCTCTGCATGCAGCTCGGAGCCGAGGCGGTCTTCGTGGGGTCCGGGATCTTCAAGTCCGACGACCCGGAGAATCGCGCCCGCGCGATCGTGAAGGCCACGACGCACTGGCGGGATGCGAACGCGCTGCTCGAAGCCGAGGAGTCGCTCGGCTCCGGCATGAAGGGGATCGAGGCGGCGAGCCTGTCCGAAGAGGCGCAGCTCCAGACGCGCGGATGGTGAAGCGCGGCGTCGCGGTCCTGGCCCTGCAGGGCGACTTCGAGGCGCACCGCAAGGCCCTCGACGAGATCGGGGTTTCGAGCTTCGAGGCGAAGCGGCCCGCGGATCTGTCCGGCGCCGAGGGCTTGATCCTGCCGGGCGGAGAGTCGACGACGCTGTGGAAGTTCTTCGAGATGGAGCCCTGGGAGGAGGTATTCCGCGCGTTTGCCGCGAGCGGCCGGCCGATCCTCGGCACCTGCGCGGGGGCGATCGTTCTGGCGCGGGAGGTGAAGAATCCGGCCCAAAAGGGCCTGGGTCTCATGGACATCTCCGTCGAGCGCAACGCCTACGGCCGCCAGCTCGACTCCTTCATCGCCGAGGTCTCCTGCCCGGCGCTCGGCGATCCGATGCCTGCCGTCTTCATCCGGGCACCGAAGATCCTCCGGGCCGGACCGGGCGTCGAGATCCTGGGCCGGCGCGGGGACGAGCCCGTGCTGGTGCGGCAGGGGAGGATCGTGGCGGCCACGTTTCACCCCGAGCTCACGTCGGACCGTCGGCTTCATCGCGCGCTCTTCTCCACCGAGCAATCCGCCCGGAGGAGCGCGTGAACCTGATTTCCGTCGAGACCCGCGACGCAATCGCGGTCATCACGCTCGATCGGCCGAAGGCCAACGCGTTCTCACCCGAGCTCGTCGCGGAGCTTTCCGCCGCGTTCTCGGGCAACGCCAAGGCGGGCGGCATCGTCCTCGCCTCGGCGCTGCCGGGGATGTTCTCCGGCGGATGGGACCTGCCGCTGTTGATCGACCGGGACCGCAAGGCGATGGAGGAGTTCGTCGGCGCCTATTGCGACCTCGTGCGGCAGATCTTCGTCTTCGGCGCTCCGGTCGTGGCTGCCCTGCCCGGGCATGCGATCGCCGGAGGTCTCATCCTCGCCATGGCGGCCGACGAGCGAATCGCCGCGCAGGGCAATGGCAAGTTCGGCCTCTCGGAGGTCATCCTCGGCGTTTCGGTGCCGCAGTGCCTGATGGAGCCGTTCCGGCACGTCCTGGGGGCGCGGCACATGGAGCGCCTGGCCGCGACGGGAGAGAACGCGGACCTCGAGCGCGCCCTCGCGATCGGCCTCGTCGACCGCGTCGTCCCCGCGGAGACGCTGCTCGACTCGGCCATCGAGCGCGCGCGGTTTCTCGCGGGCTTGTCCGGGCCGGCCTACGCCGCGATCAAGCGGCGCAGCCGCGCGGCCGCGGTTGCGCGCTTCGACCAGGCCCGCAACCACGATCCCTTCCTCGACTTCTGGTTCGGTGATGACGCGCAGTTCCGGATCAAGGACCTGGTCGCGAGGCTGACGGTCAACCGTTCGTGATCCCGGTCGACGAGGTTCTCGAGGCGCTCGACCTCTCGCGGGCCGAGCCCGGCAGCGGGTTTCTCGAGGCTCTCTTCGCGCGATTCAACGCGAAAGTTCCCTTCGAGAACGCCTCGAAGATCCTCCGCAACGCCGAGATCGCGGATCCCAACGAGAAGCCGCGCACACCGGACGTCTTCTGGGGCGACCACCTCGAGCGGGGCACGGGCGGCACCTGCTTCGCGCGCGTGGCGGCCTTCGACGCGCTCTTGACCGAGGTCGGGTTTCGCGCGCGCCGGCACCTCGGCAGGGTGAGAAACGACTACGACCACGCGGCCCTGTTCGTCGAGACCCCGGCGGGGGAGGTGATCGCGGACGTCGGATTTCCGCTGCCCGCGCTTCTCCCGGCGCGGCCAGGCCCCGTCTCGACCGCCCTTGGCGGCGTGCGGGTCAACACGACTGAGCGAGGCTGGCACGTCGTCTTCGAGGGCGGGGTGCCGGAAGGCCCGCGGGAGATCGAGATCTTCGGGGCCTCCGCCTCGGAGGAAGAGTACCGGGAACGGTGGCGGGGCACGTTCCGGCCTCCGGCGCTGTTCCTCCAGGAGGTCGCGATCCGCGCGGACCGCGGCAACCGCGCCGTTTCCTTCGCGCGCGGCGAGGTGCGGGTCGACGACCTTCACTCGAGGCTCCGCGTGCCGCTTCCGGCGCCTCGGGACGCCGCGCTGGCCGAGCTCTTCGGCATCGACCGGGACGTGCTGTCGCGCGCCTTCGCGGCGGCCGGAAACCCGGGGCCCTCCTCGTCGAATGCCGCGCTGACCGCCTACCTGGAAGCCGACGCCTTGCCCGAGGCGGCTTTCGCCGCGATCGCGTCTCCGGAGGGGTACCGGCGGCTGGTCGGGGGAGTCGCCGACGTCGTCGCCGAGGAGAGAACCGCGTCCGGCTACCGTCTGCGTCTGTCGGCCGGCGGTGGTGATCCCGGGGCGACGCTCGAGGAGGAAGTCACGCCGGACCCCGAAGCGTACTCCCTGTCGGTCGTCCGGCGCGGCGGGAGCTCCGAGTCCCGGTCGTCCTGGCGGGCCGAGAAGCGGGCGGGGAAGACCTGGCTCCTTCGCGAGGCGGCGCTCTCCGGCCCCCGCGAGGACCTGCTCCGCAACGACTCTCTGCGCGGACGCCTCGCCGGGAGCCTGGCGGTCGACCTGCTGGCCTGGGCGCGGATGCTCTGAGTCAGAACCGGAAGGACCGCTCCGACTCCAGCAGCCTGAGCCGGGGCTCCGCGAGGGCCGCGATCTCGCGGCGGATGCGGGAGAGCGACGGCGGCTTCATGTGGTACAGGTAAATCGGCACGCGCGCGGGCGCCTTGGCGATCTCGGCCGGCAGGAGGCGGGGAGTCAGATGGCAGGAGGCGCGCGCCACCTCGGACAGCGCGTTCGAGAACGACACTTCCAGAAAGATCGCCTTCAGGTCACGCGCGCGCGCCGCGCGGGACCAGATCTTAGTGGTCGGCATCGTGTCGCCCGAGAAGAGGATCGAGCGGCCGGGTTTGGAGAGGAGATATCCGTAGGCCGGGACGACGTGGTCGACCGGCAGGGCAGTGAAGGTCACGCCGCCCGCGCGAAAGGGGCGGCCGACGGCAATGGGCCGGAAGACTACGGTCGGATTGCGGCGGGTGGGGAGCTTTCGGAAGTCGGGCCACGTGACGTCGTTGAGGACGTGGCGGGACAGCGCCGCGAGCACCGGCGACGGGGCGACGATCTCGAGCGGCGTGCCGCGCCCGTAAAGGTTCTCAATCAGGAACGGCAGCGACGCGGTGTGGTCGAAGTGCGCGTGGGTGAGGACGATGCGCCGGATCCGGCGCTGGGCCGATAGCGGCAGCGCCTCCGTCAGAGCGCCCGCGTCCAGGGCCGTCTCGCCATCGACGAGAAACGTCGTCATCCGGTAGCCCGGCGCGGAGCCGCCGTAGGGCCCGAGGACGCGTATCGCCAGGGACTTCCGTGAAGGCACGCGCCGGCGATTGTAAGCGACGGCCGCGGGGGCCCGGGAGGATCTAGAAGTCGGGCCCGATGAAGAAGATGAACTTGAAGCCGGTCTTGCCGTTGGAGTCGGGCACGCTGGCCTTGAAGTCCCACTGCTTGGCGAACTCGAAGTGCAGGGGGAGGCCCAGGAAGTCTGTCTGGATGCCGAACCCCCAGTCCGAAATTCCGCCCTGAGAGCCGTGGCACCCCTCGGGCTGGGTGGGTCCACCGGCGCCGCAGAGTTGGTAGTTGCTCCAGAACTGCCAGGGCTGATTCTTCAAGGCCGCGCCGCCAACGTCGATGAAGGCCTTGCCGCGGATCTCGCGGAAGCCGAGGATCGGGGTGGCGAGCAGATCGATCAGCGGGAAGCGGAACTCGAGGTTGAAGAAGCCCGCCGTGTTGCCAAAGACCCCGTAGACCGGGAGGCTGCGCAGGGTGTCGATGCCGCCGAAGGCCAGCACGTTCGGCAGGCTGCCCGTGGAGCGGAAGCCGTAAAGTCGGGCCGCAAGGAGCGAGCGCCGCGTAACCTTCAGGTAATGACGGATGTCGAGCGTTGTGTCGAACGCGAGCGTCGAGCTGTCTTCGCCGGGAAGCTTCGTACCGCTGATGTAGGGCGAATAGTTGAGGCCGAGCTTGACCTTCCTGCCCGAGATCGGACCGAAGGACTGGTACTCCGTCGTGTCGCCGACGAGGGTCGCGCCGACGGTGGGGAAGTTGTTCGACGTCGCGATGTTGGCGATCCCGGAACCCGCCTCGGTGTCGACCCAGAAGGGGTACCCGTCGTACCTGCGCGACAGGAACCCGAGGTTGCCCTCGAGCCGATACTGGCGGCTGAAGGGATACGACACGAAGATGTCGCCTCCAGTGAACCGGTAGGGGCTGCGGGTGCGCACGATCTGGCCCGTCGAGTTGTTGAAACCGAGAAAGTAGTAGCGCGAGTCGTAGACCTGGATGCCCTTCTGGAGCCTGCGGGAGAGGTTGGTGTACTGGAATCGGAAGTCGGTGAACGAGGAGACCGACTGCAGGGAGGCGACGAAACGCCGGTCGCCGAGGTTGTCGCCGAAGACGAGGTAGGTGTTCGAGAGGATGGTCTGGTCGGAGGCCACGCCCGCCAGGATCTGTGCGTCTTCGAGGATGAGCTTGCGGCTCGGCTTCTTCTGGATCTTCTCCGGGTCGATCGACACCTCGATCGAGGGCTGGAACGGCGCGATCGAGGTCGGCCCGGCCGGCGAGGACGCGGGGTTCAGCTCCGCGAGCTTCCGGAAGGGCTTCTTCGCGTCCGCGACGTAGAGCGTGAAGCCGCGCTTGTAGTACGCCGAGAAGGCGAGCCGCTCGCTGCCGTCGCGCCCGATGAGGATCGCGGGCGAGAAGCAGCCGCCCACGACGTTGGTGTGGAGGTTCGTTTCCCCGGTCTCCAGGTTGATCGAGTAGATGTTGTAGATCCCGCCGTCCCGGTCGGAGGTGAAGTAGAGGCGCTTGCCGTCGGGCGAGAGCGCCGCATCCTCGTCGTTCCAGTTGCCGTAGGTGACCTGCTCGCGCGATCCGGCGATGCCCGGTTTGATCCGGAAGATCTTCGCCGTCGTCCCCTGGATCGACGAGTAGTAGAGCCACTGGCCGTCGGGGGAAAAGGCCGGCGCGAAATCGTAGGAGTCGTCGGAGGTCAGGGCGGTGATGGCCTTCGTCTCCAGGTTGTAACTGAAGATGTCGCCGCGGGGACCCTGGATGCCGCGGAACACGACGAGCTTGCCGTCGGGGGAGAAGGCCGGGTTCAACTGCTGGTCGATGCCGGGCATCGGGACGAGAGCCTCGATGTCCCCGTCCAGCGCGTTCAAGAGGAGCAGCTCGCGGCCGCGCTCGCGGCGGACGAAGACGGCGAGGGTGTTGCCGTCGGGGGAGACGGCCAGATCCACGCCCCCGACCGGGCCGGTCGTCAGCCACTGCGCGACGATGTACTCGTAGCGGGTCTTGAAGCCCTTGGTCAGGTTCTTGAAGAGCTTGCGGTCACGGCTCGAGAAGATGACGACGTTGGCATCCTCGCCGAGCGTGGAGATGGCCGCGCCGAGGTCCCCCGAAGGGAAGGGACGCACCGAGACCTCCGCCGTCCGGTCGTCCGTGAGCTTGACCCGGTCGCCGAAGTCGATCGGCTCGCCCTTCTCGGTCAGGATCTTGATGTACTTCTGCCGGAGATACCGCCGGAAACGGACGTCGAAATCCTCGGCCGACACGCCGAACGTGCGCTCCAGGATGCGGTCCACGTTGGGGCCGAGCTGCCCGCGGTACTCGAAGACGAAGTCGCGCACGCCGTCCTTGCCCCACTCGGCTTCGACGAAGTCGAAGACGGCGTGGCCGAAGCGGTACGCGAAGAAGCCCGTGATGCCGCGCTTGGCGATCTCCGGGACCTCGTCGGAGAGGACCGCGTCCCGCAGCACCATCTGGTCCCGGGAGTCCTCGTCGGCGCCGAAGTACGAAGCCATGCCTTCGGTGAACCACTGTGGCGTGCCGGACGTGTAGGCCCGCAGGAAATTGCCGCCGAAGAGAATCTCGAACTGGAAGACGTGAGTCAGCTCGTGGGCGATCAGCTGCTGGAGCTCCTGGTCCGGGAGGTCGATCGGAAGCACCATCCGGTTGCGGGTGGGCAGCGCGAAGGCGCCCACGCCCTCGGGGATGAAGCCCGAGAGCGTGTTTGTCTGCTCGAACTCCGAGTGGGTCGCGTAGTAGATGATGTTGATCGGCTTGGGAATCTGGAAGTTCAGGGAGCGCGAGATTTCGTCGTACGCGCTCTCGGCGTAGGAGGCGACCTTCTGGAGCGAGACTTCTTCGCGGTCGTAAAAGTAGATCGCGAAGTGCGTCGAGCGGTAGATCTGCCAGTTGAACTTGTCGTAAACGATCTTGTTCTGGCCGAAGTAGTTGAAGTAGGGCGAAATGATCTGGCCCGCGGCGGGCGCAGCGGCGCCGGCGGCGAGGACGGCGAGAAAGGCGAGCAGGACTTTCTTCATAGGCTGGCTCCGGGGCTCGGGGCTTCTCAATTCGTGAAGATGTAGCGCTCGGCTTCCCGGTCTCGGGCGACGAACGTGTTGAGGATCTGGTTCTCGAGGGAGAAGAGGTTCTCAAACAGGCCCTGCAGCTCGTCGGCCTTGCGCGTGCCGGTCTGGCGGAAGTCCTTGAACTCGTCCTGGAGGAGCTTGTCTCCCGTGCGTCCGTCGAGAACCAGGAAGACGATGTCGAAGAGGAATCCGGTCTGCTCGACGTAGACCTGGCGGTAATAGGTCCGGCCGTCGATCGGGGAGGTGTACTCCTCGGTCTTGTAACCGGAGCGGTCTTCGATCCGGAACTCGAGGCTTCCGGAGACGATGATTTCGGCGTTCGTCTGCGCCCCGACGGACGCCCAGAACTCCCGGGCCCGGGCCAGTTCCGAGAGGCCCTGGGTCGGCAGCTTGATCTCCGGCGGGGTCGTGACGACTTCGAACTTGGTCTTCTTCTCGAGCTGCTTCTTGAGGAAGCGCTGGAACTCGGTCTGCAGGTCGACGTTCTGGAGCCGCTTGTCGCGCGCCTTCTCGGCGTCGGTCACGACGATGAAGGGCGCCAGCGCGATGCGCTCGTTGCCCCGGAGGGGCAGCTTGGCCTTCAGGGGCAGGCGCATCCGCACCTGCTCGACGCCCGCCAAAGCCGGAGCGGACGCCAGCAACGCCGCGACGAGCCAGCCCGCGGCCCGACGGCCGCTACGGGGCACTGGAAGCCTTCCCGGTCGTCTTGGTGTAGGACGTGTAGAACTCCGCGAAGCGCGCGTAGTTACGGCGGATGTAGTTGCTGTTGGGCTCGATCTCGAGTGCGATCTTGTACTCGGCGAGCGCGCGAGCGAAGTCTCCGTTGGCCTCGAGCGCAACGGCCATGTTGTTGTGGGCGCGGGCGTTCCGGGGCTCCTTCGCCACCGCCTGCTCGAACCGAAACGCGGCCTCGCGCCAGAGACCCTTCTTCGCGACGGCCGCTCCGAAGGCGAGCTGTGTGGAAGGCTGCTCGGGGTTCGAGTAAGAGGTGCAACCCCCCGCGACAACCAGAATAGAGAGAATGAATGCGCGGTCGAACTTCAAGCTGTCCCTCCACCTCCCGATCGGGGTGGCTATTATAGGTTTCCTGTCGATCGGCAATCGGAGAATGTTGAGCTTCCTCTCATGAATCACCGCTGCAAAACGTGAGCCTGCCGTCCCTGGCGCGCCGCGCCGCCCTGTCCTGGGCCCGGGGGCGCGAGCTGACGCCGCAGCGGCTCTGGCCGGTCCTGCGTGCTCGCGGCGGCCTCGAAGGCCTGCTCGGCTCGGGCGAGGAGGAGCTCTCCGAGTGGCTCGGTTCGCGGGAGCGGGCGCGCGCCGTGCTGCGCGCTCCGGAGGACACCGATGTCCTCAAATGGGCATCCGAGGTCGAGCGCGCCGGCCTCCAACTCGTCACGGCCTTCGATCCCGAGTACCCCCAGGGCCTCCGGGAAATCGCCGACCCGCCCTTCCTTCTCTATGCGCTGGGCCGGATCGACCGGTTGCGGCTTCCGGCCGTCTCGATCGTGGGATCGCGCGACGCCTCGCGGTACGGCCGCGACGTCGCGTTCCGGCTGGGGCGGGAGCTCTCCGGCGCCGGGGTCGCGGTGGTCAGCGGCTTTGCCCGCGGGATCGACGCCGCCGCCCACGAGGCCGCGCTCGAGAGCCCTGGAGGAACGATCGCGGTGCTCGGTTGCGGCATCGACGTGCAGTATCCGCGTGAGCACCGCCGCCTGCGCGAGAGGCTCGTCGAGACGGGGCTGCTTCTCTCCGAGTACCACCCGGGGACCGAACCGCGTCCCCAGAACTTCCCGATAAGGAACCGGATCATCGCCGGTCTTTCCTCTGGGGTTGTCGTCGTGGAGGCCTCGCGCCGGTCGGGCTCGCTCATCACGGCGCGCCTGGCCGCGGACTTCGGGCGCGACGTCTTCGCCGTGCCCGGCTCGATCTTCTCCGAGACCTCGGCCGGGACCCACGAGCTCTTGCGCGACGGCGCGATCCTGTGCCGCGGAGCCGAGGACGTTCTCTCCGAGCTCTTCCCGTCAGTCGGCCCCCCACAGCGGGTCGCCGCCGCGCGCGCTGCCCCCGTCGAGCTCTCCGCGGAGGCCCGGCGGCTCCTCGACGCTCTGATGCGGGAGGAGTCGCTCTCGGCCGACGGGCTCGCGGAGGCTCTCGAGCTGCCCGCGGCGACCGTGCTGGCGGGTCTCTTCGAGCTCGAGGGCGCGGGCCTCGCGGTGCCGGTCGAAGGCGGACGCTACGGCGTCCCGCGACGATGATCGGCTTCCGGCTCAGGGCTCACGACTTACGGCTCACGGGAATACGCTCCTGTTAGGGTGGAATGCAAACCTGGTGTTTGCGATTTCTTCCTCGTTATGAGACCGTCCGTCGCCCTGCATGGCTAAATCCATCGTCATTGTCGAGTCACCCGCGAAAGCGAAGACGCTCGAGAAGTTCCTCGGCAAGGACTTCAAGGTCCTGGCCTCCTACGGTCACGTCCGGGACCTGCCCCGCAAAGGCCTGGGAGTCGATCGCAGCAAGAGCTACGAGCCGACCTACGAGATCCTGAAGGGCAAAGAGAAGACAATCAACGAGTTGAAGCGCGCCGCAAAGGCGGCCGACACCGTCTATCTCGCCGCCGACCCGGACCGCGAGGGCGAGGCGATCTCGTGGCACCTCCAGGAGACCCTTCGGCCCGGCGCGGGCAAGACGACGTTCCGGCGCGTGCGGTTCAACGAGATCACCAAAAAGGCCGTGCTCAAGGCGATGGAGGATGCCGGAGAGATCGACGGCCGGCTCGTCGACGCCCAGCAGGCGCGGCGCATCATCGACCGGCTGGTCGGCTACGAGGTCTCCGACCTTCTCTGGAAGAAGATCTGGCGGGGGCTTTCGGCCGGACGCGTCCAGACCGTGGCGCTGCGAATCATCTGCGAGCGCGAGAAGGAGATCGAGGCGTTCCTTCCGGTCGAGTACTGGATCCTCGACGCCTCCCTCGAGGGCGCAGCCCCGCCGCCCTTCACCGCCCGCCTCTCGAGCTTCGACGGCGGGAAGCTCAAGTTTGACGGATCGGATCCGCGGCTGGCTGACGAGGCCGCCGCGCTCGCCGTGCGCGACGACGTCGCTCACGCCACCTGGACGATTTCCTCCGTCGAGACCTCCGAGAGGCGCAAGAACCCGGCGCCCCCGTTGATCACCTCACAGCTCCAGCAGGCCGCAGCCCGCCGGATGGGCTTTGCCGTGCGGCGCACGATGCAGATCGCGCAGCGGCTCTACGAGGGCCGCGAGATCCCGGGACGCGGAACAGTCGGCCTCATCACCTACATGCGCACCGACTCGACGCGCGTTTCGGAAGACGCGCTGAAGGCCGTGCGGGAGCTGATCGGGAAAGAGTACGGCGTCGAGTCGATGCCCGAATCTCCCCGGTACTTCAAGAGCCGCCGCGACACACAGGACGCCCACGAGGCGATTCGGCCGACGTTTCTGGACCTCCCGCCGGACGAGGTCGCCCGGCACGTCGCCGCCGACGAGGCCAAGCTCTACCGCCTCATCTGGGAGCGCTTCGTCGCCTCTCAGATGTCCCCGGCCGTGTACGACACGACGGCGGCGGAGATCACGGCGGGGCGCGCGGTCTACCGCGCGTCGGGCTCGACGCTGAAGTTTCCCGGATATCTCGCCGCCTACGGCGTCTCGGCGGAGGACGAGGAGGAGACGGACAAGGACTCGCCGAAGCTGCCGCCCTTGAAGCAGGGCGAGACGTTGAAGCTTCTTGCCCTCACGCCGGAAAAGAAAGCGACGCAGCCGCCCCCGCGCTTCAACGAAGCCTCGCTCGTCAAGTTTCTCGAGGAGAACGGCATCGGCCGGCCCTCGACCTTCGTCGAGATCCTGCGCAAGATCGAGGAGCGCCGGTACGTCCACAAGAAGGACCGGCGCTTCATCCCGACGGCCCTCGGGCGCACTGTTATCGAGCTCTTGATCCCCTACTTCGACGACTTCTTCGAGACCTCCTACACCGCGCGCATGGAGGAGGCCTTGGACGAGGTCGAGGAAGGCAAGCTCTCCTGGACGAAGGCCCTCTCGGAGTTCGACAAGACCTTCACGCGCGATCGGAACCGGGCGCTCGAGGACATGGTCTCGGGCAAGGCGGGCATTCCGCTGGCGCAGGCCCGGAAGCTCCAGCTCTCGGTCGTCCCCGCGATCGACGAAAAGTGCCCCAAGTGCGGCAAGAAGCTCAAGCTCCGGATGGGCAAGAACGGCCTGTTCGTCGCGTGCAGCGGCTATCCGGGCTGCACGTTCACGCTGGACATCCCGGATCCCGAGGAGGACGCCGTCGACGTGTCGGACATCGAGAACAGGATGTGCGAGGAGTGCGGGTCGCCGATGAAGGTGCGCCAGAGCCGGACGGGCTCGAGCTTCCTCGGCTGCACGGCGTACCCGAAGTGCCGCAACGTCGTGAACATCGCGGTCGCCGGCGGCAAGGCCGAGGCGCGCCCCGACGAGCCGACGGGGGAGATGTGCCCGCGCTGCGGCAGCGCGCTCGTTCGCCGGCACGGCCGCTACGGGGCCTACGTGTCCTGCTCGAACTATCCGGCTTGCAAGTACAAGCCGCCCAAGCCGATCAAGGACACGGGCGTGCGCTGCCCCAAGGACGGCGGCATCATCGCCGAGCGGCGCGGCCGCTTCCGGCCGTTCTACGGCTGTGTCAACTACCCCAACTGCGACTTTTCGGTCTCGGTGCGCCCGATTCCGGAGCCGTGCCCGAAGTGCGGCAACCCGTACCTGCTCTTCCGCGAGCGGAAAAGCGAGAAGGTCCTCGCGTGCGACAAGGCCGGCTGCGGCTTCGAGAAGCCAGCGGGCGAGCTGCCGCCGATCTTCGAATTCACCCCCGAGGCCCCTCCGGAGGCGCCCGCCCCGGTAGTCGCGGCGGCCAACAGCGCAAAGCGGAAAGCGCCGCGGCGCAAAGCGGCCAAGTAGGGGTCAGGTCTGGCCTTTCGCCATTGACCTGAGTAATTGCTCGTTCGCGAAGAAGTCCCGACAGCGGCTCGAAATGGCGAAAGGCCAGACCTGACCCCAGTCAGTTCTCTCCCCCCGGCGCATTCAGGAACCTTCGGAACGGGTCCTTCCACGGGAAGAGCTGCGCGTAGCGCCAGAGGCGGTCGGTCAGCGGCGGCCTGGCGGCCGGGTTCTTGAAGCACTCGGCGCAGCGGGGGAGCTGCGAGAAGTCGCCGGCGCGGAAGCCCGCCTCGATCGTCTCGAGAAACGGCGAGTTCGCGATCTCCCGGATCGACTTCTCGCGAACGTTGCCGAGCTTCTGCGTGCCGTCGTAGTCGTAGCAGCAGTGCGTGACGTCGCCGTTGCAGAGGATGACGAACCACTGGTACGGCGTCCCCTGGAAGCAGCCGTAGTAGGCCTGGTGGAGCTCGGTGACCTCCGAGGTGTCGAGGCCCTCGCAGGTTTTCTGGATGACGACGGCCTGCGGGTACCGGTCGAGGTGGAAGAACTCGCGGAAGCTCTTGACACTCTCGTCATGCGTCTGTGTCGTGATCATGCGCTGGATCTCGACGACGATCTTCTTCCCTTTCGACATCTCGAGGAACCGCCGGATGTTCTCGACAACGACGTCGAACTTCCCGCCCTTGCGGACGATGGGGTAGACCTCGGGCTTCAAGGTGTCGATGCAGATGCGGAGCTTCGACAGCGAGGTCGCGAGGATGTCCCTGGCCCACTGCTCGTTCAAGAGCGTCCCATTGGTCGAGACGCAGACACCCGGAAAGAGGTCGATCGCCTCCGGCAGACGTTTGTAGAGGAACGGCTCGCCCATCTCGTGGAGGTACTTCATCGGGAGCTCGAGCTCCCGCATCTGGCGGGCGACGTCCTCGACCATGTCCCAGGGTGCGTCCTCGAAGGGGCGCGTGAGCACGTCCATCGGGCACATCCCGCAGCGCAGGTTGCAGCGGGAAGTCAGCTCCAGCATGTACTTGAGCGACTTCAGGCGCAGCCCGCCCTTCCCCTTGCTCACGAGGGGCGCCTTTGCTCGAGGCCCGCCATCGCCGCGAGCACGGGAAGGGCGTTCTTCCGGTCGAAGAGGATCATCGTGCGGGTGTTGCACTCGTGCGTGCAGCGGCAGAGGCGCTCGCGCTTGTCGGCGACAAACCGGCGCGCGGCCTCGCCGTCCCGGATCATGGGCCAGTCATAGCCGGATTCCCGGACGTTGCCGAGGACCGTCGCGATCAGCTCGCAACCGTGGATGTTGCCGTCTTCCGTCAGCACGTATTCCCGTTCGCCCGCCAGGCAGAAGCCCTCGAACCCGCCGCCCTTCGCCTGGCGCGCGATGTACTCGAAGCGCCGCCGGTTGACCTCGCGGCGGACACGCGTCCGGGCGCCCTTCCAGCCGCTTCGCGCCTCGCCGGGAGGATAGCGCGAGTCGATCGTTCTCGAGAGGCGCTCGTAGAGGTCCACGTCCAGGTCTTCCTTGACGCGCGGGTCGAACGGGTCGCCGCGCACGAAGCCGAGGGAGTGGTGGTTCGGGCGGTACTTTTCATAGATGAACTCGCAGAACTCCTCGACTTCTTTCTGGTTGTCGCGCATGAACACCGTCGTGACGCCGGCCGTCAGGTTCGGCGTCCGGCGCGAGAGGTCGAGGAGGGCCTCGAGGGTCGAGAGAGCGCGGTCGTAGAGGCCCGGCACGGCGCGCACGCGGTCGTGGAAGTCGCGGAAGCCGTCGATCGAGACGGTGACCCCGAGCGAAAGGTCGGGCGAGTAGTTGCAGATCTTCTCTGCGCCCCGCGCGATCTCTTCAGGGGAAAATCCGTTGGTGGGGATTGAGGCGGAGAAGAAGCCGCAGCGCTCGAAGTAAACGCGGATCAGCTCCGGCAGATCGCGCCGCAGGAAGGGCTCGCCTCCCGAGATGAGCAACAGCCGGATCGGCGGCAGAGTCTGCGCGAAGCGGTCGATCTCCTCGAGCGTCAGCTCGTTTTTCCCGGCGTTGATCGGGTAGAAGCAGTGCGCGCAGCGCGCGTTGCAGACCGACGTCACAAAGTGCGTCCACTGGGCGATCGACTCTCCGGGCGCGATCCAGTCGCGCGCGAGAGCGAGCCCCTGGGCGAGCCTGCGCGCGGTCATGCGGAAAGGGCTTCGGCCTGCGCCGCCCGCAGGTGCACGCGGCGCGCGCGGAAGAACCCCTGGATCCGGGCGACCTCGCCTGCGAGGAGCCAGGGGAAGAGCGCCACGGCACGGCCTCCGTGGCCGGCGCGAATCATCCGGCCGGCCGTCATCCAGAGGTGCGGGAAGAGAAATAGCAGCGGCGGGAATCGCACCAGCGCCTTGCCCGGCCGGTCGAGCTTCGCGCGCGTCTCGTAGATCGTCCTCCCGCAGGCGACCTGCTTTTCCCAGAACGAGGCCCAGTCGAGGCGCTGATGGCGGTGGGTGACGACGATGCCGGGGTCGTACCAGAGCTTTCCGCCCCGGGCGAGCACCGCGAGCGCGAAGGCGGTGTCCTCGCCCGTGTTCGACTCCGGGAAGCGCACGGGGCCGATCGCCGCGCGGCGGTAGACGATCGCCATCGTGGGGATGGTGCGTTTCTCGGAGGGCCCGCCCGCAGCGATCCACTCGGAGTGATTCAGGTAGTAGTCGAGCTCGCCGTAGCGGCCGGGCCGGCCGTTGACGATGCGGCCGCCGACCCCGACGATCTGCCCGTCGGACTCGAAGGCGCGGCGGGCCCGCGCGAGCCAATCGGAAGGAGCGACCGCGTCGGCGTCCAGGAAAGCGACGAGGTCGCCCTCCGTCGCGTCGAGGCCGGCGTTGCGCGCGCCCCCGGCGTTGCGCTGCGACGCGTTGCGGATCACGCGGGCGCCGGCTTCCCGCGCCGCCTCGGCCGAGCCGTCCGTCGAGGCGTCGTCCACCACGACCACCTCGGCCGGAGGCTCCGTCTGCGCCAGCGCGGACGCGACCGCGTCGCGCACGGTAGCCTCAGCGTTGCGACATGGAATTATGACGCTGGCGCGCATGAACCGCTCAGTTTATCCCGCCGCCGGCACGGCCTCGAGGAGGATGCGGTAGCGGAAGAGGCGCCCGACCCCAGGGACCCGCCAGAGGAGCCTCTCGAGGAAGCGGACGACCGGAAAGGGAGCCGTCGAATAGGTGACCGCGCGGGCGCGCCAGCCTTCCTGTTCGAGCAGCCGGACGATCTCCCGGGGCCGCCGCACGGCGATGTGCTCGGGGAACTGCTTGAGGAGGAAGTCGTGCGCCTTCAGCCGCTCGACGTAATGCTCGCGGTTGGGCGTGTAGGCGACGAAAACGCCGCCGGGCTTGAGGACCCGGACGAGCGCCCGCAGCATCTGGCGCACCGTCGCGTCGTCCACGTGCTCGAGGAGATCGAACGCCCCCGCCACGTCGATCGACGCGTCGGGGATCCCGGAGAGTTCGGCGACGTCTCCGGTCACGAAGCGCACGTTGAGCAAGCCCCGGCTCCCACGTTCGGCCTCGGCCAGCGCGACCGCCTTCGGCGACGCGTCGATGCCGACCGCTTCCTTGACCAGCGGCGCCAGCAGGAAGCAGACGTCCCCGCGGGCCGACCCGAGGTCGAGGACGACCTTCTCCGGCGCGGGCGCCGCCAGCCGCAGGATGTCGCGGTCGCGTTCCCGCCACTTGCGCTGCGGGGCGGCGAACGGCGTCACCCTGTGGAGCTTCTCGAAATACTCGTCCGGGTAGAGATCGGACTCGAACGCCATGCGGTCAGGTCCCCCAGTTTCAGATTGATTATGCTTCCGCCGCGAGATCGGGACGGAAGGAGGACCGGATACTGAAGGCCCCGTGGGAGAAGTTTTCGCTGCCCGCGCAGGCGCAGGCCTATGCCGCCGGAAGATCCACGGAGTTCACCCGGACGATGCGGAAGATCTTCGGTCCCCTCGTCGAGCGCGTGGAGAAGTTCCCCGCCGGCCGCCATCCCTGGCTCATGGCCGAAGTCCCGGCGGAGGGGTCGCTGTCGGCCTTTTTGCGCGACCTCGAGAAGCGGCTCACGCCCTCGGGATCTCTCTGGATCGTCTTCCCCAAGAAACCGTTCGTCGAGGAGCTGCGCTTCCCCTTCCTCTGGATCGACGTGCAGAAGGCCGGGCTCGCCGCGGGCCTCGTCGACAACAAGATCGCAGCCTTCTCGCCGCGGCTGACCTCGATCCGGTTCGTCGTTCCGCTGGCGCGGCGGGGGCCAGTCAGCGAGGGCCGTTAGGCTGTATCTCGTTCTGCACAGATTCCTCGAGGCTGGGATTTGCCCCTCCTCTTAGAATGCTTCTCATGACTCAACGGTTCCGCCTTGCGGCTCTCTGGTTCTTCCTCCTTACCGCCGCCGCCGTCGCTCCGGCGAAGGAGCTGCACTGGAGCTCCGTCGACGTCAAGGCGCGCCTCGACGCCGAGGGGGCTCTCCACGTCGTCGAGCGTCAGGCGATGGTGTTCACCGGCGACTGGAACGGGGGAGAGCGCGTGTTCCGGATCTTTCCGGGACAGACGCTGGGGTTCGAGTCGATCCGGCGGATCGAGCTCGACGGGACGGCCAGGGAGCTTTCGGCGGGGGACCTGTCCGCGGTGGACCAGTTCGCCTGGCCCGCCGAGCGCACTCTCCGCTGGCGCAGCCGGCTTCCGTCCGACCCGCCCTTCGACGGCACCGAGATCCTCTACGAGATCGCCTACACATTGCACGGAATCCTCGTGAGGCAGGGCGACGGGTACCTGCTCGACCACGACTTTACGTTCCCCGACCGCGCCGGCTCGATCGAGAAGTTCACGCTGGCGCTCGAGCTCGATCCGGTCTGGAAGCCGGAGCGGGCGTTCTCAGGACTTTCGCTTTCCGCCCTTCGGCCGGGGGAGTCCGCCGTCGTGAAGCTTGCCCTCGAGCACACGGGAGCCGGGCAGCCGGCGGCAGGCCGCACCGTGGCGAGTCCGACTGTGCGCTGGGCCGTGGTCGGAATCCTTGCCGCGGCGATCGTCCTGCTCTACTTCCGATTCCGCTCCCGCGAGTCCGCGCTCGGCCGTTTCGCCCCGTTGACGAAGCCCGAGGCGGTCGACGAAGCCTGGCTCGCCGCCAACCTCTTCCCGCTTTCGCCGGAAGAGGCCGGCGCCCTCTGGGACGAGAAGATCGGCCCTCCCGAGGTCGCGGCGGTGCTGGCGCGCCTCGCCGCCGAAAAGAAGGTCTCGACCGACGTCGACGGCAAGAAGCTCTCGATGCGCCTTCTGGTACCGCTCGAGCGGCTGCAGGGCTACGACGAGGATCTCCTCAAGGGCTTCTTCTTCGGCGGCCGCAAGGAGACCGACACCGATGCGATCCGGAAGCACTACAAGTCAACGGGGTTCGACCCAGTTTCGAAGATCAAGCCGGGCCTCGAGGCCCAGCTCAAGAAGCAGCCGGACTTCCAGGACAAGTCGCAGCCGCCGTCTCGCTGGCCCACGGTCGCTCTCTTTCTTTCCGGGGCGGCGGCGCTCGTGCTCGCGGTATTCCGCGGCGGCGAGGACGGCGGAACCGTGATCGGCGTTGGCATCGTGCACGGGGTGCTCCTCATCTTCGGGGCGGTCTGCGCGGCCATTTTTCAGAAGCGCGTCGACCGGGTGGACGCCCTCTCGCCGGTCTTTCTGTGGGTTCCCGCGCTGCTCCTCTACCTCGCCTGGACGGCCGCGCGCGACGGCGTGCGGTCGAGTTTGCTGCTGCTCGCGGGCGTGCTTCTGGTGCGGCTCTCTATCGTCAATCTCGTCTTCAACCTCGCGAAGAGCCGCAACGGCCCGAAGAGAATCGCCCGCCGCAAGAGCCTCGCCTCGGCCCGGGCGTTTTTCGCGCACGAGCTCTCGCGGAGCGCGCCGCTTCTCAAGGACGAGTGGTTCCCGTACGTCGTGGCCTTCGGGCTGACAGGCGACGCGGACCGCTGGTTCCGCGCGCACGGCGGTGCCGCCGCGGGCGCTGGCTCGCGCCCGTGGTCCGGCTCGTCGTCCTCTTCGTCTTCCTCTTCCTCGGGCTCGGGCTCCTGGAGCGGCGGGGGCGGGGCCTTCGGCGGCGCGGGCGCTTCGGGCACCTGGGCCGTGGCGGCGGGCGCCCTCGCGGCTGGCGTCTCGTCGCCCTCCTCGTCGAGCGGCGGAGGCGGCGGGGGCGGCGGAGGAAGCTCGGGCGGCGGAGGCGGGGGAGGCTGGTAAGGCGCATTCCCGCTCCCCATAGAATCGCCTCCGTGAAGGAACAGGTTTCGATCGTCGGCGCGGGCCTCGCCGGCTCGGAGTGCGCCTGGCAGCTGGCTCTGCGGGGCCACCGCGTGCGTCTCTACGAGATGCGGCCGAAGGTCGCAACCTCCGCGCACCAGACGGATCGCTGCGCGGAGCTGGTGTGCTCCAACTCCTTCCGGTCGGACAACCCCCGGAACGCCGTCGGGCTCTTGAAGCGCGAGATGGAGGCCCTCGACTCGCTCGTCATCCGCTCGGCGCGCGCGGCGGCGGTGCCGGCGGGAGACGCCCTGGCCATGGACCGCGGCGTCTTCGCGAACCTCGTGACCGAGGCGATCGCCTCGCGCCCCGAGATCACGCTCGTGCGCGAGGAGGTCCGGGAGATCCCGCGGGAGGGCTTCGTCGTGCTCGCGACCGGCCCCCTGACCTCCCCAGCGCTCGACGGCGCGATCGGGGAGCTCCTCGGCACCGAGGACCTTTACTTCTACGACTCGATGGCGCCGATCGTCGAAGCCTCCTCGCTCGACCTCTCCAAGATGTACGCCCTCTCGCGCTACGGCAAGGGAGAAGGCGCGGACTACTGGAACTGCCCGCTTTCGCGGGAGCAGTACGAGAGTTTTCTCGACGCTCTGCTCTCGGGGGAAACGGTGCCGGTCAAGGACTTCGAGAAGGGGATCTACTTCGAGGGCTGCCTTCCGATCGAGGTCATGGCCGAGCGGGGCCGCGAGACGCTCCGTCACGGGCCGATGAAGCCGATGGGCCTCCCCGACCCGCGCACGGGCAGGATCCCGTGGGCCGTCGTGCAGCTGCGGCAGGACGACCTGGCCAGGGAGCACTACAACCTCGTCGGCTTCCAGACAAAGCTCAAGATTCCCGAGCAGCAGCGGGTCTTCCGCATGGTCCCCGGCCTCGAGAACGCCGCCTTCGTGCGCTACGGGATGCTCCACCGCAACACGTACATCCACGCGCCGGCGCACCTGGACCGGTTCTGGCGGATGCGGCGCGAGCCGCGGATCTTCTTCGCGGGACAGATCACGGGAGTCGAGGGCTACGTCGAGAGCGCGGCGACGGGGCTTTCCGTGGGGCTCACGCTGGCGCAGCTTCTCGAGGGTCGCGATCCGGTTCCGGTCCCGTATTCGACGGCGATCGGGTCGCTCGCGCGGCACTGCTCGGAGCGCCCGGCCAAGGAGAAGTTCGAGCCGATGAACGTGACCTTCGGCCTGATCGAGGACAGCTCGCACTCGCCCGTGCGCGACAAGCAGATTCGGCGCCAGCAGATGGTGGACCGGGCTCTGGCGGCGATCGGCGACTGGAGAGCCGGCATCCTGCCGCGTCCGGTGGAGGCCGCCGGAGCCCCATGCTGACCTGGGAGGAGATCGAGAAGGCGAAGGTCCGTCTGGCGGGAGTCGCCCACCGCACGCCCGTGCTTCACTCGCGGCAGTTCGACGAGCAGTCCGGCGCCACGGTCTTCTTCAAGGCCGAGAACCTCCAGCGCGGCGGCGCCTTCAAGTTCCGCGGTGCGTACAACAAGATCAAGGCGGAGACGGAGCGCCAGAAGGTCACCGCCGTGGTCGCGTTTTCCTCGGGCAATCACGCGCAGGCCGTGGCTTTAGTCTCGCGCCTCCTCGGCATCCGCGCCACGGTCGTCATGCCGACCGACGCGCCGCAGGCCAAGATCGACGCGACCCGCGGATACGGCGCCGAGGTGGTGCTCTACGACCGCGCGACGCAGAGCCGGGTCGACCTGGCCGAGGAGCTCTGCCGCGAGCGCGGCGCCATCCTCGTGCCTCCCTTCGACGACTACCTCGTCATGGCGGGCCAGGCCACGAGCGCGGTTGAGCTCATCGAGGACGTGCCCGACCTGGACGCCGTAGTGGCGTGCGTTTCGGGCGGCGGCCTGATGGCCGGCTGGGCGGCGGCGGCCCGCCACTTGCGGCCGGAAATCGGGATCTACGGCGTCGAGCCGGAGACGGCGGACGACACGAAGCGCTCGCTCGAGGCCGGAAAGCGTGTCGAGGTGACGGAGAACCCCACGATCGCCGACGGCCTGCGCGTCGCCTCTCCCGGCGAGCTGACGTTTCCGATCGTGCAGGCGTACGTGAAAGAGATCCTGCTCGTCTCCGACGCGGAGCTCATCGAGACGCTGACGTGGATGCTGGAGCGTATGAAGGTCTTGGTCGAGCCCTCGGGAGTCGCGGGGGCCGCCGCCGTGCGCCACAAGAAGGCGGACTTTTCCGGCAAACGCGTCGGTGTCGTGCTGTCGGGGGGCAACATCGATCTGGCGAAGCTGGCCGAGTACGTGTCGGGTGGTCCTTGAAGCGAGCGCTGGCGCTCCTGGCGCTCGCCGCGGCCGCGCCTCTCTATGGCCACGACTTTTGGATCGAGCCGTCGAGCTTCCGGCCTGCCGTCGGATCGACCGTCGCCGCGCGACTCCTCGTCGGGCAGAACTTCCGCGGAGACCCCGTGCCGCGCAACCCCGCGATCATCGTGAAGTTCGTCCTCGTCACGGAGGCGGGCGAGACGCCCGTCGAGGGCCGGTCGGGCGACGATCCGGCGGGCCACGTGCGCATCGGCGCGCCGGGAGTCGCGGTGATCGGCTACCGGAGCCGCAACTCGTTCGTCTCCCAGGAGGCCGACAAGTTCGAGGACTACCTGAGGGAGGAGGGACTGGAGCGCATCATCGAGGTGCGCGCCCGGCGCGGCGAGAGCGGGAAGCCGTCGCGGGAGGTCTTCTCGCGCTCTGCCAAGGCCCTTCTCTCGAGCGGCGTCGGCGCGGCCGGATACGACCGGAACCTTGGCCTCACGCTGGAGCTTCTCCCCGAGAAGAACCCCTACGCCCTCCGGGCCAGAGAGGAGCTCCCGATCCGCGTCCTGTACGAACAGAAGCCACTTTCGGGCGCGCTCGTCGTCGCGCTGCCCTACGACGCGCCCGACGCGAAGCTCTCGCAGCGCACGGACCGGAAGGGTCGCGTCCGCCTTTGTCTGCCGAAGGCCGGCCGGTGGCTGGTCAAGGCGGTTCACATGGTCCCGGCGAGCGACGCGGCGCAAGCCGACTGGCAGAGTCTTTGGGCTTCGTTAACCTTTGAAATACCGGGCGTGGATCCGGTAGGAAAGGTACCGTGAGGAAGGGTCTCGTTCTGCTGATGCTGACGCTGCTCGTGCTTGCCGCGGGGCCGGCGTGCCGCGCAAAGCGCGAGATTCCCGCCGGCGCTCCCGAGCGGCCCGCCCTGACGCCGGGTGCCTCGGCGAGCTCCTCCGCGAAGCGTTACCCGCTGAAGGGCGTCGTCGTGGCCGTCGTCGCCTCTAAGCCGGAGATCGTCGTGCGGCACGAGGAGATCCGAGGCTACATGGCCGCGATGACCATGCCGTTTCCGGTGCGGGACGACCCGAAGGTCGTCGGGCTCCTTCGGCCCGGAGACCGGATCGAGGCCACACTCGTCGTCGACAACGGCGTCTACTTCCTCGAGGAGATCCTCACGAAGGGCTTCGTCCCGACGCCGTCGCCCGCTCCCGGCGCCGCGATCCGGCCCGAGCCCAACAAGGGCGTCGCCGTCGGCGACGCAGTTCCGGATTTCACGCTCACCGACCAGACGGGTCGGGCCGTGCGCCTCTCGCAGTTCCGCGGGGAGCCCGTTGCGGTCACGTTCGTCTACACGCGGTGCCCCATCGCGACCGCCTGCCCGATGACGATGACCAAGTTCGCGAAGATCAACGCGGGCCTCGCGGGAAAAAAGGGCGGCCGCCTTCTCGCCGTGACCGTCGATCCGGAGAACGACACGGTACCCGTCTTGAAGGAATTCGCGACGAAGATCGGAGCGGATCCCTCCCGCTGGAAGTTTCTAACGGGCGATCCGGCCGCTGTCGCCCGCGTGGCCGAGACCTTCGGCGTTCTTTATTATCCGGACCGCGGGCAGATCGTGCATTCCCAGGCCGTCGCGGTGGTCGGCCCCGACGGAAAACTCGAGACGATCTACTTCGGCGAGCAGTGGGAGCCCGAAGCGGTGCTCCAGGACCTTCAGAAAGCGAGGAAAGGATGAAGACGACGCGACTTCTCGGCGGCCTCGTGTTCGGTGCGATCGGCGGCCTCGGTTTGACGCTGTATGCCACCGAGCCGCATCCCTCGGAGCTCTTCAAGGAGTACTGCGCCAAGTGTCACGGCGAAGACGGCAAGGGGCAAACGCCGAAGGGCAAGCAGCTTTCGGCACGGGACTTCACCGACGCCGAGTGGCAGGCGGGCGAGAAGGACGAGGAGCTCCTCGAGGCCGTGACCGAGGGCAAGGACGACATGCCGCCCTTCGGCAAGAAGCTGACCCGGGAGCAGATCGAGAGCCTGGTCAAGCACGACGTGCGCGGCTTCGCGGCGAAGTAGCCCTCAGCGCCCGAGCCGCCGGAGTACGGCGGTCCAGTCGTTCGCGACGACCGGCAGAGCCGGGTCCTCCCACCCGTCGCTCCATTCCCGCGGGGAAAACTCCGCGACGATCGCGTCGAACCGGTCCTCGAGCTCCGTCGAGGAGGAGTCCAGATGCGTGACGACGCCGAGACCCGTGGGGTACGTCGGGATGACGAAGAGCGTCAGGTCCGGCCGGTGCTCCGCAAGCGCCGGAACGATCTTCCACACGTCGCCGGTCCAAAAGCCGGTCGCGCGCGTTCGACTCGCGGTCGCCCGGTCGAGCGGCAGACAGTCGTGAAAGAGGACCACCGAGTCCCGTGCCGCGCGGCGCTCGACGTGGATGAAGTCGCGCAGGGCCTGCTCGAAGACGTGGAGCCCATCGATGAAGGCGAGGTCGATCGGTGCGCCGCCGAGCGCCGCCTCCGCGTCGCGGGCGAAGAAGGCGTCGCTCTCCGTCGGGAAAAGCCGCGTCTCGGCCGCGAAGGCCGCGGCGCCCTCGCGCGCCGCCGGATCCACGCCGATCGCGCGCGTGGGCGGGCGCGCCAGCGACAACGTGCGCCCGGCGTCGACGCCGATCTCGACGTACGTGCGCGGGCGAAGGGTCTCGTGAAAGCGGCGGAGGTGGGCGAGGTAGTCGTCTCCGGGCAGCGTCGCCCGCGCCATGCAGACGTGGGCCGGAAGGCAGTCGGGCTCGATCGCGAGTGCCCTGAGGCAGGCCGCGATCGCCTCCTCGCGCTTGCCGGCGGCGAGCTGCGACTGCGCCTCGGCGACGATCGTTTCGACGCTCATCCGCGGTAGCGGCGCCTTTAGTACACCGCGTCCTCGAGCGCGACGCCGAAGAGGCCCGAGTACATTTTCGGGAAGAAGTGCGTGGACTTCTGGGGCAGGCGATCGCCGGCGCCGACGACCGCTTCGACATCGGATATGGTCGTCGGCCGCATCAGCACGGCGGCCTGAGCCTCGCCCTTCTCGACGGCCGCGATCGCCTCCGCGGCGTCGGAGGTGAAGGAGACGAGCTCCCCGCGCGCGATCGTCTCCGTGTCGATTCCGAGAAGGGCGCGGAAGAGCGCGACCTCGAGGGCCGCGACGTCGAGGCCGCGCCAGGCCTCCGAGCGGCCTTCGGGCCAGGGGAGGGGCGCGGGGGTCTCGAGGAGCGTCAGGAGCGTGGGCTTGATCTCGCGGGCCACCAGGACGAAGGCCGGAAAGCGGCGCGCGTGGGATTGGAGCGCGGCGAGGGCCTCCAGCGCCGAGCCGAACTCCGAGAGCTCGAAGTAGTCGCGGGCGGCATGGAGCGTGCGCAGGGGCCGGAAGTCCTTCATGTCCCGGAGGAGCCGGTGAATCGGCCGCACGAGGAGCCCCGGCGAGGACACGTCGACGAGGGCGCACAGCTTGTATCTGGCGCCCGGCATCTTCTCGGCCGCCGGATCCTTCGCGAAGGCGAGGGCCGTCTCGTAGCGGTGATGGCCGTCGGCGATGATCGCCTCCGCGTTCTTGACGATGCCCTGGAGCTCGACGTGCTCGGCGTAGTCGTCGATGCGGAAGGCGTCGTGCCGCACGCCGTCCGAGTCGGTGGCCGAGAGCTGCGGCCGCCGCCGGGTCGAGATCGCCGCCGAGAGCGGGGCGCGGGTCATCAGGAACACCAGCTCGAGGTCCGCCTTCGTCGTCGAGAGGAGCGCGAGCCGGTCCGCCTTGGGCTTGGCCAGGGTGCGCTCGTGGGGGCGGATGTCCCCGTTCTCATATTCGGTCAGCCGGACGAGGCCCACGAGCGCGTCGCGGACGAACGTCTGCCCATCCTCGGAAAAGGTCTGCCGGTAGATCCAGAGCCCGGGCCGACGCTCCTTCTCGAGCGTTCCGTCCGCGAGCCAGCCCTGCAACGTCTGCGCCGCGGCCGCGTAGGGATCGCCTTCGTCTTTTCGGGGGTGCGTGACGCGGACGATGTTCTCTGGCGCCTGGGCATAGAGGGTGTCCTGGCGCGCGGGCGAAATCTGATCGTAGGGCGGCGCGAAGACCGCCGAAAGCCCGCGCTCACGGATCACGCGCTGCGAGAAGCGGATCGAGCGAAACGGCCGCAGCTCCATGGCTCAAGATCTTAGCGGGGTCTGGCACTGCATTTTTGAACGCAGATACCGCCGAAGACGCACAAAAGGCAAAAAAGCAGTGCCTGACCCCATACTAGGCGTGTGATCTCGCTGTCCCGGGCCATCGACGGCTTCGAGAGCTTCCTGGCGGACGAGAGGCGGTTCTCGCCGCGGACGGTCCTGGCGTATCGGACCGACCTCGACCGCTTCGCCGGCTTCTGGGAGAAGGATTTCGGCGAGACCCCCGCGGGCAGGACGCCGCTTTCGAAAGTCGACACGCTCGCCGTGCGTTCCTACCTGGCGCACCTGCACCGCGGGCGGCTCGCGAACCGGTCGCTCGCGCGGCACCTCTCGACGCTGCGCTCCTTCTTCCGGTGGGCCTGTCGCGAGGGACTCCTCGCGAAGAGCCCGGCCACCGGCCTCCCGACCCCTCGTCTGCCGAAGACGCTGCCGCGCGCGATGACACTGCCGGACACCGAGCGCCTCCTGGCGGCCGACGAGGAAGGCCTCGTTCCGGAGCGTGAGCGGGCGCTCTTCGAGCTCCTCTACGCGACGGGCCTGCGTGTCTCGGAGGCGGCGGGGCTGGATCTCGAGGACGTCGACTTTTCCGCGCGCCTCGTCCGGGTCACGGGCAAGGGCAGCCGCGAGCGCATCGTGCCCTTCGGCGAGCCGGCAGAGGACGCGCTCCATGGGTATCTGCCCTCCCGCGCGGCCTTGCGGCATCAGGCCGGCGAGAAAGACCGCGAGGGGGGCGGGCCTCTCTTTGTCAACGCGCGCGGCGGGAGGCTCACGCCCCGTTCGATGGCGCGGTTGCTCAAGCGCCGCCTGCGCGCCGCGGGCCTGCCCGCGGAGATCTCCCCCCACGCCCTGCGGCACACCTTCGCCACCCACCTGCTGCAGGCCGGGGCGGACCTGCGGGCGATCCAGGAACTCCTCGGCCACGCGTCGCTCTCGACCACCCAGAAGTACACGCACCTCGACGCCGCGCGGCTGCGGGAGGTGTACCGGAATGCGCATCCGAAAGCGTAGACAGATGGCTCGCGGCTCGTGGCTCGTGGTCTGTGGTTGGGTGGCCGCCTGCGCCTCCGCTCAACAGGCGCCGCCGGCGGTGCCTCCCGTGCTCGCCGAAATCGACCGCACCATCCGCGAAAAGTTCTACGACGCAAAACTGAAGGGCGTGGATTGGGGCGCCGCTGTCGCGAAGGCCGCCGCGGACCTCGTCCGCGACCCCTCGCCGGCGGGGCAAAACGCGACCTACGATCGACTGCTGGCGGCGCTCGAGGACTCGCACACGTTTCGCGTGCCGCCGGGAAAGCTGCCCGAGCGCAACTGGGCGACCCCGGGCCTTCGAATCGGGCGAGACGGAGACGGCTACGCGGTCAAGGGCGTAATTCCCGGCGGCTCCGCCGAGCGCGCGGGCATCCATATCGGCGACCGCGTTCTCTCCGTGGACGGGAAGGCATACGGGCGGGACCGCGTCAGCTTTCGCGACCTCTTCTTCGTGTTCGAGGGATTTCCGGGAACCTCTGCCGAGGTGAGCTGGCAGAGCCCGGGGGGCAAGCCGCGAACCGAAAGGCTCGTCCGGCTGCCCGAGGAGCCCGGCGAAGCGCTCGTCTGGAAGAGCGCGCGCGTGATTCGCCGCGGCGGGAAGAGCTATGGCTACGCCCATCTCTGGGGCATGAGCGCCGAGACGGCGCTGGCGGTCGTGGACATGCTCTCCGACCGCGCCGAGGTCGCGCGCGCGCGCCCCGCGCTGGCGGGTTGGGAAGAGATCGAGGGGCTCCTCCTCGACGTGCGAGGCAACAGCGGCGGATACGAGCCCAACATCCTGCCGACCTTTCTGCGCGGGCGCTGGAGCGCGGCAGACTACTCCCTGATATCCCGGCAAGGAAAGCGGCTCTACCCTCCCGAGTACGAACCGCTTCCGGTCGCGCTGCTGACCAACTCGGGCACCGCGTCGGCCGGCGAGGCGCTGGCGTTGAAGTTCCAGGCGCATAAGATCGGACCGGTCGTGGGCGAAGCGACCGCCGGAATGATGAGCGGCGGCGCGACGGCCGAGCGCCTTTCCGACGGGTCCATGCTCTGGTACTCGGCGCGCGCAATCGAAGGCCTCGACGGGAAGATCTACGAGGGCCGGGGCGTCGAGCCGGACGTGGCCGTCGCCGACCGCAGGCCGGCCGGCGAGGAACAGGAGGACGCGATCGTCGAAGCGGCGGTGAAGGCCCTTTCGAGCCGTTGACTCTGCGGTATCCTCCTTCCCGATGGAGAAATGGCACTCCACGACGGTCCTGTGCGTGCGGCACGGGGGAAAGCTCGCCATGGCCTCGGACGGCCAGGTCACCCTCGGCACCACCGTCATGAAGAAGACCGCCGCCAAGATCCGGCGCTTGAGGGGCGGGGAGGTTCTCGCGGGCTTCGCCGGCTCCTCGGCCGACGCCTTCGCGCTCTTCTCCCGCTTCGAGATGAAGCTCGAGGAGCACCGCGGCAACCTCGAGCGCTCCGCGATCGAGCTCGCCAAGGACTGGCGCACCGACAAGATGCTGCGCCAGCTCGAGGCGCTCTTGATCGTCGCCGACAAGACGAGCGCGCTGCTGATCTCGGGAACCGGCGACCTCATCTCACCCGAGGAGGGCGTCCTCGCGATTGGCTCCGGAGGCCCCTACGCCCTCGCCGCGGCGCGCGCGCTGCTCAAGCACCGGCCCGACATGTCGGCGCGGGACATCGCCACGGAGGCGCTTCTGCTCGCCTCCCAGATCGACATTTACACCAACGACCACATCACGATCGAAGAGGTCTGAGATGGTCTTCATGATGCCCGGGGAGACCGAGGCGGAGGCGCCGCCCGCGGCCGCTCGCACTCCGCGGGAGATCGTCGCCGAGCTCGACAAGTACGTCATCGGCCAGAACCGCGCCAAGAAGGCCGTGGCCATCGCCCTCCGGAACCGCTGGCGGCGCCAGCGGCTCTCGGCCGAGATGTCCCGCGAGATCCTTCCGAAGAACATCCTCATGATCGGCCCGACCGGCGTCGGCATGACCGAGATCGCACGGCGGCTCGCGCGGCTCGCGCGGGCGCCGTTCGTCAAGGTGGAAGCGACGAAGTTCACCGAAGTCGGCTACGTCGGGCGCGAGGTCGACTCCATCATCAAGGACCTGATGGACGTCGCGGTGAAGGTGACGCGCGAAGAAGAGATGGAGAAGGTACGGCATCGCGCGATGGACGCAGCCGAGGACCGCGTGCTGGACGTGCTGTTGCCGCGACCGAAATCGGTGGGCTTCGTCAGCGAGCAGGAACCTGCGCCGCGCGACGCCGAGACGCGACAGAAATTCCGCAAGATGCTGCGCGAAGGTCAGCTCGACGAGCGCGAGATCGAGATCGAAGTGCGCGCCCTGCCGATGGGCGTGGAGATCATGGCGCCCGCGGGTATGGAAGACCTGACGCAGCAGCTGCAAAGCATGTTCTCCAACCTCGGTGGCACGCGCACCCGCACGCGCAAGGTCAAGGTGAGCGAGGCGTTCAAGCTGCTCACGGACGAAGAAGCCGCGAAGATGATCAATGAGGAAGAGCTGAAGCTGCGTGCGCTCACCAATGCCGAGCAGAACGGCATCGTGTTCATCGACGAGATCGACAAGATCGCGCGTCGCCAGGAGACGCACGGCGCGGACGTGTCGCGCGAAGGTGTGCAGCGCGACCTGCTGCCGCTGGTCGAGGGCAGCACGGTGAGCACCAAGTACGGGATGGTGAAGACCGATCACATCCTGTTCATCGCCTCCGGCGCATTCCACATGTCGAAGCCCTCGGACCTGATCCCCGAGCTGCAGGGCCGCTTTCCGATCCGCGTCGAGCTCGACGCGCTCAAGGTCGAAGATTTCATTCGCATCCTGACCGAGCCCGATGCGTCGCTATGCACGCAGTACCGCGCGCTGCTGGAAACAGAAGGCGTGAAGCTGGAGTTCGCCGAGAGCGGCGTGCGCCGGATCGCCGAAGTTGCATGTCAGGTGAACGAGCGGACCGAGAACATCGGCGCGCGCCGCCTTCACACGGTGCTCGAACGCTTGCTCGAAGCGCTGTCGTTCGAAGCTGCCGATCGCAACGGCTTGAGCATCACCGTCGACGCGAAGTACGTCGACGACCACCTCGGCGAGCTGGTAAAGGATGAAGACCTCACGCGATACATCCTGTAGAACGCTGTAGGCCGGGCTTCAGCCCGACTCTTCTCCTATGCCGCACCCCACCTCCATCAAAGCCCGCACTCGCTCCCGCCTGCTCGAAGTCTCATTCGACGACGGCGCGAACTTCGAGCTGCCGTTCGAATACCTCCGCGTCTACTCGCCATCCGCGGAAGTTCGCGGTCATGGGCCGGGTCAGGAGACGTTGCAGCTGGGCAAACACGAAGTCGGCGTGCGTGCCGTCGAGCCGATCGGCAACTATGCAGTGCGCATCGTCTTCGACGACGGCCACGACACCGGCCTGTACACCTGGGCGTACCTGCACGAGCTCGGCAGCGGCCGCGATGAGAAATGGCGGCAATACCTGGCGCGGCTGCAGGAGTTGGGCATTCCCTACCCGACAGTCAAACCTGCAGCCTGACCCGCAGGTTACAATCCGCACTCCGCATGAGCGACTCCACGACCGACTTCGGCTACCAGCAGGTCCCCAGGGACGAGAAGGCTGCGCGCGTGCGTGCCGTCTTCGACTCCGTCGCCGGCAACTACGACCTGATGAACGACCTGATGT
>JBKJWL010000037.1:0-21436 GCA_046716885.1 Thermoanaerobaculia bacterium | reverse complement strand
TCTCACGAGGGCGAGCCCGCCCCCGTGAGGGGGCCCGCCGATCCGGAGGTCGTGCTCGTACGAGATCGCGCCCTCGCTGAGCGTCGCGTGCACGTACCTGTCGATCGTGACGTTGACGACCTCGCCGCCCTCGGCATCGGCGAACGCGGGCACGTCCGTCCAGCCGCCGGCCAGGTCGATGCGGAGGGGGGCGCGGGCGCGGCTTGTGGTCATCGGCGTTGACACCATGGCTTCATGCGCCTGAGGGTTGTGAATGAGACTCACGGCCGCTAAGATACTGGTGGGCGGCGCCTCCGGAGGGTGCCGCTTTTGCGTTGTGGCGGCCCCCGGCCCCGCGGGAGTATATGCCGAAGTTCATTTTCGTGACCGGCGGTGTCGTCTCATCCGTCGGCAAGGGCATCACCACGGCGGCGCTCGGCCGCATCCTCAAGAGCCGCAACGTCTCCGTCTCCATCCAGAAGCTCGACCCGTATCTGAACGTCGACCCGGGCACGATGTCGCCGTATCAACACGGCGAAGTCTTCGTCACTAGCGACGGCGCAGAGACGGACCTCGACCTCGGCCACTACGAGCGTTTCACCTCGATGACGGGCGCGCGGCTGAACAACACCACGGCCGGACGGATCTACGCGACGGTGATCGAGCGGGAGCGGCGGGGCGACTATCTGGGGAAGACCGTGCAGGTCATTCCGCACATCACCGACGAGATCAAGGAGTCGATCCGCAAGGTCGGCACCGACGCCGACGTCGTTCTCATCGAGATCGGCGGCACCGTCGGCGACATCGAGTCGCTGCCCTTCCTCGAGGCGATCCGTCAGTTCCGCCAGGAGGCCGGGCGCGGCAACGCGATCAACGTTCACCTGACGCTCGTGCCGTACATCAAGGCCTCCGACGAGCTGAAGACCAAGCCGACGCAGCACTCCGTCAAGGAGCTGCTCTCGATCGGCATTCAGCCCGATGTCCTGCTCTGCCGGACCGACCGGGCGCTGCCGACCGAGGTGAAGAGAAAGATCGCGCTCTTCTGCAACGTGCCGGTCGAGGCCGTGATCAACGCCAAGGACGTGGCCTCGATCTACGAGGTTCCCCTCCGGTTCGCGGCCGAAGGCCTCGACGAGATCCTCCTCGATCTGCTCTCCCTGCCCCACTACGACCGCGACCTCTCCAAGTGGGAAAGCCTCGTGAACCGGATCAAGAACCCGACCGCCGAGGTGGACGTCGCGATCGTCGGCAAGTACGTGGACTACGGAGACTCCTACAAGTCGCTCAACGAAGCGCTCGCTCACGGGGGCATCGCCAATAACGTCAGAGTCAAGCTTCACTACGTCGACGCCGAGACCCTCGAGGGGGACCAGTATCCCGACGTCCTTTTCCGGGCCGACGCGATCCTTGTGCCGGGCGGGTTCGGGCGCCGTGGTGTCGAGGGGATGATGCGCGCCATCCGCTACGCGCGCGAAAAGAAAGTCCCGTTCTTCGGGATCTGCCTCGGCCTCCAGACCGCCGTCATCGAGTTCGCGCGCAACGTCGCCGGCCTCGAGGGGGCCAACTCGACGGAGTTCGAGGAGGACGCGAAGCACAAGGTCATCTACAAGCTGCGCGACCTGATCGGCGTCGAGGCGCTCGGCGGGACGATGCGTCTGGGAAAGTACCCCTGCGAGCTCTCCCAGGGCTCCTTCGCCGCCCGCGCCTACGGCGAGAGCCTCATCGACGAGCGCCACCGCCACCGATACGAGGTCAACCAGGAGTTTCTGCCGCGGTTGAAGGAGGCCGGCCTCTCCTTCACCGGAATGTCGCCCGACAAGAAGTTCGTCGAGATCATCGAGCTCCACGACGACCA
This sequence comes from Thermoanaerobaculia bacterium, assembly GCA_046716885.1. Lineage (GTDB taxonomy): Bacteria > Acidobacteriota > Thermoanaerobaculia > UBA5066 > Gp7-AA6 > DAHUXD01. The sequence goes on along the minus strand of JBKJWL010000037.1, from coordinate 19,602 downwards.
CCCCTGGTTTCTCGGCTGCCAGTTCCATCCGGAGCTGAAGTCCAAGCCCTTCGCGTGTCATCCCCTCTTCAAGGACTTCATCCGGGCCGCCCGCGCCCATCGCGCGGCCACGCGGGAAGAGGCCGGCGCCGCGGAACGGGTCTCCTCTGGCGCGGAGCCCGCCTGACGAGCGTGCGCCGGGTCCAGATCGCGCCCGGATACGCCGCGGGACCCGGGGAGCCTCCGCTTTTCTTCGCCGGCCCCTGCGTCATCGAATCGCGCGAGCACGCCCTGGCGATGGCCGGGCGACTGAAGCGGATCGGCGAGGAGACCGGCGCCCGGATCGTCTTCAAGTCGTCCTACGACAAGGCCAATCGCTCCGCGAACGAGTCTTTCCGGGGACCCGGGGTCGAGCGGGGCCTCGAGATCCTCGCCGACGTGAAGGCCAGGACGGGACTGCCGGTGATTTCGGACGTGCACGAGCCGGAGCAGGCCGACCGGGCCGCGGCCGTTCTCGACGCGCTCCAGATCCCGGCGTTTCTCTCGCGCCAGACCGACCTGGTGCTGGCCGCCGCCCGGACCGGCAAGCCCGTCAACGTGAAAAAGGGCCAGTTCATGGCGCCCGACGACATGGCCAACGTGGTCGAAAAGTTCCGCGCCGCGGGCAACGAGAAGATCCTGCTCTGCGAGCGCGGCGTCTCCTTCGGGTACCACAACCTCGTCGTGGACATGCGGTCTTTCCCGATGATGCGGGCCCTCGGCTACCCGGTGATCTACGACGTGACCCACTCACTTCAGCTTCCGGGCGGAGGCAGGGAGACCGGCGGGCTCAAGCAGTACGCGGCGGCCCTCGCGCGCGCCGCGGCCGCCACCGGCTTCGTCGACGGCTTCTTCCTCGAGGTCCACGACGACCCCGATCGGGCGCTGTCGGACCGCTCGACACAGCTCGACGTAAAGATCGTGCCCGAGCTTCTACGATCGCTCCTGAGGATCAGCGCGGAGGCGAGGGAATCGGAGCCGTCTGTCGGAGACGGATCGCGATGAGGGGCTCGGCCTTCACCGCGTAGCCGGCTTCCATCCATTCCCTGAGGCCCCCGGCCAGCTGCCCAAGGAGCTCGAACCCCTGTCGATGAGCATGCGCTCCACACGAGCCTGGGGAGCCCGGCCGCCTCCCGCGTGCGGCCTCGGCCCGTTAAGATACGAGGGTGAGCCTCGAAACAGCCCGCAAGGTCCTGGAGGTCGAGGCGGACTCCGTCCGCCGCCAGGTCGCCAACCTCGGGCCGGCCTTCCTCGAAGCCCTCGAAGCGATCCAATCGACCTCCGGGCGCCTCTGCGTGACCGGCATCGGAAAATCCGGCCTCATCGGCCAGAAGATCGCCGCCACCCTCGCCTCCACCGGGACTCCCGCCTACTTTCTGCACGCCGGCGAGGCGAGCCACGGCGACCTCGGCATGCTCATGCCCGGAGACGTGGTGCTCGCGCTGTCCACCTCTGGCGAGACCCCGGAGGTCGTCCGGCTGCTGGAGTTCGCGCGGGAGCGGCGGATCCGGACGATCGTGATGACGGGCGTTCCGGAGTCGTCGGCGGGCCGGGCGGGCGAGATCACGATCTCGATCGCGATTCCCCGCGAGGCCTGCCCCTTGAATCTCGCGCCGACCGCCTCCACGGCCGCGATGCTCGCCATGGGGGACGCGCTTGCGCTCTCGATCTCCGAACGGCGAGGCTTCAAGGAGGAGGATTTCGCCGCGCTTCATCCGGGCGGAAGTCTGGGGCGCCGGTTCCTCAAGGTCCGCGACCTGATGCGCACGGGCGACCGCGTGCCCCGGGTGCCGGCGGACACCCCCATGACCGCGGCCATCCACGAGATGTCCCGCAAGATGATGGGGGTCACGGCGGTGGTCGACGCGGCAGGCCTTCTCATCGGCGTCATCTCCGACGGGGATCTCCGGCGGCTTCTCGAGAAGGACGCGGCCGGGCTCGGAACGACCGCGGGCGACTGCTGCCGGCCGGGCCCGCGGACGATCGGCGACGAAGAGTTCGCCGCCGCCGCGCTCGAGTCGATGCGCGCGAATCGCATCACGTCGCTCTTCATCGTGGACGGGGACGGGCGCCTGTCCGGCGCTCTCCACATGCACGACCTGCTCTCGGCGGGCTTCGATTGAAGATCCGTGCGCTCTTTCTCGACGTGGACGGCGTGCTGACCGACGGTCAGATCTATCTGGACGGACGCGGAAACGAATGGAAGGTCTTCAACACGAAGGATGGCCACGGGATGCGCAAGGCCGCGGCCGCCGAGATCACCCTGTGCTGGATCTCGGGCCGGACCTCGCCCGCCACCGCACGGCGCGCTCGCGAGCTCGCCGTCCCGTACTGCTTTCAGGGCGTGCGGGACAAGGCCGCCCGCTTGGAGACGGTACGCCGGAAGCTCGGACTCCACCGGGCTGAGATGGCATCGATCGGCGACGACGAGCCGGACATCCCGATGTTCGAGGCGACGGGCCTATCCGCCTGCCCGGCCGACGCCGTCCCCGCAGTACGCCGGGCAGCGAGCGTGGTGCTCAAGAGCCCGGGTGGCCACGGCGCGGTCCGTGAGCTCATCGAGCTGATCCTGAAGAGGAACGGCTCGAGAGGCCGCTAGCGCTACCTAGACCGCCGCCGGGCTCTCCTTCTTCCGGAAAAGCCACGCCGCCAGAATCCCCAGCAGGTACAGGAGAATCATGGGCACGGCAAAGACACACTGTGTCGCGACGTCAGCCGAGGGCGTGATGACGGCCGCAAGGATGAAAATGACGAGGACCGCGTACTTGAACTTCGCGAACAGCCACCGCTCCGAGACGATCCCCATCCGAGCCAGAAAGAAGATCAGGACCGGCATCTCGAAGCAGAGGCCCAGGGCCAGGATCAGCTTCGTCGCGATCGACAGGTACTCGTTGATCGTGATGACGGCCTGAAAGGGTTGCCCGACACGGACCAGGAACTGCACGACGAGCGGGAAGGCGACGTAGTACGAGAACGCGCAACCCGACAGGAAAAAGAGAGCTCCGAACGTCACGAAAGGCCAGACCCAGCGCTTTTCGCGGCGGTAGAGGGCCGGCGAAGTGAAGAGCCAGATCTGCCAGAGGATGACGGGCGAGGAGATCAGGATCCCGGCGAGCAGAGCCACCCGGAAATACATCATGAAGGGCTCGGTGAGGGTCGTGTAGGCAAGGTTCTGCCCGGCAGGAAGCACATCGCGCAGCGGGCGGGCGAGGAAGTCGAAAATCTGAGGCGCCCACGTCCAGGCGGCGAGGAAGCCGACGAAAACGGCGACGATGGAAGTGATCAGCCGCTTGCGCAGATCGTCGAGGTGCTGGAAGAAACCCATCCGCGGGAGCTCGTCTTCGTCGGCCGCCGGGGGCCGGCCGCCCTGTCCATCGAGGAGATCGCGCGGGTTGAAGCCGCTCAAGAGGGGCGAATCGGCGAGTCGGCTCTCGGAACCGTGGCCTCGGGGGCGCGCGGCGTCTCCAGGCTCACGGCCGCCGCGAGCGTGCTTCCGGCCTCGGAGACCTGCTTCTTGACCGCCTCGGCCTCGTGCTTGCCCTGCTCGATCTCGTCCTCGATGGTCCGCTTCAGATCGTCCGAGGCTCTCTTGAACTCGGCCAGCCCGCGCCCGAGCGACTTGCCGAGCTCGGGCAACTTCTTGGGTCCGAAGACAAGGAGCGCCACGACGAAAATCAGGACCAGTTCGGGCATTCCGATCGAACCAAACATGTTGTCTCCCCTCGCAGGGCGATTTTACGCCGCTGTCTCCGGTCCGGCGAGACTTTCGGCGACCGGAGTGCCAGAATGCAAGCGAAGGGGGAAACCGCGGTGAGCCTGAAGAAATCCCGATTGTTCGCGGCGCTGGCGCTCCTGGCCGGAGCGACTCTGGCGGGGGGCGTCTTTGCCGGCAAGCTCAGCGCGAGCCCCGAAAAGGACACCCCGGCGCTCGACGAGTACGCCGACATCCTGACCACGCTGTCCGACTGGGCGCCCGAGCCGGTGGCCCCTGACAAGATCGTTTACGCCTCGATCCACGGCATGCTCTCCCGCCTGGATCCTCACACCGCGTTCCTCGAGCCCGATGAGTTCTCGGCCATGCGGGAGAAGCAGCACGGCTCCTTCTACGGCCTCGGGATCCAGATCCAGAAGCGGATGGGCAAGATCACCGTGATCGCGCCGATGGAGGGCACGCCCGCCTACAAGATGGGCATCCGCGCCGGCGACATCATCACGCACATCGAAGATGACGAGCTCAAGGAGGACACGTCCACCGAGGACGTCGTCCGGAAGCTCCGCGGACCCAAGGGCACCTCCGTGGCAATCACGATCCGCCGGGTCGGCTTCGCCGAGCCCATCCGCATGTCGATCACGCGAGCGGAGATCCCGACCCGGTCGGTCCGCTACGCCTTCATGCTCCAACCGGGCGTCGGGTACATCATGCTGTCCGACTTCACCCACACCTCCAGCAAGGAGCTCAACGAGGCCATCCTGAAGCTCGAGAAGCTGGGCATGAAGAAGCTTCTGCTCGACCTGCGCGGCAACCCCGGCGGCGTGCTCGAGCAGGCGGTCGACGTCACCGATGTCTTCGTGCCCAAGGGCTCGATGGTCGTGTACACGAAGGGCCGCACGGCGTCCTCGGCGCAGGAGTATTACGCTCCGGGCGGCGATGCGACGCACTTCGACCATCCCCTCGTCGTGCTGGTCAACCGGGGCTCCGCCTCGGCCTCCGAGATCGTCGCCGGCGCGATCCAGGACCACGACCGGGGCGTCGTCGTCGGGCAGCGCACGTGGGGCAAGGGGCTCGTCCAGAGCGTCTACACCCTGTCCTACGGCGCCGGGCTCGCCCTGACGACCGCCCGCTACTACACGCCGTCCGGGAGGTGGATCCAGAGGGATTACACCGACCTCCTCGCCTATGTGAACCCCGGCGACCCGGACGCCGCTGCCGAGACGCCGGAAGCGGCGCCCCCTGCCGGCTCCGAGAGCGCCGTCTTCTACACCGAGGCCGGTCGCGTGGTCTACGCCCAGGGCGGGATCACCCCCGACGTCATCGTCAAGAGCGACCGCGATTCCAAGCTCCTCCAGCAGCTGCTGGCGCGGTATGCATTCTTCAATTTCGCCGTCGAGTGGCTCGCCAGGAACCCGAAGGTCGCCGAGGACTTCGCCGTGACGCCCGCGATTCGCGACGAGTTCTTCCAGTTCGTCGAGAAGTCGGCTCGCTATTCGACGGCCGTAGAGCTGGGGAAGGCTTACGAGGCCGATCCCAACCGCGGCCTGGTCGATCTGGCCATGCAGATCGAGGTCGTCAATGCGCGCTTCGGTCCCGAGGCCGGCCGCAAGGCTTTCGCCTCGGGAGACCCCCAGATCCAGAAGGGCCTCACCCTTTTTGGCGAAGCCGCCCGGATCGCCTCCCTGCCGAAGAAGAAGCGCGAGATGGCCGTCAAGGCCGGGAGCTAGGCACCGGGGTCAGGTCTTCATTCTTCGGATTTCTATTGCTCTCCTGCTGTGGGGATCTCCTTCCTGAAATCCCGAACAATGAAGACCTGACCCCAAAGAAGACCTGACCCACAACAAAACGCCCCGCCTTGCGGCGGGGCGACGGTTTCTCGGGGAGACCCCCGGGTTGACTCAGTTGTGGGTGGCGACGTTGTTGTTGACCACGAACTTCCGGCGCCCGATCTCGGTCCGGTTGCCGAGCCGGTCGATCACGTAGACGACCAGGTCGTGGGGCGAGTCGGATAGCCGGGTCGTGTCGAGCAGGAACGAGAACCCGACGCTGTTCGAGAAGACCCGCGGATCCACCGCCCGAACGTCGGGGCGGTTGAGCCCGTAGACGGCGTTTCCAATGACCTGGCCGTCCACGTCCACCTGGACAGTCGCGACCCCCTCGAAGTCCGAGGCCCACCCGAAAACCTCGAACACACCGTTGATGAACTGGTAATCCGACGGCGTGTCGATGTATCCGAAGGCCGGCCGGTCGCCGAACTGCTGGTCGCAGAGGATGTCGACGGACATCGCGGCGATCTGGACGACCGTCTCTTCCTCGTCGCCCACCCGGATCGCGATCGTGTGCTTGCCGGGGGTCGTGACGCCGCCGAGGATGAAGGTGTTGAACTCGCTCGTCGGCAGAAAGATGAAGATCTGGCCGGTCGGATCGTCGGCGTCGCGAATGAGCGCGAAGGAGAAGAGGAAGCCCGCGTTGTCGGCGTTGACGTATCCCGAGTAGCTGCGCGCCACGTCGGGCCGGTTGATGCCGTAGCAGTTGGTCAGGGCCTGTCCGAGCTGGACGCAGTCGGTCCGTGTGTTCGCAATGATCGCACCGTCCAGCAGCAGCTCCACGTAGGAGACCTGGCCCCGATCGAGCGCGGACCCGACGTCCAGCGTCCAGCCCGCGACGATGTTGGTCAGGATGTCGCCGCAGATTTCGGGCGTGCAGGGAGAGGGGAGGCCGCCGCCGATCGACGAGCAGAACAGGGACGCCTTGTCGAGCGGATAGTCGATGCGGCCGAAGGGCGGCAGATTCGCCCCGTTGTTGACGACCTGGACGGTGCGATGCCCGAGCTCCCGGGAGGCCCCCTGGTCGTCGGTGGCCCGGACCGACAGGACGTGGATCCCGTTGATCAGGCGCGTCGTGTCGATGTTGGCGGAGAAGCCGGAGTACAGCGCCAGGGGGAGGTCGGGGAACGCGGCGGCGACGTCCGGGCGGGTGGTGCCGTAGACCGCCGACGAAGGCTCGCCGCGGCCGACCGCGCCCGCCACGATCTGCCCGTCGACGAGGAAATCGATGTGGTCGATGTCGATGTCGTCGACCGCCCAGCCCGCAACCGGGAAGGAGCCGTTGGCGCCTTCCAGGCCGGCCGCGCCGGGGATGTCGATGTAGCCGAAGGGCGCCTGGTTGAGCGAGCTGTCCACGATCACGTTGAGGGTCCCGAGGATGAACTGCTGCTGGCTGGCCGACTCGGTCACGCGGATGGAAACGGAGTGCGGGCCGTCGCTGTAGACGCCCCGGGCCAGAAAGGACGTGAGAAAACCCGGGTTCGGGGTCGCGCTGTTGACGTAGGTCGGGAAGATCTCGAGGACATCGGGACGCGGCAGGTTCATGTCGGCCCGGTTGACGAGGATGCCGTCCACCAGGAGCTCGATGCGGTCGACGGTGTTGAAGTCGAGGACGAAGCCGGACACCCGGACGACCCCGGTGACGGTCTGCCCGTCCGACGGGTAGTCGATGCCGCCGATCGGCTGCGCACCGGCGTGTGCCGCCAGAAACCACACCGACGAAACCAGAAGCGCCAGGATCCGGGGCGCCTTCCTTGACATGCGCGTTCCTCCCCCCGTAAATTTAAGAAAAGAATGTGAAAAATCCGCTGGAAAGTCAAGCGGTATCGGGACTTTGCCTCATTTTCTTAGGCAAAAGCGCCTCGCGAAATGCTAAAACCGGTGCAGTGAGATTCGCCCCAGAACATCCTTTCGGGGCGCGCCGCCGCCGGCCGGGCGCGGCGGCGCCGCGCGGGTCCCGCTCCCGGTGACCCCGATCACGGAATGACGTCCCTGCTCCGGTCGCGCCGCTTCCAGGCCGGCGCCTCGATCGTTCTCGCCGTCCTGCTCCTCGCCTTTTTCCTGTCGCGGGTTCCGCTGGCGGAGATCGGAAGGCAGCTCGCGGCCGTCTCACCCGGCTGGCTGGCGACGAGCGTCGTCCTCTCGGTTCTCGTCTTCGTTTTCCGGGCGATCCGCTGGATCTGGATCCTCGAACCGGTCGGCCGCGTCCCGTTCGTCCCCGCGTTCCGCGCCACCGCCGTCGGTTTCGCCGCGAACACGGTGCTTCCGGCACGCGCAGGCGAGGTCCTGCGCCCCGCGCTCCTGGCCCGCGAGCGCGGGCTCCCGTTCTCGGCGCTGCTCGCCTCGATCGTCTTCGAGCGGATCCTCGACGCGCTCGCGCAGCTCCTCTTTCTCGGGATCGCCCTCGCTTCCGACGCCGCCTCGGGCACGACGGGCTGGATGTCCTCGGGCCGGATCCGGTGGGTCGTCGCGGCGATCGCCGCGGCGGCGGTCGCCGTGGCGCTCTTCGCGGTCGTGTGGCGAGGAGCCACCGAGCGAGTCCTCGAGGGGCTCTTCCGATTCCTCCCCGAGCGGATCCGGCCGCTCGCGCGCCGGATCGCGCATGCGTTTCTCGACGGGTTCGCGTCCCTGAAGACACCGCGCCTCCTGATGCTGGTCTCCGCGGGGTCCCTCGGCATGTGGTTCGTCATCAACGTCCAGATCTACTGCGTGATGCGGGCCTTCGGGCTCGACCTCCCGCTGTCGGCGGCGTACGTGGTGACGACCGCCGCCGTCCTCGGCCTCGCCGTCCCCACGCCCGGAGGCGTCGGCGGCTATCACGCCGCCGTGCAGTTCGCGCTGACCGACGTCTTCGCGGTGCCGATGGCCACGGCGACGGGCGTGGCCCTGATCGCGCACGCGGTCTCCTTCGTCCCGATCTCGCTGATCGGGTTCGCGCTCTTTGCGACGGGGCCGCTGCGGAAGAAGGGGCTCAAGGAACTGGCCGCGGAGCCGGAGAGCCGTTAGCCGGCTCGCGGCTCTGACCCGTTACGCGGTACTCTCCCTGCTGTGAAATGCCCCTTCTGCGCGGCCGGGGACGACCGGGTCGTGGACTCGCGGGAGAGCCGCGAGGGCGAGGTCATCCGCCGGCGGCGGGAGTGCACGGCCTGCGGCCGGCGCTTCACCTCCTACGAGACGATCGAGGAGATCCCCTACATGGTCGTCAAGAACGACGGCCGGCGGGAACGCTTCGACCGCAACAAGCTGCGGACGGGCCTCGTGAAAGCCTGCGAGAAGCGCCCGGTGCCGGGGGTCGAGCTCGACCGCATCGTCGACGAAATCGAATCGCTGCTGCATGACGCCGAGGAACGGGAGATCGCGACCTCCCGGATCGGCGCCCTCGTCATGGAGCGGCTGCGCGAGCTCGACAAGGTCGCCTATGTGCGCTTCGCCTCCGTCTACCGGAAGTTCGAGGACGTCGACGAGTTCCTGCACGAGTTGAAGAACCTGATCGGCCGCGGCGAGAAGGTGACGTCGTGAGGCCGCGCCTCAGGACGTCATGCCGAGGGCCGCAGGCCCGAGGGACGCCAAACTCGATGGGCCGCTCCCCATGGTGAGACGCACCGCCAAGTTCTACGGCCCGATGGTCGAGCTCTCACGGCTTCAGGGCGAGCTCAATCGTCTCTTCGCCGCCTTCGTCGAGACGAACAACAAGGGAGCGGCGCCGGCATCCTCGTGGGATCCGAACGTGGACGTCCTCGACGACGGGGAGTCGATCCGCATCCTGGCCGAGCTTCCTGGGGTCGAGGCCGGAGACGTGCGTGTGACGATCCGCGGTCGCGTCGCGATGATTCGGGGAACCAAGAAGGGGCGGATCCGGGCGAAAGAAGGCATGCGCTTCTTCTGCATGGAGCGCTACTTCGGCGGCTTCGTCAAGTCGGTTCCTCTGCCCCGCCCGGTCAATTCGCACCTCGCCAAGACCCAGATGAAGAACGGCCTCCTCGAGATCATCCTTCCCCGCGTCCCCGATCTGCGCGAAAAAGAGATCGAGGTCCCGGTCGAAGCGGAGCCGGAGGAGTAGGCTCGGAGACCCATGGCAGAGCCCGAAGACAAAGAGCTCCCGACAGAACGGGAAGCCGATCTCCCGATACCGGATATCCTGGCCGTCCTGCCTCTGAAAGACGTCGTCGTCTTCCCGTACATCATCCTGCCCCTGTCGGTCTCGCGGGAGAAGTCGATCAACGCCGTGGACGCCGCCCTGGCGGAGCAGCGGATCATCATGCTCGTCGCGCAGCGCGACGCGCAGAACGACACGCCGCGGTCGGACGAGCTCCACAAGGTCGGGACCGTCGCCGCGATCATGCGGATGCTGAAGCTCCCCGACGGGCGCATCCGCCTGCTGGTGCAGGGCCTCACGCGCGCGCGCCTGGACTCGGTGCTGTCCGAGGAGCCGTACATCAAGGCCAAGATCACCCGCCTCGAGGAGCCCGAGACCCCCGCGGAGCTGCCGCCCGAGCACGAGGCCCTGCTGCGCAGCGTCAAGCAGAACCTGGAGAAGTCCGTCTCGCTCGGCAAGAACGTCTCTCCGGAGGTCATGGTCATCGCGGGGAACCTCGACGACCCGGCGCGCCTGGCGGACCTCGCCGCCTCCAACCTGGACCTCAAGCTCGAGGAAGCGCAGAAGATCCTCGAGTCGACCGATCCGATCGAGCGCCTGCGCCTGGTCAACGACAACCTCGCCAAAGAGATCACCGTCCTGACCATGCAGCAGGAGATCTCGACGCAGGCGCGCGGCGAGATGGACAGGTCGCAGCGCGAATATTTCCTGCGCCAGCAGCTCCGCGCGATCCAGCAGGAGCTCGGCGAGGGCGAGGAGATCTCCGAGGAGCTCGACGCCTATCGCAAGGTCATCGCCGACAAAAAGATCCCGCAGGAGGCCGCGACCGAGATCGAGAAGCAGATCAAGCGTCTGGAGCGCAGCCACCCGGACTCGGCCGAGACGGCGATCATCCGCACCTATCTCGACTGGATGACCGGACTTCCGTGGAGCGTCGTCTCGGAGGATTCCAAGGACATCGACCGGGCGCGCAAGATCCTCGACGAGGACCACTACGACATCGAGAAGGTCAAGGAGCGCATCCTCGAGTTCCTGGCGGTCCACGCCCTGAAGCAGAGCCTGAAGGGCCCGATCCTCTGCTTCGTGGGCCCGCCCGGCGTCGGCAAGACCTCGCTCGGCCGCTCTATCGCGCGGGCCCTCGACCGCAAGTTCGTCCGGCTCTCGCTGGGAGGCGTGCGCGACGAGGCCGAGATCCGCGGACACCGCCGGACCTACGTCGGCGCCATGCCGGGGCGCATCATCCACGGGATCCACCAGGCCGGCACATCCAACCCGGTCTTCATGATGGACGAGATCGACAAGATCGGCGCCGACTTCCGCGGCGACCCGTCCGCGGCCCTCCTCGAGGTCTTCGATCCGGAGCAGAACTTCTCCTTCCGAGACCACTACCTGTCGGTCCCGTACGACCTCTCGAAGGTTCTCTTCATCGCGACGGCTAACGTGCTCGACCCCATCCAGGGCGCGTTCCTCGACCGAATGGAAGTCATCCGCCTCTCCGGCTACACGGCGGAGGAAAAGAAGGCGATCGCCCGGCGGCACCTGATCCCCAAGCAGATGGAGGAGAACGGCATCAGCGAGGCCAACGTCGAGTTCACGGACTCGGGCGTCGAGAAGGTCATCGAGGGGTACACGCGGGAGGCTGGCCTGCGCAACCTCGAGCGCGAGATCGGGGCGATCTGCCGCAAGGTCGCGGTCTCCGTGGCCAAGGGCAAGGGACGCAAGTACCGCATCAGCGGGGCCTCGGTCGAAAAGATGCTCGGCCCGGTCAAGCACTTCCGCGACGAGCAGCTCAAGAAGGACCAGGTCGGCGTCGCCACCGGGCTCGCGTGGACCTCCGTCGGCGGCGACATCCTGTTCGTCGAGGCGCTGGCCGTGCGCGGTAAGGGCGGCCTGCGCCTCACGGGCCAGCTCGGGGACGTGATGAAGGAGTCCGCTCAGGCCGCGATGTCCTACGCCCGCGCACACGCGTCCGAGCTCGGCATCAAGCACGACTTCTTCGAGACGCACGACGTGCACGTCCACGTGCCCGAGGGGGCGATCCCCAAGGACGGCCCGTCGGCCGGCATCACGATCGCCACGGCGATGATCTCGGTGTTCACCCAGCGCAAGGCCCGGCGCGACGTCGCCATGACGGGGGAGATCACCCTGCGCGGCGAGGTGCTGCCGATCGGCGGCGTCAAGGAAAAGGTGCTGGCAGCGCGGGCGGCGAAGATCACGACCATCGTCCTGCCGAAGATGAACCGCCGCGACGTCCTGCAGATCTCGCCGCGAATCCTGCACGACATCACATTTCGCTACGTCGAGGGCATGGAGGAGGTCCTCTCGATCGCGTTGTTGCCTGCCGGGGCCGATGCGCCGGGCGGGACGGACACGGTCGAAGAGAGGCCTGCGGACGCCCCCGGCCTGGAGGTTCCCGTCACGGCGCCCGGCCGCCGGAGAGCACCCGCCTCCCCTCGCGCGTGAAGCCGGAAGACCGTTTCGTCGAGAACCTCCGCGCCCTGCTGCCAAAGGCGCCGGGGGTCAGGCTCGGGCCCGGCGACGACGCGGCGGTCGTGGACCGGGCGGCCGGCCTTCTCGCGGCCTCGACCGACATGCTCGTGGAGGGCGTCGACTTCCTCCCGGCCGAGGACCCGGTGCGGCTGGGAAGGCGCGCGGCCGCCGTGAACCTCTCGGACCTCGCGGCCGTGGGCGCGCAGCCCGAGTTCTTCCTGCTCTCGATCGCTTTTCCCGCCGCCCGCGGCGAGGATTTCCCCCTCGCCGTCGCCCGGGGTGCGATCGAGCGGGCTTTCGAGTTCGGGGGGCACCTCGTGGGCGGAGACCTGTCGGCGGCGCCGCTGACGATGGTCTCCGTCGCGTTCTGGGGAAGGCCGTCGGGCGAGCCGCTCACTCGCGCCGGCGCCTCTGCCGGTGACCGCGTCTACGTTTCGGGCCACCCCGGGCACGCCGCCGCGGGACTTCGCCTGGCGCGCACACTCGCCGCGTTCGGGGAGCAGGGCGCGGCGCCGGCCTCCCGCTTCCCGGCGATCGCCGCCGAGCACCAGGCGTGCCTGCTCGACGCCTACCGCGATCCGGTTCCCCGGATTCCGCTCGGTCTCGCCCTGGCGCGCGAACGGCTGGCCAGCGCCGCCATCGACGTCTCCGACGGGCTGGGCGTCGATGCCGGCCGGCTCGCCCGGGCCTCCGGCGCGCGCGTCGTGCTCGAGCGCAACCGGCTCCCGATCTCCTCCGCCCTCGTATCCTTTTCAGCCATGGAGAACCTCGACCCCGTCGAGCTCGCGATCGCGGGGGGCGACGACTACGAGCTGCTCTTCACGGTTCGCGAGGCGGACGCCGAACGGCTCGAGAAGCACGCCGCGGCCGCCGCCACGGCCGTCGCGTACATCGGCCGGATCGAGTCGGGGACCGGCGCGGTCCTGCGCGGGCCCCGGGGCGAGCAGGACATCGGCGACCTCGGCCACGACCATTTCGAGGCCGCGTCGTGAGCCCGCCCGAGATCTCCGGCCCTGCGCCTCGAACCGGCAAGCGCCGCCGGTCGCTGCGCCGCCGAAGCCTCAAGCTCCTCCTCGACCTGATGGGCCGCGCTCAGTCCCCCGAGCGCGTGGCCGCGGCCGTCGCAGTGGGCGTGGGCGTGGGCCTCTCGCCCTTCATCGGTTTTCATTTCGTCCTGGCGATCGCGCTCGCCTTCGCCTTCCGCTTGCACAAGCTCGACACGGTGCTCTTCTCGCTCGTCGGTAATCCCTGGACGCTGCCCCCCTTCTTCGCCGTGGGCTATCGGGTCGGTCGCGCCCTGCTCGGATACGCTCCGGCCGCGGTTCCGGCCCTGAAGTGGCAGCGCATCCTCAACCAGGACTTCTGGGTGGCGTTCCGCGGGCCCGGTTTCGGACCGCGTCTGGCCTCGTTTCTCGTGGGAACGACTCTTCTCGCGCTGGTGGCCGCGCTCGCCGCCTACTGGCTCGCTCGGGGAACTCTCAAGCTCTACCACCGGCGCTATCCCCGCATCGCGGCCCGCGCCAAGAGGCGCCGGGAGAAGGCGGCGTTCCGAAAGTCCAGTCAGTCCAAGGTCAGCCCCCGGGAGCGGATCCACTGAGCAACGTGCGCTCGAGCTCCCGCGCCGTGGCATCGCGCGGCGCCCGGCGCAGCGCCTCGCGCGCCTCCCGCAGCGCGTCGGCGCGGCGGCCGACCGAGGCGAGCCACCGCGCGTAGCCCATGCGCGTCGTCAGGGAGTCCGGCGCGATCGCCAGCGCGCGATGCCAGGCGTGCCCCGCCGTCGGACGCCGCTCGGCGGTCAGGATCTCGGCCATGCGGAAGGCGAGCGGAAGCGACTTCGGACTGCAGCGCAGACCCGCGCGGTACGCCGCCTCCGCTCCCGCGAGGTCCGACCGGCCCTCGCGCGCGAGACCGAGGCCGAAGTGCCCATTCTCGTAGCACGGCAAGATCCGGATCGCCTCGGCGTAGGCCGCCTCGGAGGCCGCGAGGTTGCCGAGATTGCGCTCCATCCGCCCGCGCCCGGCCCAGGCGTCCCAGTACCGGGGGTAGATCTCCGTTGCGCGGGTGTAGTGCTCCAGCGCCCGGCGCGTCTTCCCCTGCTCCGACGACATGTAGGCGAAATCGTAATGCGCCTTGGCGCTTCCGGGCGAAACGCGGATCATGTTCGCGAAGAGAGTCTCGTCGTTTTGCCAGACGGTGTTGCGGACGACCGTCCGTGCCGCGAGCAGGAGCGCGACCGCGGTCAACGCGGCGAGCCGCCCGCGGCCGGCCGCTTCCCAGTCGGGCGTTTCTCCGAGGATCCAGGAGGCGGCGATCAGGCAGAACCCGGCGGACGGGAGGTAGGCCAGGCGCTCGGCGAAGATCGTGCCCGTCGGAAAAAGGAGGTTCCCGGCCGGCAGCGCGGCGACCGCCAGGAAGAGAAAGCCGAGCGCAGCCGGAGCTCGAGAACAGAGGCCCCGGAGGGCCGCCGCGGCCAGCGCCGCGAGGAGGACCGGCGCCAGCCAGAAGAGCGGGTCTTGGACTCCGAGCGGCCGCATCGACCAGGCGGACTCATCCGCCGACAGGCGCATAGGGAACGCCAGCCGCCCGAGCGACACGAAGAAGAGGACGCAGGCATTGGCGGCGCGATCGAGCGGGGGAAGCCTGGCGAGGGGATTTTCGAGCTCGAAGATCCCGGTCGAGGCCGACTTCAACGCGCCGCCGAGGACCCACGCGCGAAGGCAAAACACGCCGTACAGCACGGCGGCCGATCCAGCATAGAAGACAAGTCCGCGCCGGAAGGCGTCGGAGATCCGCCGCGCAAGACCACCCTCCGCGCGCCAGGCCAGGCAGAGGAACAGCAGCGCCGGGGCCACGGCGGCGCTCTCCTTGGTCAGATTCGCCAACGCGTAGAGGAGCAGGGCGAGCGTCAGCGACAGCCACGCCTTCCCGCGCCGGTCGGCGAATCGCAGGCCGAGGAGCACGTAACCGAGCGCGAGCGCGGCCGCCAGCGTCTCTCCTCGTCCCACCAGGCTCGTCACGGCCTCGACGTGAATCGGGTGCACGGCGAAGAGGAGCGCGGCGCCGAGGGCGGCAGGCGGCGGGAAGCCGAGGGCGAAGAGGAGCCGCACGCAGAGAAGCGTGACGAGGAGGTGCAGGAGGACGTTGACGGCGTGGAAGGGTGCCGGATCGGAACCGTGAATCCACCACTGCACGGCGAAGGAGGAGAGCAGCACGGGCCGGTACGCGCTCCCCGTCCCCCGCTCGCCGCCGAAGTACGAGGTCGAGAAGATCTCGGGGAGCTTCTCGGGCGCGCGGATCCGCGGGTTGTCGCGGACGATGGCCTTGTCGTCGTAAACAAACGAGGCGATCACCCCGTTGGCGTAGGTCAGTAGGCAGGCGGCGGAAAGAAGCAGCGCCGCGGGCAGCCGCAGGCGATGCGAAGTCACCGAATCTGGTACAGCTCTTTGCGGATGCGGCAGCCCGTCGGAGTCATCGCGAGGCCACCGTCCGCTGTCTCCTTGAGCGACCGCGGCATCGCCTCGCCGATCTTGACCATGGCCTCGACAACCTCGTCCATCGGGATCACGCTCTCCACACCCGCCAGCGCCGCCTGGGCGCCAGTCAGCGCAAGCATCGCCGTGAACCCGTTGCGCACGACGCACGGAACCTCGACGAGGCCCGCCACCGGGTCGCAGGCGAGCCCGAGCGTGTTCTGGAGCGTCAGCGCCGCGGCATGAACGGAGGCGACGGCCGTGCCCCCGAGCAGAAACGTCAGGGCCCCCGAGGCCATCGCCGCCCCGACGCCCTGCTCGGCCTGGCAGCCGCCGGCGGCGCCCGAGAGCTCTGCCTTGCCAGCCACCAGCGCCCCGAAACCGCCCGCCACTACCAGCCCGCGCGCCGCGAATGCGTCGTCGAAGCCCCGCTCCTCTGAGAGCGCCAGCAGAGTTCCCGGCACCATCCCCGCGGCGCCGGCCGTGGGCGCGGCCACGATGATCCCCATCCGGGAGTTCTCCTCGAGCACGGCGATCGAGTAGGCGATGCACTTGCCGACCAGGCGCCCGCCGGCGATGTCGCCGCCTCGGACGAAGTCGATGATCTTCTTCGCGTCGCCGCCGACCATTCCCGAGAAGGACTTCCCGCCCGCCAGTCCCCGCCGGACCGAGTCCTTCATGATGGCCCACCGCTCGAGGAACGTCTGGAAGACCCGGTCGGCGGGCAGCTCCCGCTCCGCGGCTTCCTCGGCCAGGAAGATCGCGTCGAGCGGCTGGCCCGTTTTCTGGGCGAGCGCGATCAGGTCGGCGAAGCTGTTGAGCCGGGACGGCATGTCGTTTCTCCTGTTCAGGTGATGAGGGCGCCGCCCGCCACGCGGTCGAGCACGTGCACGCGGCGGATACCCGGCAGTCGTTTCATGGACTCGACGTCTTCAGGCGGCAGCGGGGCGTCGAGGTCGATCCGCATGAAGGCCAGCTCGCCCTTGCCGCGGCGCAGGACTTCCATCGAGGCGATGTTGATCCCGCGGAGCCCGATGATCTCGGAGGCGCGCATCACGACACCCGGTTGGTCGTCGTAGAAGAGCAGCAGGCAGGGGTGCCTGGCGGAGAGCGAAACGGGGAACCCGTCCACTTCCCGGATTTCGATCATGCCGCCGCCGATCGAGGCGCCGAGAATCGAGATCGTGCGCGTCTTCCCCTTCAGGTGAATCGCCACGCTGTTGGGGTGCGCCTCCGGCCCCATGTTCTTCGGCTTGAGGGCGTATTTCAGTCCGCGCTGCGAGGCCAGGTCCAGGGCGTCCTTGAGGCGGGGGTCGTCGACCTCCATCCCGAGGGCTCCGGCCACGAGCGCGCGGTCCGTGCCGTGGCCGCGCATCGTCTTAGCGAACGCCGAATGAAGCTCGAAGCGGGCCTCGACCGGCTCCTCTTCGAGAAGGGCCAGCGCGACGCGCGCGAGGCGGCACGCCCCCGCCGTGTGCGAGGAGGAAGGGCCGACCATGACGGGGCCGACAATGTCGAGGAGCGAGATCACCGGGGGAGGATATAGGAGCCGTGAGCGGCCGGGCGCTGCCGGGAAGCGGAACGCCTACGGCTTACTGACTGCCGGCTGCACCTTGAGCTCCCGCATCAGATAGTGCAGCGCCTGGCGCGACAGGCCGAGGTCGCGCGCCGCGCGGCTGCGGTTACCGCCGGCCCGGTCCAGCGCGTCCGCGATGAGGTCGCGCCGGTGGGCGTCGACTCGGGCGCGGTAGTCACCGGTGCCGTTGCCCCGGGGCGGGCGCACTTCGTCGGGCAGAAGAGCGATGGTCACGTCGCCATCGGCGTCGCAGAGCGCGGCCGCCTGGGCCATCGCGTTCTGCAGCTCGCGAACGTTGCCCGGCCACGCGTAGGCGCCGATCGACGCCACCGCTTCGGGCACCAGGCGCAGCCGGCCCCGCCCGTACTCGCGAGCCGCGCACTCCAGGAAGTGCCTGGCGAGCAGGATCGCGTCCCGCCCGCGCTCGCGCAGCGCAGGCAGGCAGAGGACCGCGACGTGGAGGCGATAGTAGAGGTCCTCGCGAAAGCTCCCCGCTTCGACCTCGCGTTCCAGATCCCGCGAGGTCGCGGAGACCACCCGCACGTCGATCCCGCGGGCGCGGTTCTCCCCCACGCGCCGGATCTCCCGCTCCTGCAGGGCGCGCAGGAGCTTGGACTGGAGCGACGGGGCGAGGTCGCCGATCTCGTCGAAGAAGATTGTGCCGCCGGAGGCCTCCTCGAGCAGGCCGCGCCGATCGCGCTCGGCCCCCGTGAAGGCGCCCCGCGCGTGCCCAAAGAGCTCGCTCTCGAGGAGCGCGGCGGGAATCGCCGAGACGTTGACCGCGACGAACGGCCCCGCCGCGCGCGGCGAGAGTCGGTGGACGGCCCGCGCGACCGCCTCCTTCCCCGAGCCCGATTCGCCGAGGATGAGCACGGTGACCGACTGCGGAGCAAAGCGCGTGAGCCGCCGGTACGGCTCCTCCATCGAGGGGTCGGCCGTGACGACCCCCAGCCGCAACCATCCCGCCGCGAAGTGGGCGGCCGACGGCTCCGCGGCCGAGCGAAGCAGCAGCGTCTCTAAGACGAGCGAGACCGCCGCCGCGGCCTCTGCGGACGGTTCGGGCCAGAGGGCGAGCTCGAACCGGGCGATGCCGGCTTCGAGCGTGCGCCAGACCGTCTCCGGCGGCACAGAGGCCGCGCCGAGCGTCACGAGCTCGCGGCGTTCTGCATCCCGCACCGCGAGGCCGACGATCCCGAGGCGGGAGAGCACCCCCCTGGTCGAAGGCGACTCTCCCGCCAGCGCCGCCGAGACGGCGTCCCGGATCTCGCGCACCGTCTGCGCCGCCACGGGCTCCGGAACAGCGCCGAAGACACGGTCCGCCAGCGCTCGCCCGCCCGCGGAGCGCAGGACGCCCGCTGCCCGCTCCCGGACCTCCGCCGGCAGTCCCGTCTCGCCAAATAGGCAGTGCCAGCGGGCCGAGGCCTCGGCCGCTCCGTATGGATCCGCCGCGAAACGCTCGGCGAGCGCGCGGCAGGCGGCGTCCGGAGGCCCGCCCCGCTCGCGCCAGGAGAGCTCCTCGAGCCGCTCCCGGGCCAGGCGGTCGCGCTGGCACCGGTCGGGCGGGTCGGCGGCGGCCGCCTCCCACGCGCGCCGCGCCCCGTCGAAGTCCCGCTCGTACAGGCCCCGGTCCCCTTCCTCCAGCCACAGCTCCCCGATCTCCAGCCGATCGCCGAGGCGCTCGGCCAGAGCGCGCGCTTCCGCGTTCGCCCGCGCCGCCTCGTCCAGTCGTCCGCGCCGCAGCGCGAGGCGGCCGCGGTGGTGAAGCGCGACGAGCCGCCGCGGCTCGTCACGCTCCGAAACGGCCCTCGCCTCGAGGTCGTCGATCTCCGCGGCCGCGGCGTCGAAGGAGCACCGATTGATCAGCAGCTCGACGCGATTGCCGCGCGCGATCCGGGCCAGGTCCTCCCGGCCGGCGGCCGCCGCGGCCCGCCGGGACTCCTCCAGCAGCGCTTCGCAGCGGGACTCGTTTCCCGCGTGGTAGACCGTGGCGGCCAGATCCAGAAGAAGCTCCGCGCGCTCGGCCGGGTCGTCCTTTCCGACGCCGATCGCCTCTTCGAGGCGGACCGCGGCCTGCGCGTATTGCCGGCGGTCGAGCAGCGCGCGCGCCTCCTGCGCGAGGAACCGGGCCGCCAGACGCTCGTCGGCACCGCGCAGGGCAACGGACCGGAGGGCTTCGTAGACGGCGCCCTCCTCCGCAAAACGCCCGGCGAGCGAGAAGACGCGGGCGCGGGCGAGGCCCGTCTCGAGTCGTTCGGCGTCCACCAGATCCGCGCCGAGGTGATCGGCCTCTTCGAGGAGCGCCAGCGCGCAGTCGGTACCGCCCTCTCGAGCCAGGCCGGCTGCCCCCAGCCTCAGCGCCCGCACGCCCTCGGCCGCCGGGGCGTCGGCGTGCTCGCGGCGCCACGCGGCCGCAC
>JBKJWL010000036.1:0-29189 GCA_046716885.1 Thermoanaerobaculia bacterium | reverse complement strand
AAGCTCGAGCGTTTCGGCTTTACGAAGCTCGACGAGGTTCCGGGCCGCGAGCTCGTCTTCGGCATCGCCGGAAAGTTCTGGCGCCACGACGGGGGGCTTCGCACGATTCCGGACCGAGCGGCGTTTCTCGAATTCGAGGAAGACGGCTGCGTGAAGTGCGCGTGGAACATCCGTACGGAAGACGGAGAGGGCGGCGCCTGCGAGCTCTCGACAGAGACGCGCATCGTTCACTTCGGCGCCGCCGCCCGCCGCAAGTTCCGTCTCTACTGGACTCTGATCGGCCCCTTCTCGGGTGCGATTCGGATCGGCCTGCTGCGCGGGATCAAGAGCCGGTCCGAGGCCGGTCCTCCCTGACCGTTCCCCGCCCTGAGTGCCGAAGACTTCTAGGGACAGGCGGGCATCTCCTTCTTTGGCGTGTGCCTCAGGAAGAGGTGTGTCTCCTCGGTGATTGTCTCAACGGCGTTCCTCGCCACCGACCGTTCATAGCTCTTCTTGGCGAAGTAGGCTCCGTTCTGACTCGGCCCGGCCGTCGTACGGAGAAGGTCCCAGTCCTTCGCAACGTAGAAGTCGACTTCTCCGGTCTCGTTCTCGTTCTCGTGGAGCAGGTGGTACTGACCGGCGAACGTCGGGAAGAACTCGAATTCGCTCGGGGAGCCCACCGGGCAGGTCTCGGTTCCCCGAACGGCGGGTGCACCCGGGTCGTAGAGCATGACGACCTGGACGCTCGAGGGATCCCACGAGCTCAGGCCCTCCAACGTGAGGGCAAAGACCACCGCGTAGCCATTGTCCGCCGTACACGCCACCGTACAGGGTTTGCGGTTGTATTCCATCGTCGCGAGCTCATTCACGAGCGTACATGCTCCATCCCAGGCCGTATTCCCTCGCACGTAGGGATTGGTCGTGAACTGGATACGCAGCGGAAGCTGGGCGGACCGGAACTTCACACGCCTCGTGTAGTCGTATCCGCCGACCTCGACATGGTCGACGAGCTTGCTCTCGAAGTCGAGCTCGAACCGGAGGCAGGATTCCACGTACCCGTCCTCGGTGAGGAAAGGGGGGAAGTCCACGCCCAACAGCTGGAGTTGTCTGCCGATGTCAAGAATGACCGCCGCCTCGTAGGGATCGTTCCGGGCGACGCAGCGATCGAACGCTCGTTTCTGGCAATTCTCGAGAATCTCGACACAATCGGCGAGGATTTCCGAAGTGATCCCGTTCAGCACGAGGCTTTCGTCGGATCCCCATTTTTGAATCAGCATGCTGAATTCGAGCGCCGTGGTGATGGCCACCTTGACCTGAGCGCGATCGCAGGAACGCTTGGCCTCCTGGAGCGCGGGCGCGATTTGCTCGAGGTACGCGCGGTGGACGACGTCCTCGAGTTTTTCTTGAAACTCGTCGTTGGTGATCTGGTCCTCAAACTCCATTTTCTGCCATTGTGCGATTTCCTGGATGTACGGTGCGAGCGGACTCGCCGCGGGTTGTGAGGCCTGCTGGGCGGCATCGTCAGAAGTCCCTTCTCCGGCCCCGTAGCCCGAAAAGTGCGGAACGCTGATCGAAAGACTCGAGGCGTCTGCCGTTCTCGGGTAGAGGATGAAGTCCTCGCCGCCCGCCAGGTAGGCGTACGTCAGGGTTCGATCCACGGCTGCGGGAGAGGCCGGATGGATCGTCAACGTCGCGGGCACGAGCAGACGGAGCCCCTGAGGCTCGAACTCGACGCCGGCGACCAGCCCGCCGGAGAACGGAATGCGATCGATACGGGAAACCGGGGTCATCGTGATGGTCGTCGGGACGTTCACCGCGTCGACGGGGACCTCGAGGGTGAACCGGGATCCGTCGGATCCCATCGCCGTGAGGATCCCGCCGTCGGGACCGACGTCGGCGGACGCGGCACCCGTCGCGTCCCGGACCGGCGAGACGGATCGACCGGCGCGGAACGCATCCGTGTCGCCAACGGACGCGAAGCGGCCCGCGCTGTTTTCGTAACGCCGGACGTTGCCCGTGACCGTGTCCGTCACCGTGAGCGCGTACTCGACGTTCGAGAGCGCTCCGAAGAAGACCCAGAGCTTCCCGTTGACGGTCCGGGCGTCGAGCACCTTCACCACGAGCTCGACGTTGGTTGGCGAAAAGAACCAGAAATAACCGGTGTCATTGGTGAGCTGGACGGGCTGTCCGACGCCTTCGCGGCCGTGCGAGTCCTTCCACTCCACAGCGAGGTGAAAGCGGCATCCGTTCAACTTGAAGCCGTACGGAGAGTCCGGACACGGCGCGAACACGGACGAGGCGCCAGAGGCCGGCGCCTCGATGAAAGCCTGAACGGATTCGAGCGATGCCGGAGAGATCGCCGAGCCCGCCGCGTTCACGATCTCGCGCTCCGGGGCGGGCGACGCGGGGTCGAAGGCCCCCGTGTCCCCGACGCTCGCGAACTGCCCGAGAGGGTTGTGGTACGTCTTGACCGCGCCGGTGACCGTGTCGGTGACGGCGAGGTCGTACTCGACCGACGAAAGGGCACCGAAGAACACCCAGAACTTCTGGTTGACCGAGCGCGCGTCGAGTACTTTCACGACGAGCTCGATGTTGGCCTCGGAGAAGAACCAGAAGTAGCCGGTGTCGGCGGTGATGGAAGCGGCCTGGCCGACGCCGGTCCGGTCGTGGGAGTCGCGCCAGGAGACTTCGACCTGGAACCGGGAGGCGTTCAGGCATAGGGTGGTCGCCCCGGCGGTGCATTCCGCCGCCGCGCGCCCGGCCCCCCCGAGCAACAGCAAGGCCACAGCCATCGGCAGCTTCCGCATAGACGCCTCCCCGGGCGGGACGACCAGCCCTGAACAACACGCGGGAAGGCCGCGAAACAGGATCACAGACCCCCCCTGTGGTGTAATCCCGCTCCAAAGGGGTTCTCAGAGCCGACCATGGCCGGCCTTCCCGAGCGGGACGTCACGGCGCTCCTCAAAGACTGGAGCGGCGGAGACCGGCAGGCGCTCGAGCAGCTGATGCCGCTCGTCTACGGCGAGCTGCGCAAACTGGCCGGCTCCTACCTGCGGATCGAGCGCGCGGACCACACCCTTCAGCCCACGGCACTCGTCCACGAAGCCTTCCTGCGCCTCGTGGACCAGCGCTCGGTGGACTGGGCGAACCGGGCGCACTTCTTCGGGATCGCGGCCCAGATGATGCGCCGGATCCTGGTCGACCACGCCCGGAAGCGCCACGCCGCCAAGCGCGACGCGTCGCATTACCGGGTGGATACCGTTATTGCCGGGGAGCCGGAACCGGACCAGGGCCCGGAGCTCCTCGCCCTCGATCGGGCTCTCGTCGGCCTCGAGAAGCTGGACCCTCGCCAGGCCCGGATCATCGAGCTGCGGTTCTTCGCGGGACTGACGGTCGAGGAGACCGCCGAGGTCGTGGCCATCTCGACCGCTACGGTCAAGCGCGAGTGGCGCACGGCCCGAGCCTGGCTCAAGCGCGAGATCTCCCTCGAGGCCGGATAGCCGATTGGCGAGCCACGCCGATCCGGAGAGGTGGCCGCGCGTCAAGGCGATCCTCGACGAAGCGCTCGAGCTCCGCCCGGACGGGCGCGCCGCGCACCTGGACCGGGCCTGCGCCGGGGACGCGCCTCTCCGCGCCGAAGTCGAGTCCCTGATACGCGCGGCCGACGGGGACTGGGGCTTCTTCGACGCGGACGTCGCCGCGCGGCGAATTCCGATGTTCGATGACGTCCAACCGCCATCCCGCGTCGGGGAGCGGATCGGCGCCTACGAGGTGCTGGCCGAGCTCGGGCACGGGGGCATGGGCGTGGTCCTGCTCGCCCGCCGTGCCGACGACGAGTTTCAGAAGAAGGTCGCGATCAAGCTCGTGCGGCCGGGCCTGGCGAGCGACGTCGCTCTGCAGCGCTTCCGCAGCGAGCGCCAAATCTCCGCGACCCTCGATCATCCCAACATCGCCCGGCTCCTGGATGGGGGAACGACCGAGCGCGGCGAGCCCTACTTCGTCATGGAATACGTCGAGGGCGAGACGCTGCTCGACGATGCACGGCAGCGGGCCCTCTCTGTCGAGGAACGGCTGCGGCTCTTCCGCGAGGTCTGCGCCGCGGTCCAGTACGCGCATCAGAGCCTGGTGGTGCACCGGGACATCAAGCCCGGCAACATCCTGGTGACCGCAGCCGGGGCGCCCAAGCTCCTCGACTTCGGGATCGCGAAACTGCTGCAGGCGGAGACCGGCGCCGAGGTCCCCGAGCAGACGGCCACGCTCCTGCGGGTCCTGACTCCCGAGTACGCGAGCCCCGAGCAGGTTCGGGGAAGGCCCGTGACGACGGCGAGCGACGTGTACTCGCTCGGGATCGTCCTTTACGAGCTGCTGACGGGGGAGAAGCCCTACCGCGTCGAGACGGTGGACCCCGAGGAGCTCGTCCGGGTCGTGTGCGAGCGTGACCCGGAGCGGCCGAGCACTCGCGCGGTGGGGCTGTCGGGGGACCTCGACGCGATCGTCATGAAGGCGATCCGCAAGGAGCCCGAGCTCCGATATGCTTCCGCCGAGGCCCTGTCCGGGGACGTTGGGCGTTACCTCGACGGCCGGCCCGTGCTCGCTCGCAAAGGCTCGGCGTCGTACCGCGCCGGCAAGTTCGCGCGCCGGCACCGAATCGCCGTCGCGGCCGCCGCGCTGGTCGCGCTGGCCCTCGCCGGGGGCGTGTTTGCGACGCTCAAGGAGTCGCGCCGGGCTCGGGAAGCCGAGGCCCGCGCCGAGCGCCGGTTCAACGACGTGCGGGCCCTCGCCAACTCGTTCCTCTTCGAGTTTCATGACGCGATCCGCGACCTGCCAGGCTCGACGGCCGCCCGCGCCCTCGTCGTGAAACGCGCGCTCGAGTACCTGGACAAGCTTTCGCACGAATCGGCGACGGATCGCGCGCTGCACCGCGAGCTCGCGGCGGCCTACCAGAAGGTCGGCGACGTGCAGGGCAATCCCTTCAGCGCCAACCTCGGCGACATGAAGGGCGCGCTGGAGAGCTACCGCAAGTCGATCGCTCTTGTGGAGCCGGTCGTGGCCGCCGGCGGGTCGACCGACGAGGAGCGCTCGACGCTCGCCAACGGGTATCTCGTCAGCTCCGGAATGACGCTCAACGCGGGCGACCCGGCGAAGGCCGTGGCACTGACCCGGCAGGGCGTTGCGCTCCGGGAGGGGCTCGCGAAGGCCCAACCGGCCGACCGTGTGCGCCAGGCGGAGCTGGCGCAGGCCTGGCAGTGGCTGGCCTTCAACCTCGGGGCGGCCGGGCAGGAGCAGGAGGCGGGTGAGTCGTTGCGCCGCCAGGGCGCCATACTCCTCAGACTTCAGCGTGCGGATCCCGCCGACCGCGCGATCCGGCGGAACCTGTCCCAGAACCTCTACCTGCAGGGCGATGCGTTCCAGCGAGCTGGCGAGTACGAGGCTGCGCTCGCCTCGTACAAAGAGTCGGGAGCCATGCTGGAGGCGCTCCGCCGCGAGGATCCCGAGAGCGTCGCATACCGGCGAGCCCAGGCCTACCTGCACATGGAGACCGGCAACACGTTGCTCGCCAAGGGCGACGCCGGCCGGGCGCTGGAGGAGTACCGGAAGGAGCTGTCCCTCTTCGAAGGGCTCGCCGCCGACGACCCGGAGAGCACCGATCCCGTGCTCGGCATCGGAATGAGCCATCACAACGCGGGCGAGGCGCTCCGGAAGCTCAACCGCCCAGGGGAGGCGCTCCGGGAGCTGCGCCTTGCGGTGCCGCGCTACGAGGCGATTCTGACCGCGACACCCTCGAGCACTTGGGTTTCCGGAATGCTCGCCATGGTCCTCGCCGAGATCGCCGACGTGGAGAGCGAGGAAGGCGGCTCCCGCGCCTCGGTTTGCGCCTCGTATCGCCGCAGTGTTGCGCTATTCGAGAAGATCGCAGGCGCCGGCCCTCTCCAGCCCGACCGGCAGCCGTGGTTCGATCGCGCGAAATCCGGCGCGGCCGCGTGCGCCGCCGCCGGAATCCGCTGAGCCCCGGCTCGGACCTGGCGGGATCGTTGCAGAATGGCACCCCATGGCGCCGTCCCGGGTCTTTCTCCTGTCTCCCGCCTCCAGCGGCGGCCTGCGGGCGCGGCTGATCCTGAACGAACGTGCCCGCTTCCCGCTCGCCGTGAGCCTGCGATCCCCGGAGGGCGCCGCGATCGGGGACGTATTCACGTTCCTGTCGGGCCTGTACTTCCGCGGGAAGCTCGAGTACGCGCGGCGATTCGCGGCGCCCCCTCCCGGCGTCCCGGGGGTCCTCGTGATCACCGCGGGGGAAGGACTCCTTCCGGCGGACGAGCCCGTGACGATCCGAAGGCTCCAGCGTTTCGCGCGCATTCCGATCGACGCGGGGGAGGCGCGCTATCGCCGGCCGCTGAGACGTCACGCGATGGCGCTGGAAGCCGCGCTGCGCGGCTCCGGAGAGGTGGTGCTGCTGGGAAGCATCGCGACCGGTAAGTACGCCGAAGCCATCGATCGTATCTTCGGCGAGCGGCTGGTCTTCCCGGAAGAGTTCGTCGGGCGCGGCGACATGAGCCGGGGAGGGCTTCTGCTGCGGCGCGCGCGCGAGGGCGTGGAGCTGTCGTATCGGCCGATCCGAGGCGCCCAGCGCCACGGCCCGCGCCCGGCGAAGCTGCCGCGCCTTCCGCGGAAGGAGGACTCCGGCAGATGAGCGCGAAGAGCGCCGCCCCTGAGATTCCCCGCGACGCCGACAACGCGGTCGTCGAGGCCGACAGCCGGGAAGTTCGGCTGACGAATCTCCGCAAGCCCTTCTGGAAGGAGCCACCGATCACCAAGGGGGATCTGCTCCGCTACTACGCGCGGATCGCGCCGGCGCTCCTGCCGCACGTCAAGGACCGCGCGATGGTCATGAAGCGATACCCCCACGGAGCGGAGGGCGAGTTCTTCTTCATGAAGCGCGCGCCCTCTCCGCGGCCTGACTGGATCGCCCTCTGCTCGATCACCCACGGCTCGGGAAACGTCATCGACTTTCCGATGGTTCAGGATCTCGCGACACTTCTCTGGATCGTCAACCTCGGCTGCATCGACCTGAACCAGTGGTACGCCCGCTGCGACGACGTGGACCGGCCCGACTATCTGCACTTCGACCTCGATCCCGTGCCCGACGCGGGCTTCGAGAAGGTCCTCGAATCGGCGGTGCGCGTGCGTGACGGCCTCGCCGCCCTGGGCATGACCGGATACGCGAAGACCTCGGGCTCCAAAGGAATCCACGTGTATGTGCCGATCGTCCGCGGTCCGACCCAGAAACAGGTGTGGGCTTTCGCCAAGGAGTTCGCGCGCGCGATGGAGGGGAATCTCCCGGAGCTCGTGACCGCGGAATACCGAATCGCGAAACGGCCGAAGGGGCGCGTCCTCGTGGACTACAACCAGAACGCGTGGGGACGCACGCTCGCCTCGGTCTACTCGGTCCGCCCGAAGCCGCGGGCACCCGTGTCGACTCCGGTGACGTGGAAGGAAATCGAGAAGGGCTTCTCGATCGACGACTTCCGCATGGACAACGTCCCGGCACGCGTCGCGCGCCGGGGAGACCTGTGGGAGACGGTGCTGTCGCCCGAGGCTCCGTTCCGGCTGGAGACGTATCTGTGAGCCTCCCGATCAAGCCGCCGTTTCCGCCGATGCTGGCGCTCCTGACAGCCGAGATCCCGAAGGGCCCGGAATGGATCTACGAGCCGAAGTGGGACGGGTTCCGCTGCCTCGTCTTTCGCGACGGCGAGAAGGTCGAGCTGCAGTCCAAGGCCGGCCAGCCGCTGGCTCGCTACTTCCCGGAGGTCGTCGAGGCCGTGAAGGCGCTGCCGGCGGAGCAGTTCGTGCTCGACGGCGAGATCGTGGTGCCGGAAGGACGAGGCCTCTCCTTCGACAGCCTTCTTCAACGCATCCATCCCGCGGAAAGCCGGGTCCGCAAGCTGGCGGAGAAGACGCCGGCCCAGCTTCTCGCTTTCGATCTGCTCGTGGACGAGAAGGGCGACTTGCTGACGGACCTGCCGCTGGCCGGGCGCCGGAAGCGTCTCGAGGCGTTTGCCAAGAAACATTTCGATAAGGACGTCCTCATCCGCCTGTCGCCGGCAACCTCGGACTTGAAGACCGCGGCGAAGTGGCTCCGCGCGGCGGGCGGCGCGATGGACGGCGTGATCGCCAAGCGGCGAGACGTCGAGTACCGGTCGGGCGACCGTTCCGGTATGCAGAAAATCAAGCTCCTCCGCACGGCCGATTGTGTCGTCGGGGGCTTCCGCTACGCCTCGAAAGGCGGGGGGCTCGGCTCGCTCCTCCTCGGGCTCTACGACAACAAGGGCCTTCTCGACCACGTCGGCTTCTGCTCGAGCCTGAACGCGCGATTGAAGAAGGAACTGTTGACGAAAGTCGAGGCCCTGCGCAAGCCTCCCGGCTTCACGGGCCGTGCCCCCGGGGGACCCAGCCGCTGGTCGACCGAACGGACCGGGGAGTGGGAGCCTCTCGATCCGAAGCTCGTCGTCGAAGTCCAGTACGACCATTTCGCCGGCGACCGCTTCCGGCACGGCACGCGGTTTTTGCGTCTCCGCCCTGACAAAGCCCCGCGTCAGTGCACGCTCCACCAGGTCGCTCAGGAGAGCGGCGTCTGGCCGATGAAGTTTGGAACGAAGTCTCACTGAAGACTGAAGGTCTTGGTGATGAACACCGCCATCTGACCGCGCGTGTTGTTCGCGAGCGGGCAGTAGTTGCCGCCGCCGCAGCCTCCCGTGATGGCCTCGTCGGCGAGCTGCTCGATCCAGTCGGCGAAGATCGAAGGACAGGCAACGTCCGGGAACTGGCCGGTGCACGGCGGCGGCGTGTAGCCCGGGCCGTGCTTGGCCTTCAGGAGAAACACCGCCATCTGGTCGCGGCGGACGGGATTCTGGGGGCAATAGTTGCCGCCGCCGCAGCCGCCCGTGATGCCTTCCGCGGCGAGGGCCTCGATCCAGTCGGCGAAGGTCGAGGGGCACGGCACGTCCGAAAAGACTCCCGTGCAGGGGGGCGGCACGTAGCAGATGCCATGGCGCCCTTTCAGCAGAAAGACGGCCATCTGCTGCCGGAGAGTGGGCTGATCGACCCCGTAGAGTCCGCCGCCGACGCCGACGGTGATCGCATTCGAGACGAGCGTCGTGACGAACGCGTAGAACTGCTGCGCCGGCGGCACGTCCAGGAAATCGACGATCCACGCCTTCTTCAGGACTCCGGCCGTTCCGTCGGTATTCGTGACCTGGATGTCGTTGACTGTCGCGGCGGGCAGGGCGGGCGCGACGACCGTCAACTGGGACTCGTCGATGACGTTGATCCCCGTTCCCGCGACGCCGCCGAAAGTGACGGTCGAGCCGGCGAGAAAGTGCGTGCCGGTCAGCGTGACCGTCGCGCCGCCGGCGGGCGCCCCGGACCGGGGGGACGAGGCATAGATGACATTCTGGGAGAACTCGGACGTATTGCCGGAAGGATCCGTGGCCGTGACCGATATGGGCGGCATGTTAGAAGCGTTGATGTCGTTGAGCGTCACGTCGAACGTCGCGTCGCCGGCGCCGTCCGTGGTGACCTGAGAAGAGCCGAGATAGTACGCGCTCTGAAGGAGGTCCCGGGGACGCGGCGTGCACGACGGACTCTCGTAGAAGTCGAGGTCGAAGGTCGTGCTCGGGCTCGACTTCAGGATGCCGTGGACCGTGACCTGCACGCCGACGTAGTCGACCGACGAGATGAACGGGAAGTTCTGCAGAGCGTTGGCCCCCGAGTCCAGGTCGCCCGCGTCGTTCTTGGTGACCCCCGCCGGGACGTTGTCGATGCCCAGCCCCGCATTGAAGAAGATCGGGTTCCCGCGGATCGCGTTCCGGAGGCCGTAGTTGAGCACGCCGGTGCCGTTGTACGCGATCACGTTCGCCTCGCCGTCGGTGATACCCCCGACGGTGGCGTCGACGGCGCTCGTGTCGAGCTCGATGCCCCGGCCGTTTCCCAGCCCCTCCAGCCCGACGAAGTCTGTTCCGATGGTGTTGCCCTTCACGACGGCGCCGGGACTGGCGATGAAGACGGCGTCGGTGAGGTTTCCCGAGATCAGGTTGCCCTCTCCAGCGTCGAAGTCTCCGCCGACGAGGAGTCCGGGATGGTTGCCCGCGTTGATACCGTAGTCGTTGGGCAGCGCCTCGGTGCCGGCCGCGTTGGTGCCGATGCGGTTGCCCTGGATGCGGGCCCCGCTTCCGATCGTGACGTGGATCGCGTTGCCGGTGCTCGCCGAGATGACGTTGCCCTCACCGGGGCCCGACCCGCCGATGACGAGGTTCGTTGTGAGCGTGGCGACGATGCCCTCGCCGTTGCCGAGACCGCCGATGCCGGCCGCGTCGGTCCCGATGAGATTTCCCTGGATGACGTTGTCGGCGTTGTTGACGAGCTGGATGCCGGTGGCGTTGCCGCTGATGAGGTTGCCGGCGGTGGTCCCTCCGCCGCCAATCGTGTTCCCGTTGGCGCCGGCCTGGACGACCACTCCCGTGCCGTTCGGAGCGGCGACGGTGCCGGTGGCGTCGGTCCCGATGAAACAACTCTCGACGTGGTTGTTGTCGGATTCGAGCTGGATTCCGGCCGAGAAGCCTCGGACTCCGAGGCCTCGAACCGTGCTCGATCCGCCGCTCAGCCGCAGGCCGGCCCCGCTGAAGTCGGCGATCTCTACGAGGGGAAGCCCGAAGTAACCCGGTTGCGTCGTCGCGTCGAGGACGGTCGGCCCCGAGACGGGCGGCAGCACCGTGAGGGGCGTGATGGCGTGAACCCCGCCGCCGGGGATGTTGAAGGCGATCGCGTCGAGGCCGGCCGCCCCGTTGGCGTCGAGGATCGCCTGGCGCAGCGACCCCGCCCCGGAGTCTCCGGTGTTCGTGACCGTGAACGTGGCTGCCGGGGCGGCAGTGGCGGCAAGAGCAAAGGCAACAATCGCGAGACGGAGCGCGCGCAACAGGGGTGTCATGGGGATGGCCCTCCGAATGACACGCGCAGGAGCCGGGGAAAGGGATCATCCGCCCGGCGTATCATCCCGCCCGTACTCGGAGGATTCATGAAGGCGGGTGCGTTTCTTCTGGCCTCTTCGATTCTCGGCGGTTCGGCCCTGGCGCAGTCGCCGGACGGGATGTTCGCTCAGGGGGCCGTGGCCGGCATTCTCGACGCCTGGCACGGGGCAGCGGCTGTGGCGGACGAGGAAAAATACTTTTCCTACTTCACGCCGGATGCCGTTTTCCTCGGCACCGACCCAACGGAGCGTTGGACGCGCGATCAGTTCCGCAAGTGGGCGCACCCGTACTTCGCCAGGGGTAAAGCCTGGAGCTTCCAGGTGGTCTCGCGGTGGATCTCCTTCTCGCCAGACCGCGGCGTCGCCTGGTTCGACGAGGCACTCGATACGCCGAACATGGGCCCGTGCCGGGGATCGGGGGTCCTGGTGCGCGTGGGCGAGACGTGGCGGATCGCCCAGTACAACCTCTCGGTGCCGCTTCCCAACGACCTCGTGGACGAGTTCACAAAACGTATCGCGGAGGACGCGAAGAAGAAACGGAAGGGAGCTTGATGCGTCGCGCGATCGGTGCCGTCCTCCTCGGGCTGCTCGCGCTCGCGGCTGCGCCCGCGCCGCAGCCGGCGGATCTGGTCTTCACCCGAGGCGCGGTCTACACGGTCGACGGCGCGCGGAGCTGGGCCGAGGCCGTTGCCGTGGCGAACGGGAGAATCGTCTTCGTCGGCACGGACTCGGATGCCAAGGCGTGGATCGGCCCGAAGACGAAGGTCCTGGATCTGGGCGGGAAGATGGTCCTGCCGGCCTTCCACGACGCGCACGTCCACCCGGTCTCGGGCGGCGTCGAGGCTCTCGAGTGCGACCTGAACGGGATCGCGACGCAGGCGGCGATCCTGGAGAAAGTGAAGCGTTATGCCGCGGAGCACGCGGCCGCGCCCTGGGTGCGCGGGGGCGGCTGGGATCTCACCGTATTCCCCGACGGCAACCCGTCGAAGGCCGCTCTCGACGCCGTGGTGCCGGACCGGCCCGCGTACCTCTCCGCGGCCGACGGACACTCGGTGTGGGTCAACTCGAAGGCGCTCGCGCTGGCGGGCGTCAC
The DNA here is from genome assembly GCA_046716885.1 of Thermoanaerobaculia bacterium. Classification (GTDB taxonomy): domain Bacteria; phylum Acidobacteriota; class Thermoanaerobaculia; order UBA5066; family Gp7-AA6; genus DAHUXD01. Next base: position 17,097 of record JBKJWL010000036.1, on the reverse strand, counting down.
GAAGACGACGCCAGACCCCCCGCACGGGCGGATTGAGCGGGACGCCGCGACGGGCGAGCCGAGTGGGACGCTGCGCGAGGATGCGGCGGACCTCGTCGCAAGGCTCCTGCCGGCGCGTAGCGCGAAGGAGTACGTCGATGGCCTGCGCGAGGCTCTGCGGATCGCCAACCGATTCGGGCTGACCTCACTCGTGGAGGCCAGCGCCTCGGAGGACGATCTCGCCGCATACGCGGCGCTCGAGGCGGGAGGGGAGCTGACGGCGCGAGTCCTCGCCTCGCTCTACTGCAACACAGACAAGGGGCTTGCCGAGATCCCGCGCTTGACTGCGCTCCGGAAGAAATACGCCGGCAGGCGCCTGCGCACCAACGCGGTGAAAATCTTTTCGGATGGCGTCCTCGAGACACGCACGGCGGCGGTTCTCGAGCCCTACGTCGGCTTTCCGGGGGATCTCGGAAGGCCCAATCTCGAGCTCGTCGCATTTCGTCCGCTCGCCGCGGCACTCGACAAGGAAGGCTTCCAGATCCACGTTCACGCGATCGGAGACCGCGCGATTCGGATGACCCTCGACGCGCTCGAGGCGGCGCGGGCGGGCAACGGAGCGCGCGACGCGCGCCATCACGTGGCGCACATCGAGCTCATCGATCCGGCCGACATCCCGCGCTTCCGGCGGCTGAACGTCGTCGCAAACTTCCAGCCCCTGTGGGCCAACGGCGACAAGTACCTGACCGAGCTCACCGAGCCCAAGCTCGGCGCTGCGCGCTCGCGCTGGCTCTACCCGATCGGCAGCGTCGTCGCGTCGGGCGCTCCGTTCGCCTTCGGCAGCGACTGGAGCGTGTCGTCGATGAACCCGCTCGAGGGCATCGAAGTGGCGGTCACGCGGCGCCAGCCCGCGGAGGGCCCGGGCGCGGCGTGGCTGCCGGAGGAGAGGATCACGCTTCCCGACGCGATCGCCGGCTACACGATCCGCGGCGCCTATCTGGACTTCTCGGAGAAGGAGACCGGCTCGATCGAGCCCGGCAAGGCGGCCGACCTCATCGTCCTCGACCGGAATCTTTTCGAGATTCCCCCCTCGCAGATCCACCAGACGAAGGTCCTGCTGACTCTCCTCGAGGGCAAAGAGGTCTACCGGGCGCCGGGGTTCTGAACGGGGTCAGGTCTTCAAATTTCGGATCTTGCGGCGGCAAATTCCGAAGAATGAAGACCTGACCCCTACTTTGTCCTCGTGTAGACGAAGTTGCTGGAGTGCGACTTCCCGTCCTTTTTCGCCGTCCACGTCTGCTGGAAGTGGTCGGCGTCCTGGAAGGTGACGACGAGACGCTGCATGACCTCGCCCGAGGAGTCCGAGACGTTGGTCGCGTCGACGAACGCGAAGTCGAGCATTCCGGGGTCGCCGGCCGACCGCGCGCGCAGGCGCGGCTGATTCCCCGTGGCGCAGTAGTGGGTGGCGAGGAGCTCGCCGCCGTCCGGGTGGTACATGGTGATCATCATCTCGGACTCGCCCGGCATGTCCATGGTCTCCATGAGGCTCGTACCGTTGGAGACGAGCTTGTAGGTCACGGTGACGGGGGAGCCGCCGTCCGCCGTGCCTTCCCATCGACCGACCAGCGTTCTCATCCTGTCCCAGCCCGCGTTGGGCTTCGCCTCGCCTCCGACCGCCGGAGCGGCGAGACACAGGGCCGCCAGGAGTCCCCAAAGGATTCTCGACGCCTTCATGACATCCCTCCTTCTTCCACGACCTGGACCAGTCGGTCCAGGCATCCCTTCCACCCTTCGGCGTGCTCGTCGCGGGCCTTGCTCGTGGCGAAACGCTCATGCGTCAGAACCAGCTCCGTCTCGGCGCCGCGGTCCCGAAACTCCACGGTCACGACGGTGTCGCCGTGCGGCTCTCCGAGCGCGGGATCGTTGTCCCATCGCCAGGTGTAGACGAGCTTCTCGGGAGGCCGCACTTCGAGATACGTACCCCAGATCGCCCACGGCTTGTCGCCGACTTTCCCTTCCAGCCGGTACTCGCCGCCCTCGCGCAGGTCCATCCGGCACGTGTTGACCTCCCCGTCGCTGTCCACGAACCATTTCATCAGGAGCTTCGGATCCGTCCACGCCCGGAAGACGCGGTGCCGCGACGCTTTGATCGCCCTCGAGACGACGACCCGGTTGGCTGTTTCTGTTTCTGACGTGACCATGTGGCTTTCTCCTCCTTCGTTACGGTTTCGTCCAGGTAGAGTTGCAGGGCCTCCAGGCGCCCCTCCCAGAAGTCGCGGTATCGCGCCATCCAGTCGGACGCCTCGCGCATGGGGGCGGCGACGATCCGGCAGTGGTGGGTCCGGCCCTCTCTGCGCCGGGCCATCAGTCCCGCCTCCTCGAGCACGCGCAGGTGCTTGGAGACGGCCGGCAGCGTCATCCGGAACGGGAGCGCGAGCTCGGTCACGGAGGACTCCGGGGCGGCGGCGAGCCTGGCCAGGATCGCGCGCCGGGTCGGATCGGAGAGGGCCCCGAACGTCGCGTCGAGGGCGGCGACCGAATAGTTAACCATATAGTTAACTATATCGTTGCACCGAGCATTGTCAAGTGGCGGAACGGGTCCTAGAGGGCGAACGTCTTGACCAGGAACACCGCCATCTGTCCGCGGGTGTTGGGGTTGTGCGGGCAGTAGAGGAGGGGCGAGGCCTGGCAGCCGCCGGTGATCCCCTCCCCGTAGAGCTCCTCGACCCAGGGGGCAAAGGGGTCGGCCGCGGGGACGTCGCCGAAGAGGCCCGCGGCCGGGGGCGGGACGTGCGCGCTTCCTTCGCGGGTCTTCAGGAGAAAGGCCGCCATCTGGCGGCGGGTCACGGGGCTCTCCGGGCAGAAGTTAGTGCCGCCGCACCCGCCCGTGATCCCGAGACCGGCCAGCTCCTCGATCCACGAGGCGTAGGGATCGCTCGCCGGCACGTCTCCGAACAGCGTCCCCGAGGCGGGCGGCGGAACGTGTCCGGCGCCGTATTTCGAGCGGAGCAGCAGCACGGCCATCTGTTTGCGGGGCAACGCCGAGTCGCGGCAGAAATTGCCGCCGTGGCAGCCGGCGGTGATGCCCGCTCGAAAGAGCGTCTCGACGAAGGGGTGGAAGGGATCCGGCTGCGGCACGTCCAGGAAATCCGAGAACCAGCCCCGGGCCAGAGCCGACGAACTCGTATCCGGGTTGGTCACGACCACGTCGTTCAACGTTCCCGGAGCCAGGGAAAGAACGGTCGCGGTCAGGAACGCGGCGGTCGAAACCGAAGCGCCGGTCGCGTCGACGCCGCCGACGGTCACGAAGGCGCCGGGCGCAAAGCCACCGCCGGTGATCGCGACGCCGGTCCCCCCGGAGGAATGGCCCGAGGTCGGGGCAATCGCCATGCCCGCGGCCCCCGCCTCGTACGCGCCGAGGTCGGGACCGCTTCCGCGCGGCCGCCCCAGGATGTCGTCGGCGGGCGCGAAAGCGGGGTCGGCCGCCTCGGCCGCCGGACCTGCCCCCGAATTCGTGCCGTAGAGGCCGACGAGCCTCTCGAACTCTTCGCGAATGGTCGAGCTGCCGCTGACGAACGCGGCCCCCGTCCAGCGCGGCAGGACGACGCCGGACTGGTCGGCGGGAAGCAGCGGATCCGCCACCGTTCTCCGGGCGTCGTCGGACAGCGGGCTCACGAGGTCGCCGGGAGGGATCGTCGCGCCGCCGTTCCAGTAGAGGTTGTTGTCTAAAGCCAGACCGATGGCCTCCGCCGGGGAGCCGTCGGAGAACTCGTTGGTGCCTCCTGCCGCCTCCGCGCCCATGGTCCCGGTCGGATCCGACCAGATGTTGTTGCGCAACGCCACGTTCTCGTTGACCGGGTTGCTCCCCTCCTGGTTGACGCGGCACGCGTAGGCCAGAGATGGCAGGTCGCCAACGACGGTATTCGCGCGAAACGTGACGTCTTTCCCGCCCTTGACGCCGAAGGCCGCCCGCATGTCGTTGCCGGAGTTGCCGATCAGGAGGTTGTTCTCGACGAGGATCGCCCGCCCCTCGAAATAGGCCATGCCGTCCTCGCCGACGAGGACGAAGTTGGAGCCGCTCGAGCCCTCCCAGTTCAGAAACACGTTGCGCCGGACCGTGATTCGCTCGTCGCCGATCTGCCCGTCACTGCCGGCGTTGGAATCCTTCATGACGATGAAGGAGCTCGTGTCGTTCCCGTTCACGCGGCCGCTTCCGGCGAAATCGTTGAAGAAGAGGTTGTCCTGCACGAGCACGTCGGTGACGCTGTTGATGTCCATGTGCTCGTCGGAGCCCGCCTGGTTGTAGAAGACGTTGCCTTCCACGGTCACGAAACGGGCGCCGTTGTTGATCTTGAGCAGGTCGTTGTCGAACGAGTCGTGGAACACGTTGTCCCGGATCGTGACGTTCTCGGCCCAAAGGCCCCCGGCCTGCTGAACCTGCATCACGAGCGCGCCGGCGCCGGGCCCCGTGTGCCGGAGCTCGAACCCTTCGAGAATCACGTTCCTTGCGCCGAAGAGCTTGACGACCGTGCCGGCGTACTGGAGGACCGCGCGGTACCGGTTCTGCGCCTTGAAGGTCGTGGGAGTCGCGAAACGCTCGTAAAGACTGTGGGTGCCCGTGTAGATGCCGTCCTGGAAGAACACCGTGCACGTGTCGTCGGCGACGCTCGCCGACGCGTGGTCGAGCGTGGCCCAGGGCTGGGCCAGAGTTCCGGGGTTGCCGTCGTTCCCGACGGGGGCAGGCGCCACCCAGTATTCGCAGGGCTGACCGGCGGCGCGACCGGCCGCAGCGCAGAGAATCAGGAAGAGCGCGAGATGGCGGACCATGGCCGGCATTCTGAGCGCCGCCGGAGCGACGGGCGAGTGACCCGGGTCACAGGAGGCCAGGTCTCAGAACTTCGGAGCTGCAAAATCCGAATCAAGACCTGCCCCCTTCATTGAAGACCGAACGTCTTTACCAGGAACACCGCCATCTGGCCGCGCGTGACCGGGTTGCCCGGGCAATAGAGGGGCGGGCTCTGCTGACAGCCTCCAGATATCCCGCGCCCATAGAGGTCGTTGATCCAGTTCGCGGCAAACGCACCGGGCGGCACATCGTTGAAGATCTGGGCGACGACCGGCGGGACGTACGCGCTGCCGAGGAAGGTCTTCAGGAGAAAGACCGCCATCTGGGCCCGCGTGACCGAGGCGCCGGGGCAGTAGTTTCCGCCTCCGCAGCCGCCCGTAACGCCGAGGGCCGCGAGCTCCTCGATCCACGGAGCGAACGGGTCCGCCGCCGGGACGTCGAGGAAGACCGTTCCCGTGGCCGCGGGAGGGACATGCTCCGCGCCGTACTTCGACTTCAGCAGGAAGACGGCCATCTGCGCGCGCGTGTTGGGATTGTCCGGGCAGTAGGTCGTCCCGTCGCCGCAGCCCGCCGTGACGCCGTTTCGGGCGATCGTGTTGACGAAGTCGTGGAAGGCATGCTCGGTAGGCACGTCGAGGAAGTCGACCTGCACGCGAGCCGACGCCGCCGGCGAAACGCACGTCGTGTTGATCTCGGTGACCGAGAGGACCATGGTCGTTCCGGGGGTACCGGCGTCGAACGTGATCTGGGCCGTCCCCGGGCCGGACGTGATCGTGCCGCCCGTCAGCGTCCACTGGTAGGTCGAGCCCGAGTGGCCGGCCACGCTCGCCGTGAGGCCCGTGGCGCCGATCGCCGCGGAGACCGGCGCCGCAATCGTCGGAGCCGCGACGGGCAGGCCCACCGTGACCGTCGCGCTCCCCGTTCCCGCGCCGGAGCAGTGCGCGTCCAGGACGGCGATCACGGTGTAGACCGTCGTCGTGGACGGGCTCACGGTTCTCGTCGCGGGAGAGACGCCGGCGCTCTGCGCCAGGCCATCGGACCAGGTGATGTTCCAGGGTCCCATGCCCGTCAGAGCCACGGAGATCTGCGTCGAGCCGCCCTGGCAGATCTCCGCGCCGCCCGAGACGGCCGCCGTGGGAAGGGTCCGGACCAACGCGGTGGTCGTCGCCGCCGTGGACGTACAGCCGTTGACGGTGACGGTGACGCTGTAGAGGCCCGAGGCGGCCGCCGTCGCGCTGGAAATGGCCGGGTTCTGCAGCGCCGAGGAAAAGCCGTTCGGCCCCGTCCACGCGTAGGTCCCGCCGGCAACCTCCGAGGCCGAGAGCTGCAGGTTGTCGCCCACGCAGACCGGGCCCGAATTTGAGGCCGCGGGCGGCGGAGGAATCGCGTTGACCGTCGTCGACGCGTTCGAGGAGTTCAGGCCCGGTCCCGGATCGTTCGTCGGCGAGGAGACGGACGCGGTGTTCGTGGCCGTGCCGGCCGACGCCGGCGTGTTCACCGTGATCGCGATGGGCGGCGCCGCGCCGACGGCGAGCGAGGCGCGCGTGCAGGTGACCGTCGCCGCGCCGCTGCACGACCAGCCGGAGCCCGAGGCCGACACGAACGACGCTCCCGGGGGGATGGTGTCGGTCACCGTCACGGAGGCGGCCGCGGAGGGTCCCGTGTTCGAGACGTTGAGCGTGTACGTGACGGGCTGGCCGGGGCAGACCCCCGCCGGGGAACCGTTCTGGGTCATCGACAGGTCCGCCCGCGCGAAGACGTTGGTCGTCGTCGCGACGCTGTTGTTCGCGGTTGCCGGGTCGTTTGTCGATGAGGTGACGAACACGTCGTTGAGAATCGACCCCGCGTCCGGGGGAGCGGTGACGCTGATCGCGAGCGGCGCCGCCGAGGCGATTCCGAGTGCGGGGAGCGTGCACGTGACGGGGCCGGTTCCCGCGCAGGACCAGCCCGCGCCGCCCGCCGAAACGAAGGTCGTGCCGGGCGGAAGATTGTCGGTCACCGACACCCCGTTAGCCTGCGAAGGGCCCGCGTTCGAGACGTTCAGCGTGAACGTGATGGTCGCGCCGGCGCCCGCCGGCTCGGGCGAGCCCGTCACGCCGAGGCCGACGTCGGCATTCGTGCGGTACGTCGCCGTGTAGGTCGCCGCCGCGGCGGGACCCGTCACGTTGTGGGTCTGCGCGCCCCCGTCCGACCAGGCGGAGAAGTCCCAGATATCCGGAAAGGAACCTTGAGGAGTGAGGGCTTCCACCGAGTTCAGCGAGCCGACGATCACGGTCCGCGTGAACGGAGCCGTCTGCGGGGGCGCCGCGCCCACAGTCAACTGCAGCCCGGCAGGCGTCGTCTGGAACGTCAGGTTCGACGTCTGGGGCTGCAGGAGAACCGAGGCCGTATGGGTGAGGCCCTGCGTGTCGGTGGCGGTCAGCCGGATTTCGAGGTGGGACGGGTACTCGTGGTCGGGGGCCGGGAAGCTGCCGCTCGCGACACCGTCGAACGTCTGGTAGGTGTGTGCGTGGCACGTGGAGGGGCAGTGCTGGATGAGGATGACCCAACTGAGCCGCTCCGCCGCGAGCGCCCCTTCCTGCGGGTCGGTCGCCGAGCCGGAGAACGAGATCGTGTCGTTGACCTTCCAGGTGAGCGACGGAGCGGGCGTGTCGATGAATGCCGTGGGCGCGGTGTTGTTGGCCGAGATCGTGATGGGATCACTGATGTCGGAGGCGTCGCGCTGGTCGGTGACCTTCAGGCGCACGACGTAGGTGCCGGGCGTGTCGTAGGTGTACGAGGGGGCGAGCGCCGTCGAGTCGTCGTACTCCCCGTCGCCGTCGAGGTCCCAGGCGTAGGTCAGGGTGTCTCCGACCAGCGCCGGCTGGGAGGAGGCGCCGTTGAAGTTGACCAGGAGCGGGGCGGTGCCCGAGGTGGGACTGCCCGTGGCGAGGGCGTTCAGGCCGTACTTGACCCGGTTGATGGTGCCGGTATTGAAGTTGACGTAGTAGAGGTTTCCGTCGGGGCCGATCTGGAGGTCGACGGGGCCGGATGCTTGCGAGGCGAAGGCGGCGCGCAGGCTCGGGTCGGGGTCTCCGCCGCCCTCCGGGGGGAACATCACCCAGAGGCACTTGCGTGAGTAGTCGGAAAAGAAGAGGGCGTTCTCATAGCTCGAGGGGTAGTTGCTGCCGCCCTGGTAGAACGCCATGCCCGCGACCGAAGAGCTGCCGACCGTGCAGCCATCGAGGGGGACGACCGAGGCGCTGTGGTTGTAGGTGAAGAACGGGGCGACGGTCTGCGCTTGCGGGGGGCAGATGTTCAAACCCGTGTATTGAGTCGCGTTGCCCTCGAAGCAGGGCCAGCCAAAATTGTGCGCGGTCGAGAGATCGGAAGCCCGGTTGAGCTCCTCCCAGGTGCCCCAGCCCACGTCCGCGATCCAGGCTTCGTTGGTTCCCGGCTTGACGATCATCCGGAAGGGGTTGCGCAGGCCGTAGGCGACGATTCGCCGCTCGTTCTCGTCCGCGCTCGCGAAGAGCGGGTTGTCCGGCAGGGCGTCGCCGGTCGAGGGGTCGACCCGCAGGAGAGCGCCGTTCAACAGGCGCGGCTCGCCCGCCGTGCGTCGAGGGCTCTGGCTGCGCAGCGCGCCGCCTTCGGCGGTGGGCTTGGTCTGGGGCGTGCCGAGCGGGAACGGCGGATCGCCGCACGGATTGGCGGGCGTGTAGTAGGTGCCGGGAGCGCCCTGCACCTGGACCGTGCCGCCGTACTGGCCCCAGTCGGTGTTGCCGAAGCTGGCCCCGTCGCCGCCGGTGACGTAGAGCTTCTCGTCGGCGCCGAAGTCGAGCGAACCGGTCGCGTGGCTGGGGAACTGCTGGCACCAGTCCTCGATGAGCACCTGCTCGCTCATGGCCCAGTCGGCGCCCGTTGCGAGCAGGCGCGAGAGACGGCCGCTGACCATGCAGCCGTCCGTCGTGGCCCCCGGCCCACCGGGCAGCGCGGGGGGCGGAGCCGGGCAGGGATCCGAGGTCCCGTTGACGACGCCCCATTTGGGTGCCACGCCGCCGATCAGCGCGTCGTGCGTGTAGAGGACGTAGACGTAGCGACGCCAGTCCTCGGGGGAAGCGGGGTCGAAGCCGGGCGGCACGGCCAGGCCGAGCATGCCCCGGTCCCAGAAGTTGTGGACGTTGGTGCGCAGGTCCGCCACGGTCGTGGGCGTCGTGTCCGTCAGGCTGTCGAATACCTTGATCAGGCCGCTCTTCTCGGCGACGAGAACCCGGCCGTCCGGCAGGAAGCGGACCACGGTCGGATTGGTCAGACCGCTAAAGGCGACTGACTCGGAGAAACCCGGCTGCTTGTAGCTGGCCGCCGAGGCGGCGCCCGCCATCGCGAGGCCGATGAGGAAGGACGCCATCGCCCGGCGTCGGCGGTCTGCCTGAATGTAAACCAACGGCACAGCCCCCCTGTCGGCTCGCGTGACGAAGAACCTGTAATTTGGGAAGAAACAGTATCGCCGGAGCCCGGCCGTTAGGTCAAGGAAAACCTGTCCTATGGGGCAGGTTAAAGTTTACGGCCCCAGCCCGGCGGTAGCGGGACGCTGCGAGAAACGGAAGGTTTTGGCCAGGAGCCGGCCACCAGCGGCAGGCCCCCAGCAGCAGGCAACGCCGGGCGGAGCCCGACGGTAACTTGCCGCTCTGACCGGAACGACCGGAAGCTACCTCAAGCATGCTAGTCACTGAAGATCGAAGGTCCTGACTAAGAACGCCGCCATCTGGCCGCGGGTATTCGGAGCCCCCGGGCAGTAGCTTCCGCCGCCGCAGCCCCCGGTGATGCCGCGCTTGGCGAGGTCGTTGATCCAGTCGGAGGCGAAGCTACCTGGAGGGACATCCGCGAACGTCTGAGCCACGACCGGCGGCGCGTAGGCCGAACCGAGGAGGGTCTTCAGGAGGAACACGGCCATCTGCGCCCGCGTCACCGCGGCGTCGGGGCAGTAGTTCCCCCCGCCGCAGCCGCCGGTCACGCCCAGCGCCGAAAGCTCCTCGATCCAGGAAGCGAAGAAATCGCTGGCGGGCACGTCGAGGAACACCGCGCCCGAAGCCGGAGGCGACACGTGGCCCTCGCCGTACTTTGCCTTGAGCAGGAAAACCGCCATCTGCGCGCGCGTGTTGGGACTTTCCGGGCAGTAGTTGCCGGCGCCGCAACCCGCCGCAACGCCGCTCCGTGCGATCGTGTTGACGAAGTCGTGGAACGGATGGGCGGGCGGCACGTCGAGGAAGTGGACCTGAACGCGTGCCGACGCCGCCGGCGACGGACAGCCGCTGGAGGTCTCCACCACTTGTAGCGTCATCCTCGTGCCCGGGGCTCCCGCGTCGAAGGTCACGGCGCTCGAGCCCTGGCCTGCGGTGATCGCGCCGCCGTCGAGCGTCCAGGCGTATGTTGCGCCGGCATGGTCCGCGGCCGACGCCGTCAGCCCGGTGGCGCCGACGAGGGCCGTGTCGGGAGCGGCGATCGCGGGCTCTCCCGGGGAGACGTTGATTTGCGTCGAGACGTTTGCGGAGTTGTTCCCGCCGAAGATGTCGGTCGTGACGGACCCGACCGTCGCCGAGCTCTCCGCCGAAGCGCCTCCGACCGGGGCGGTCGCGATGACGGTGATGGGAGATGCCGCTGCGATGCCGAGCGTCGGCATCGTGCAGACCACCACACCGCTGCTGCTGCAGTTCCACCCGCTTCCTCCGGCGGCGAGCAGCGTGGATCCGGCCGGCAGCGTGTGGACCACGGATACCGACACGGCCTGTGACGGACCCGCGTTGGCGACGTCGAGGGTGTAAGTGATCGGCTGGACCTCGCAGGCGGGGTCGGGCGCATCGGCCATCGTGAGCGAAAGGTCGGCGCGGGTGGCGAAGGCCGCGGTATACGTCACGGACACGTCGGACGCCGCGATGGTGTGGCTCTGGGCGCCGCCGTCCGACCAGGATGTGAAATCCCAGACGGCCGGGTACGTGCCCTGGGGTGAGGGGGCGATCAGGGTGTTCTGGGATCCGACGATGACCGCCTGGGTGAAGGGTGCTGTTCCGGTCATCGTTCCCGAGGCCAACTGCAGGCCCGGAGGGCTCGACGCCAGCGTGAGAGTCACCGTCTGCGGATTGAGGTTCACGCTCCCAGTTCCCGTCAAGCCACCCGAATCGGTGGCGGTCAGGTGGATCTCGAGATACGACGGATACTCGTGATCCGGCGCGGCGAAGGAGCCCCCGGCGACGCCCGGGAAGGTCTGGTAGACGTGCGCATGGCACGTCGAGGGGCAGTGGTGAATGTTGACGGACCAGGACAGCTCGGTCGGGGCGAGCGCCCCGTCCTGCGGATCCGTTCCCTCGCCGGAGAAGCTGATGAGGTCGCCGACTCTCCACGTGAGCGAGGAGGACGGGGTCAGGATCGTTGCCGTCGGGGCCTGGTTTCCCGGCTGGATGAGGATGGGATCGCTGACGTGAAACCCGCCGTGGTCGTCCGCGACGCGCAGGCGCGCGGCGAACGTACCCGCGCTGAGATAGGTGAATGACGGCTGGGCCCCGGTCGAGTCGTCGAACTCGCCGTCGCCGTCCAGGTCCCAGGCGTAGGTGAGAATGTCGCCCGGCTGTGCCGGCTGTGTGCCGGTGCTGTCGAACTGGACCGTCAACGGGACGGGACCGCTCGTGGGATTGGCAGAGGCGACGGCTCGCAGTCCATAGGCGATCCGCATGACCCGGCCACCGTCGAAGTCCACGTAGTAGACCTTGCCGTCGGGACCGATCTGCAGGTCGACGGGGCCGAGCGCGCTCGAGGCGAACGGAGTCGCCGCTGCCGGATCCGGGTCGCCCCCTCCCCCCGGGAACATTACCCACAAGCACGCGCGCGAGTAGTCCGAGAAGAAGAGCGCGCCCCCGTAGGCCGGCGGATAGTTGGAGCCGCCGCCGTAGAACGCCATTCCCGCGATCGAAGAGCTGCCCGTTGGGCATCCGTCACCGAGCACACCCGGGGAGGAGTGGCTGTACTGAAAGAAGGGCGCCGTCACCTGCCCGGACGTCGGGCAGATGTTTTGGCTGTTGTACTGCGGCGCGGGCCCCTCGAAGCAGGGCCAGCCGAAGTTGAGCGCGACGGCCGGGTCGGGGATCCGGTTGATCTCCTCAAAGCTGCCCCAGCCCACATCCGCGATCCAGACCTCGTTGGTGCCGGGCTTGACGATCATGCGGAAAGGGTTACGCAGACCGTAGCTGATGATCCGGCGCTCGTTCGCGTCACCGCTGCCGGAGAAGGGATTTCCGGGCGCGGCGTCGCCCGTCGCCGGATCCACGCGCAGGAGCGCGCCGTTCAAGACGCGCGGTTCGCCCGCGGTGCGCCGCGGGCTCTGGCTCCGGAACGCCCCGCCCTCGGCGGTGGGGGGAATCTGGAAGCCTCCGACGGGCACCGGCGGGTCGCCGCAGGGATTTCTGGGCGTCGGACTGCCTGCGCTTCCGCCGAACTGTCCCCAGTCCTGATTGCTGAAGCTTGCCCCGTCCCCACCCGAGAGGTACAGATAGCCGTCGGCGCCGAAGGCGATTGCCCCCGTCGAGTGGCTCGGATACTGCTGGCACCAATCCTCGATGAGGACCTGCTCGCTCGCGGTCCAGTCGGCCCCCACGGCGGTCAGGCGGGAGAGCCGCCCGCTGATGACACAGCCGTCGGTGGTGGGGCCAGGCGGGGAGGGGCAGCCGTCGGAGGTGGCGTCCGGAAGTCCCCAGAGAGGCGCGGTGCCCCCGATGTACGCGTCGTGGGCGTATACGGCGTAGATGGCGTTGTTCGCGGCGAAGTTCGGATCGACGGCCAGCCCGAGCAGCCCCCGGTCCCAGAAGTTGTGAACCTTCGTGCGCAGGTCGGCGACGACGGTCGGAGTCGGATCCGCGAGGTTGTCGAAGAGCTTGATCAACCCGCTCTTCTCGGCCACCAGGATGCGACCGTCTGGAAGAAACCGGATCGTCGTTGGGTTCGTCAGGCCGCTGAAAACGACGGACTCGGAGAACCCCGGCTGCTTGAAGTTCGTCGCCTCCGCGCGAGGGGCGAGGGCGACAGCGGCGGCGAGGCCGAGGCCGCGTACGAGCCACGACCGTAACGGTGTTGCCGCCGCTGCTCCCGGCGTCCACCGCGACGTATTCATGGGGAGAGCGGAGTATATGCAGACCCCGGCAGCAGGGCCAGGCCCCGCTCACTCAGTATCTCTCTTCAGGGACAGGTCGCGAACGCCGCCGTGTCCTGGATCGGCTCGAACGCCGTCCCGATCGGGTTGCTGTACGTCTGCGTCACGCCGTGACGCGTGTCCGTAACCGCCAGCTCGACGCCGACGTTGGTTAGCCCTGCCGCAAAGACCCAGTAGGAGTTGAACGGGTCGACGCAGCCGTTTACGACCTTCACGACGACCTCGACGTTGTTTTCGTTGAAAAACCAGAAGTAACCGCTGTCGGCCGTCAGACGCACCGCTGTGGCGAGCACCGAGGGCCCCATGGGCGTCTGCTGGAACGACGCAGTCACGGCGAACCGGTTGTTGTTGAGGCAGAGCGTGTGGGCGTCGCTGGCGCAGAGAGGCGTGCCGGTGCCGTGGGGAGTGAGCCTGCCGATCTTGTTTCCGTACTGCTCGGTGAACCAGATGTTGCCGTCCGGACCGGTGGTGATTCCATAGGGGAAGGAGCCTTCCCCGAGACCCGTCTGTACGGAAGTCGGGATAGGGAACTCGGTCAGCAGACCGTCGGGCGTCAGGCGGCCGATCTTGTTCGCTCTCACTTCCGCGAACCAGATATTCCCATCGGGGCCCGTGGTGATCTGGCGGCCGGCAGCGACCGCGTACTGGCGGACGTCGCCAGCGGTCGAGATGCGGCCGACGGTTCCGCTGCTCGCGAACCAAAGAGCCCCGTCCGGCCCGGACGTGATGCCGATGGGGTCGCTTCCCGTCGGGAAATCGGTGAACACGCCGGCGGGGGTGATGCGGCCTACGGATTGTCCAATGGCGGTGGCGTACCAGAGGTTGCCGTCTGGCCCCAGCGTGATCCCATACGGGCCGTTGACCCCGGTGTACGGCGTCGAGTAGACGACGGGAAACACCGTCGCCACTCCGCTCATCGTGATCTTGCCCACACGGCTATTCGCGTCGGCGAACCACATGTTGCCATCTGGGCCGGCGACGATCCCGATCGGCGCGACTTCGACGGGAGACCCGGCCATCGTGATCGGAAAGATCGTCAGTTGCCCCGCCGGTGTGAGCCGGCCGATCTCACCCTGTCGCCCGAACCAGAGGTTGCCGTCGGGCCCGACCGCGAGGCCAAAGCCGGGGCCTTGCACGTCGAACTCCGTGATGACGCCATCGACGGTGATGCGCCCGACTTTTCCAACGCCTGTCTCGTTGAACCACAGCGCGCCGTCCGGGCCGACGACGATGTCGCGCAGGTCGTTTCCCGGGAATGTCGACAAAGGGTTGGGTACCGTGAACTCCGTTATGTCCTGGGCGCGGGCTGTTGAAGCGGTGAGCAGAAGCAGGGCGAGAACGAGACGAAACGTCGTCAGCCGGACACAGGGTTCCCCCTTGCGAAATCCATGGCGCATGAGCTCCTCCTTGAAGGGTGCATGCGCAGGAGCATACTCTCCGAGCTACTGCAAGGAGAAGGTTTTCACCAAGAACACGGCCATCTGTCCGCGCGTGTTCGGAGAACCGGGGCAGTAATTTCCACCGCCGCAGCCGCCCGTTACGCCGCGCGTGGAAAGGTCGTTGATGAAGTCGTAGGCGAAGGCGCCCGGAGGCACGTCGGCGAAGGTCTGCGCGACGGCCGGCGGCACATAGGCCGAGCCGAGCAGTGTCTTCAAGAGGAACACGGCCATCTGGGCCCGCGTGACGGGAGAGTCGGGGCAGTAGTTTCCGCCGCCGCAGCCGCCGGTGACTCCGAGGGAGGCAAGCTCCTCGATCCAGTCGGCGGCGAAGGAGCCCACGGGCACGTCGAGAAAGACGGCGCCGGTGGCGGGTGGCGGGGCGTGGGCCTCGCCGAGCTTGCTCTTCAGGAGGAAGACGGCCATCTGGGCGCGGGTCACGGAGGTGCCCGGGCAGTAGTTGCCGCCGCCGCAGCCGGCCGTCACGCCGTTGCGCGCGACCGTGTTGACGTCGTCGTGGAACGGATGCGCGGCCGGAACGTCGAGAAAGTCCGCGAAGAACCCGTCGGGCAGCGCGGCCGGGCTCGAAGACGGGTTGGTGACCACGACGTCGTGCGCCGCTCCCGGCGGCAGCGCCGGCGTGGTGGCCGTGAGAAGGCCCGGCCCCGCGACGTTGACGCCGGAGGCGGCGACTCCGCCGATCGTGACGCCCGCGCCGAGCTCGAAGGCGACCCCCGTGATCGTCACGACCGTTCCCCCCGCGGCGGGCCCCGAAGACGGGCTGATCGTCGACACCGTCAGAACGTCGTCGTCGAAAATGGTCCCGGTCGCCTGGCCGTCGGAAAGGGTCGCATTCGAGGGCCCAGTCAGGTTTACGAGGAAGAACTCGTCCGCTTCGTCCTGCAGATCGCCGGTGACCTGCACGGTGGCCTCGAACGTTGTCGTACCGGCCGGCAAAACGACCGGCGAAGAGCGCGTCACGTAGTCGCTCCCGCCCGTCGCGGTGCCGTCGGCCGTTGTGAAGAGGGCGGAGACGGACTGGCCGCTCGGCGCCGAGAGCGTCACAGTGAAGATGGCCCCGGTCGTTCCGGCGTTTCCCTCCATCACGCCGACGTCGGCGATCGCGAGGGAAGGCGTCGGGTCGTCGTCGAGGATTGTCCCGATACCGGACGTATCCGCGATCCGCGCGTTGGCTGCGTTGTTCAGGTTCAGCCGGAACGTCTCGTTCGACTCGTCGAGGGCGTCGCCGTTGACCGTGACGTCGACGATCTGGGCGGTGGTGAAGGGATCGAAGGTCAGCGTCCCGGACACCGCCGTGTAGTCCACGTTGGGCGTCGCGTTACCGAGGCCCGTCACGTAGTTGACAGTCACCGTCTGGGGCACGGCGAACGACAGGCTCACGGTGAACGAGGCGGTCACCGAGCCCGCGTCGCCCTCGGTGACCGGCGCGTTCGACACGAGAAGTGACGTGGGGTTCGGGTTCAGGTTCGGCCGAAGCACAAACAGCCCTTGCTCGATCCCGCTCACGATGACGTTCCCGCTCGGAAAGAAGGGGTAGTTGTTCCAGTTGCCGTTGAACGCGGGGTCGTCGTCGGCGGGGTAGATGTCGAAATAGGCGACTTCGGTCAGCGATGCCGCCGCGACACCGGTGACGTCGAGGATCCTCAGGCCGGCGCGGTAGTTCGACTCGAAAGCGTAGCCGCCGCGGACGTAGAGGTTGTGGTCGATCGCCTGGGTCGGTCCCACGTAGTGACCCATCAGAACAGGCGCTTCCAAGTCCGCGAGGTCCCAGATGTAGGTGTAGGTGTTGTGTCCGTTGTTGGATTCGTCGAGCTCGTCGTTCATCAGGAAGTGCGCCTGGTCGTGGGTTAGCCATCCCTGGTGGATGTACCCGGAGCCGGCATAGCCGGTGCGCGAGATCTGAACGGGGGCCGACTTGTTCGTGACGTCGACGATCGTCACCGCATCGACGTTCGAGCTGAAACAGATCTCGCGCCCCGCGTAGTCGGCATCCGGGCCGTTGTACACGACGCACTGGGTCTCGTGCGTGTAGCCGTCGGCGGCGACGCACCCGGCGAAGGTCGGGTTCAGCGGATCCTGAATGTCGATCATGTGGAGACCGCCGTTGCACGTGTTGGTCCCCGCGCCGTACGCGAATCCCGTGTCTTCGTTGATGGCGATCGTATGCGTCGTCTCCACACCTTCGTAGAGCGCCGTCTCGGAGAAGGTCACCGGCGGCGAGGCCACGCTCCGCAGCTGAGTCAGGTCGAACACCTGCATGTGGTGCTCCGGCTGCTCGCTGACGATGAAGGCGTGGTTGGCGTACACGCGGACGTCGCGCCACAGCGAGTCGCCGTCGTGCTCCGGGGCGAGCGCGTGCACGTGTGTCGGAAGGCGGCCCAGATAGACGGCCGCGTCCGGCCTGCTGATGTCAACGAAGGAGATGCCATTGTCGCAGCCCATCAGGGCGTACTCCTTGCCGTCCAGGGGATCCGTCCAGCCCCAGAGGCTGTTGCCTCCCCCGCAACCCATCGACGCGAGCGGTAGGTGCGACATCAGGTCCACGTTGCTGCAAGGAAAGACGCCGGCGAAACCTGCTACGCAGGGCACGGCGTTCATCGGTTCCGAGGGGGTGGGCGAGGTCAACGCCGTGGGCGTGC
>JBKJWL010000035.1:0-14381 GCA_046716885.1 Thermoanaerobaculia bacterium | reverse complement strand
GCGAGGATCTTTCCGCCGAGCACGCTCGGTCCGACCCCGTTCCCGCTCCATCCCACGCCGTACACGATGTGCGGGCGGCCACCGAGGCGGCCGAACAGCGGAAGGCTGTTGGGCGTGCGGTCGATCGGGCCGGACCAGTCGTGCGTGACCGGAACTCCGGAAAGATTCGGGTAGGTGCGCCGCAGATCCTTCTCGACCATGCGCGCCCGGCTCTCGTCGCGGTCGAAGCGCGCCCCGATGCGCCCGCCGAGTGCGATGCCCCAGCCTCCCTTGCCGAAGGCCACGCGGCCGCCGCGCGTCACGTGGTAGTAGTCGACCATCATCTGCGAATCCGTGATGCCTTCGCCGCCGGTCCACCCGAGGCTCCGGAGACGATCCGGCGCGGGGGCCGTCACGACCATGTCGCTCGTGATCGCGACGATCGAGCGCGCGAGCTCGGGGATCCCGGCCGCCCACGCGTTCGAGGCGAGGACGAGGCGGTCGGCCGCGACCGATCCGCGGGCAGCGCCAATCACGACGGGCCGCGTGCGCCCGAACGACCGGACGCGCGTGTTCTCGAAGATCCGAACCCCCGACTCCAGCGCCACTCTCCGCAAGCCCCGCGCCAGAGCGGCCGGCTGCACGGTCGCGGCCGAAGCGTCGAGCACGCCCGCGCGATGAACGGGCGAACCGGTCCGCCGCGCGATCTCCTCGTGGGAAAGCCTCCGGAAGGGCTCCACACCGAGCCTCTCGCACAGCGCGACCACGCTCTCCCACGCGCCCATCTGCGCCGCGGAGGTCGCGGTCCACAGCCAGCCTCCGCGCCGGAACTGCGCGTCGATCCCGTGCGCCTCGCAGAAGGATCGGATCTCGGTGATCGCGGCCTCCGAATCGCGCGCGATGCGCAGAGCATCCGCGGTGCCGCACAGCGCGGCGAGCGAGGAGAGCTTCGGCCACCAGGAGAGCACGAAGCCGCCGTTTCTTCCGGAAGCTCCCCCGCCGCAGATGTCCTGCTCGAGCACGACGACGTCGCAGGAGGGCTCGCGGCGCTTGATCTCGAGTGCCGTCCACAGCCCGACGTAGCCGCCGCCGAGGATTGCGACGTCCGCGCGCGTGTTTCCTTCGAGGGGGGGCGCATCGGGCGCGTCTCCCGCGATCTCCTGGAGCCAGAACGAACGGTGCCGGGGACGGACCGGCCGGCTCACGGGCGCGACCGGCGCGGCGCGAAGAGAAAATTGTTGCAGTAGCCCGGCGCCTCCCAGAACCGGCCGGGCGTGCGCCGCTGGTGGACCGCCGGATCGAACTCGGACAGCGGCCGCAGACCTCGCGGGCCGTAGAAGCACCCCTCGTAACCGAGACCCTGAAAGTGCGTGAAGACGTCGCCGATGGAATGGCCGCTCAGGTGGCGAGTCTCGCACTCGAAGAGCACTACGGGGGCGTCGCGGGCGAGGATCCGAGCCGCTCCCCGGAAGAGCGGGAGCTCGTGTCCCTCGACGTCCACCTTGAGAAACGCGACCCTCGCCTCGCTCGCGAGCTCGTCGTCGAGCGTCGCCAGACGGCACGGCAGCGCATCGTCCTCCGGCCTTTTCCCTGCGGAATCCGCGGAGAGCGAAGCGCCCTGGGAGCTTCCGCCTCGAGGGACGTGCAGGGTTCCCGTGCCGGGCGCGCCGGAAAGGGCACACTCTCGCACGACAACGTTGCTCCACCGCATCGCCGCGCTCACGCACGTCAGATAGGCGGCCAGCCCCGGCTGCGGCTCGAAGGCGAAGACCTTGCCGCGGGCGCCGACGGCCCTGCGCATCCAGTAGGTGTAGGCGCCTTTGTGCGCGCCGGCATCGACGGCGATATCCCCCGGCGACAGAGCCGCCAGGACCCCGGCGATCTCCTTTCGCTCCCCGCGATACCTGGCCTTGAATGCCCGGTACAGAAAGCGCGGCTTCACGGCGGGTCGATGAGTGCGTCTCGGGCCGCAACTAGCGGACCTCGAACACGCCCTCCACTTCGACCGCGACGTCGTACGGAAGGGCGCTGACGCCGACGGCCATCCGGGCGTGGCGGCCCGCGTCGCCAAACACCTCCACGAAAAGGTCCGAGGCCCCGTTGAGCACCTGGGGCTGGGACACGAACTCCGGGACCGAGTTGACGAATCCCGCGATGCGCACGCACCGGACGACGCGATCGAGATCTCCGTCGAGGGCCGCCCGGAGGTGGGCGATCAGGTTGAGCGCGCAGAGCCGGGCGGCCTGCTTCCCCTGCTCGACCTCGAACTCGCGGCCGAGCTTGCCGATGAAACGGCGCTCGCCGTTCCACTGCGAGAGCTGGCCGGTCAGGAACACGAGGTTCCCCGTGCGCACGAACGGAACGTAGTTCGCGCCGGGCGCGCTCGGCATGGGCAGCTCGATCCCGAGGCTCCTCAGGCGGTCATCGATGAGCAGCACCCGCTCGCCCTCCTTCCAAGAACTCACTCGTCGACGAGGCTGACTGAGAGAGTGTGAAGCCTGGACACCTTCCTGGCACGCCGATGATAGACCGCTCGTTCGCGGCCGCGCGGCTCACACGGAGCTTTCGAGGCGCTTCTCGCGCTGGTACAGGAACAACGGCAGACCCAGCGAGACACCGATCGTAAGGCTCGCCGCGATCGGAGCCCAGAGGTGCCTGACACTTGCCCGCCGGCCCTCCACGAGAACGAGCACCCACAGGACGACCGCGGAGACGATCACGTCCATCGCGAAGAAGGCGCTGATCCGGTTAGCGAAGAGTTGCTCGACGAAGAGACGGAAGTCGAGCCCGCGCTCGCGCAAGAAGGGGAGGAACTGCGAATACGGGAGCAGCGTGCCGGCGACGCAGAGACCGAGGTAGATGCCCTTCGGTTTCATGGATGGCGCCTCCTGCGGGCAGTTCTCTCACAGCCGGGTGACGTGGGTACAGGGCCGCGCAGGCTGGAGAAGGCTAGCCCCTCTCCAGCGTCGCGCGCAGACGCTGGGTAAACGCCGGAGTACCGGCGTTCCCTACTGCCGGGGGACTGGCTTCGGTGGCCGGGTCGGCGCGGCCTCGAGGTACCCGTCTCTGAGAAGCCCGGCGATGACGCCCCAGTCCAGGCCCCTGTCGAGGTGGATGCCGAGCCAACCCTGCGGCCCGACGTACGGGGGGACGAAGAAGTGGTCGGGGTCCGCTCCGACGAGGCTCTCCTGGGCCCCCGGCGGCGCCTTGCACCAGACGGCGACGCGGCCGTCGCCATGGTGGTTGTTCACGAACATGGCGAACTGCTTGTTGCGCACCCGGAAGGTCGGGGCGCCCCAGGCGATCTTTTCGTGGGCCTCCGGCAGGGCCAGGCAGATCTTGCGAACGCGCACGAGAAAATTCACCCGGGAGCGCGGGGCTGGCACGCGCGTCATGTCCGGCGCGCGTCCTCCCGCATCGCGGTACGCACGGTCCGGGCGGAACGACCGATCGATCCGGGCAGCAGGCTCTTTCCCCAAAGCTTCACGCGATAGCGAGCCAGCGTGAGCCGGCTCCGCGCGCGACACCGAGTCAGGAAGGGATCGCCGCGGACCTTGCTCTCGTCGAAGAAGATGCCGAAGACCTTGCCTTCGAGCCTCGCCGCGACGAACCGCCGTCCCCCCTTCTCGAGCTCCCGGCAGATCTCCAGCACCGCCGGATAGACGATCGGGAAATCGTCGAACAGGATCGTCCCCTCGTCCGCGAGGACTCCGCGGCAGAAGGCGAAGTCCGAGAGAACCGCGCCGCGCGTGTGCTCGCCGTCGATCAAGGCGACCTGAGGCGCGGGCGTGATCCGTCCGGGGTCGACCCGGGAGGCATCCGCATCGAAGCAGCGGATCGCCGACATTCGTTCGGGCTCGAGCGTGCGCAGAAGCCCGAGCATGCGATCCGTCGAGTTGTCGATGTACCGGACGACGTGGCCCGGAGAGCGGTCGTCGGGCTGCTGCGCCGGCCTCGGGTCGATGGAGTAGATTGCCGTGCAGCGCGGATCCAGGAGATACGGCTGAATCGAGCCGCCGAGGTACGAACCGATCTCGAGGTAGGCGAACTGAGGGTGCCGGCGCGCCGTCGCTCGCTGGACGGCCAGGAGCGAACGCCGGTCGGCCGGCGAAGTCTGCGACGGGATTCCGGCGAACAGGTCGACGGACAGCTCGTCGATGCGTTCGATCACCGAGCGGATTCGAGGCGGCGCTGCGGCAGACATCCGCCTACCAGGAGACTCCGGGGCTCTGGCGCAGATAGGCGTCGCTCGTCGCCTGCTTCAGCATGAAGTCCGCGACATCGGCTCGCGAGATTCGGACCGTCCAGAGCCAGCTGCCAACCGCCGGGCCGTGGCGATAGACCCCTCGCTTCGGCCCGTTCGTGAGGGCTCCCGGGCGAACGATGACCCAATCGAGGGCGCTACCGCGGATCACGCGCTCCTGGCGAGCCTTGTCGAAGAAGTAGAACGGCAGGATGAAGATTCCCACGAAGAGCGTGTAGTACAGGCCCATGCGACCCCAGCTATCGCCGATGGAGAGAGACGTCTCGCAGATGAATCGCCGGACTGAGTGCTTCTCCATGGCGCGGATCAGGTTGCGCGTCCCCTCCGAGAGAATCCGGTTTGGATAGAGCCAGCGCTTGTGCCCGAGGGCGCACAGAACGGCGTCCTGGCCGGCAACGGCCGGCTCGACCGAGGCGAAGTCGAGCACGTCTCCGCGGGCGACGGACAAGCGCTCGTTCCTCTGTTCCAGCCTGGCCGGGTTGCGAACGAAGGCCGTCACGTCGTGGCCCGCCGCGAGAGCCTGAGCCACGAGCTCCCGACCCGTGCCGCCGGTCGCGCCGACGACCAGGAGCTTCATTGCGCTCCGGCCTCTACCGGCTGCACGGCTTCAGGTCGATCACGAGGGCGCGGGCATCGTTGGCTCCGATGTTCTCCGTCGCATGCGTCGTCGACTCCCGCCACAACACCTCGCCGGCCTTGCCCGTCACCTCGGAGGCCTTTCCGTCCGCCCGCGTCGTCCGGAGGGCCGTGTCGCTCAGGACGTAGACCACTCCGGGCGGATGAGAGTGCGTGCCCTCCTTCTCGCCCGGCTTGAGCCGGTACTCGAGGACACGAACCCGGTCGTTCTCGAATCGGACGGCGTAGTACTGGGGCGAAACCGTCACCGGGTCCTGGGTCGTCATTCGCCCCGCCGCGGCCGCCGAAACGCTCCCAAAACGATCCCGACAACCAGATAGCTCGACCGTTGCATACGCCACCTCTCTGCGCATCGTAACGCCTGGATGCGTGCCGGACGCGCACCTCGATGAGCATCTCGATCGCGCTCCGGTTCGCCTCCGCGAGCGTCTCCTCCGTGTAGCCGAGCTTTCTTCCCCAGTCGGCGCTGGCGCGCCAGGTGGCGCTCTCGAGGATGAGGCCCACGCCGAACTGCCTCGCGATCTCCGCGTACTCGCGAAAGTAACCGCGCAGAGCGGCCACGCCCTCCGGACTCTTTAACAGGTGGAAGGCCGCGAAATCCGGAAGCTCCAGCCCCTTTTCGAAGATCAGGGACGTTTCGATCCCGCCGTCCGTCAGGAACAGCCCCTCGGACATCTGCGGCAACGCGGCCCGGTAGCGCGTCATCTCTTCACCCCGCACAGCGCAAGCAGCACGCTGACGTTCCTGGCGACGTCGGCCGCCGAAAGCCCACTTGAGTCAGTCCACCGCCGGGATTTTGGCCGGGTCTTCCAACAGCAGCTTCGGGTCGATGCGGGCCTTGTGCCAGCGCACGCCGAAGTACAGGTGCGGCCCCGTGGCGCGGCCCGTCTCACCGACACGGCCGATCGCGTCGCCCTTCTTGACCTCCTGCCCGGCCTGCACGTCGACCGCGGAAAGGTGAAAGTACATGGTGATCAGGCCGTCGCCGTGATCGAGGAAGACAGCGTTGCCGGGGTAAAACAGGTCCTCGGCAATCACCACCGTCCCGTCGGCGACGGCCATGACCAGCGTGTCCTTCGGCAACGCATAGTCGGCTCCCATGTGGGGTTGGGCCGCCGGCTTCCCGTTGAAGACCCGTTTCCACCCGAAGGTCTTGCCCTCGGGAAGGGGTTTAGCCGGGGCTCCGAGCGGCAGCGTGAACCTCGCCGGTCCTTCCGGACGCCTCCACACCTTCCCGACCAGCGCCTGGTCGCGCACGTTTCTCTTGAGATCCTCCGCGGAGGGGTTGCCCTGCGGAATGTCGCCGAGGTCGAGCTCTTCCGTCGGGTAGGTGTGTTCCACCACCGTGACACGGGCGCTCTCGCGAGTGCCGGCGCCGCGGCGGACGATCTCGATGACACCCGGCTTCTGCAGGAGATCGATCGGGTAGTAGCAAGTCTCGCCCAGCGGCGCCCAGGAGCGGCCGGCCATGCCGCAGCGTTTCGTTCCCGGCACCGACCAGCGGACGACCGAGCCCGGCGTGGTCGAAATGGTCGGCCGATCGGGCGCTGCGAGAGCAGGGCGGAAAGTCACGCAAGCGAGCAGGAGCGCCATCGACAGGTTCCGGCGATGAGAAATGGTCATGTCCAACGTCTCCTTGTCGGGCCGTCGCCCGGGATCCCTTCAGAGAGTTTCGGCGAGGATGTACTCGAGATCGTAGAAGTGCTTTCCGCCCTCGATCCGGATCGTCATCCTGCCCGCCAGCCCCGCCAGCTGATCCGTGCCGGAGTCCGGCACCACGGTGATCGTCAGCTCGGGTGCGCCGCGCGTCATGGTGCCGCTGTGATGGAGCGCGAAGGAACCGGTTCGGCCCGTGAGCTTCCCGCTCACCCGCTCGATCGCGACGTAGCCGGCCGAGCCCTTCACGCCCGTGCCCGCGGTCAACATCTGGCCCTTGCTCGCCGCTTCGAGATCGCCGTGAAACTGCTTGTCGATCGACATCCGGCCGAGTGTCGGGTCGGCGTTCTCGTCCGCCTGAGGCGCCAGCTTCACCTCGAACGTCCACTTGCACGCATAGGGCCCTTCTCCTTCGTAGCTGCGCTCGGAGCCGGCGAAGGGGCCTGCGCTAACGCCCGTGCGCCAGAGCCGGGGAATAGCCAGATTGCCACGAGGACTGCCCCGGCGCGATATCGTCCCTTCATAGGGTTGCCATTCTCTGTGCGGGGTGTTGCGTCAAGGCTTCGGCCCCCGCTTCCAGAGAACGACGGTCCCGTCCTCGCCGCTGGTGTCCAGCCACCGCCCGTCGGGGCTGAACTGGGCCGCCCACCGCCAGTTTCAGCACGGAGTCGGCGGGCCGCGCCGTCAGCTTCAACGCTTCGCAAGGGCGGCAGCGATCGCAAGACCAGTCGCGTGTTCGTACGCTCGCAGTAGGCGCATGAGTTGTGCCTTCTTCAGAACCAGCCGCTTGTTGAGGCCCCAAGGGTTGCGGCCCCTTTGATACTTTAAGTCAATCCAAGCCGTAAGGGGGCTCGAATGCCGAAAGGTTTCCCAGAGCATCGGGAGATAGTCGCCATCCGGGCCAAGCCCAACGATATGCCTGACACTGATCCTCTCAGGATCGCCGCGCCGAAACCGATACGTGATGCGCAGCGAGCGGCGCTTGCACTTGCACTTACGGCGCAGAAGGCGTTGATCCCAACCGCTTGGTACCAACTCATCCCAGATGAAGGCTGCGATGCTGCGTGAGTGGCAGACCGCCAACCACGCTGGCCTGTCGCCGCACGAAAGGCACTGCCACCAATACCTAGGCAAGGGAACCGTTACCTAACGCGCGGCGAGTCCGCTGCACGCGCATGTTAGTCGGCACGCTGTCGTTCGCCCGGTGACCGAAAGGCCCACACGCAGAGGGCTCCGGCAACCAAGACTGCAACCCACGAAACCCAGATGGGGATCGAGGTGGTGCCTAGCTGTGCGGGCACTTGCAATGCTGCTCGAACTCCATGACCGATCGCTATCAAGCCGAACACAACTCCGGAGATGGTCCGATAGCCACTGCGTTCCATCCTAGACCTCCTTGCTAAGCCACCATGTTCCGCCTGACGGGCGGCACCAGCGCGTCAGTCGTGTACGAATTCGCTACCTGATCGGCATTCGCAGGCCTCCATGCAGACGCGTACTCCTTGATCCCCGCTCTGTCCTGTTCGACCGTCGCGGCTGCCGACGGCTTGGCTTCCCCGCCTCCGGGTTCACATGCTGTTGCAGCGACGATGACGAGGCCCGCCGCTGAGGCGCCCGCATAACCAGTGGCGCGTCGGCGGCGAGCGAGGAGGCGAAGCCGACGAGCGAGTCCGCTGCACCTGGGGGTTAGGCGGCGCCGCGAAGCGTGAGGAACGATGACGTGTTCAGACAGCAATCGTGTACTCGCTCTGAACGAGGCCGCTTTCGTAATGACGCGTTGTGATGTGCTTGAGGAGGATGTCGCGCCCTGTGACGCCGAAGAGCGGGATTCCAGCACCAAGAAGCACAGGAACGCGAGTGATTGTGAGATGCTGAATCAGCCCGACCTGAAGGAACCGCTGAATGGTGATCCCGCCGTCCACGTACAAATGTTGGATGCCGCGGGCGGTCAACTGCGAGACGATCTCGGCCGGCGCCCCCGACATGCGCTCGACCACAGCCCCCTGCGGTGCCGAGGCGAGCGTACGGCTGCTGAGCACAATCACGGGCCTCTCACCGTATGGCCACACCCCGAACCCCAATACCGTCTCGAAAGTCTTGCGCCCTATGACAAGCGCATCCACGGTGGCCACGAACTCGTCGTAGCCGTGAGGTTCGCCACCGCCGGGCGGTAGCCAATCGAGATCACCATTCGGTCGCGCGATGAAGCCATCGAGACTTGTGGCGATAAAGACAGATGCTCTCATGGCCGAGTGCCCCTATTGCCACCTAACGGGTGGCGAGTCCGCTGCACTCGCTTGTTAGGCGGCCGGCTTGCGCGGTGAGCTGCGCCGCCGGCCAGCGCGTGGCTTCTCATGAGCCATAAAAGCTGACAGCATGGAGTCACCAGACTTCCCTCCCTTCTCCATTTGCAATCTGATCCAGACGCCGATCTTAAGAACCCGTTGGAATGCCTCCGGATCGCAGTCCCATCGGTAGCCATTGCACAGCGCATGTGCGGCCAGGTAGTTCTCGACAGAATGGCTTCCACCTCCCGTATGCGCCAGAACGTGATCGGCCTCCCTGAGATGACCGTTCCGCCGCAGATGTGACAACGCCCATCGGTCCTGCAAAGCACGGCGAGTCGCGTGGCTGGTGCGAGCAATTGACGACGCCTGGGCGCTGAGCGGCGAGTAGACTGCCGGCTTCGCCTGGCCTCACGGAGGCCGATGAGACGATCTCGAAGGCGGGCGGCAGACTCGGGAATGGCGGGTTCGCGGTAGAACGCGACTAACGCGGGCATGTCGAAGACTTCGATCAGGGTGGCGCAGTTTTCAACGTTGAGAGCCACGAGCGATCTCTTTGATTCGGGCGGCCTAGCGGGGGCGGCGGGACAGCGACGAGCGCCGCCGCGGGAAGCGCGGAGTGCGAGTTCGCTGCACCCGCGGGTTAGGCGCCCACAAAGCTATTTCGCCGCTAGCGGTGACCACGAGGCGAACGAGATCAGGCTCTTTGTGAAACTCCCTTTTCTTTGATTGCGGAACGGACCTTGCTCGCCAGCTCGGGAGTAATCTCCTGAAGCCCGTGGGCATTCTTTGCGTGCTCAGCCGCTTTGGCCATAACCTCCGCCTCGTCGTTGCCCTCGACCACCGCTTTGCAGCCCGGCATCAGATCACCACACTTGAGTTCTTTGGCCATTGGGCCCTCCGTTCTTCGGAGATCCTATCCCCTACCTGCCGCCCCCAGCCCGAACCCGGCGCCAGGGAACCATCTGCGGCCTGGGTCTGATGACGGCGCCTAACGGGTGGCGCGTCAGCACGCGACTCGCGTTCACGGTGAAGACGCCACGTCGTTCCAGATGTCGATAACGCACTTCCATGCGCCGTCCTCCTCCCGGCGCCAGACCGCCACAGCTTTTCCCTCCACCGTAACCTTCTTGCCATCGGGCGCGCTAAAGGTAACGCGGTTGGTGCCGGTCGTGTAGGCAATATCGCCGCCGCGCGACACTGCAACGGTCGACGTCTTCCAGGAAATGCTGAAGCCGGGCGTTTGGAAGCTCTTCGCGACGAACTCTCGGATGGCCGATTTTCCGGCCACGGCAGGACTCCCCGGCGGGAAGACAATCGCGTCGTCGGCCCAGAAAGACACCACCCGGTCGACATCACGGGTTTGCGCCGCCCGCGACCACTCCGCATCGAGTCGCAGAATCTGAGACTGCACATCCTTCTCGCTGCCTCCCGACGCACAGCCTGTGCACGCGAGCAACACGCCAACGACTGCCAGAACAACGAACCGATTCATGCCCTACCTCCTGAGCGTAGAGCTGGTTCAACGTAACTTCCGGCGCCTAACGGGTGACGCGTCAGCGGCGAGCGTCCGAGCGAAGCGAGGGCGCGAGTCCGCTGCACGCGCTTGTTAGGCCGCGGGCTCGGCGTATTGATCATCGCTTCTCTGCAGGACTAAGATCGCTCTCCTCCGCCGCAAACAAACTACCGTCCTCGCCGTCGATCTCGTACCCGATCATCTCCCCAGAATCGTACCCCTGACGAATGCGCCCCGCTCCCCGCTTGGAAACGACGTCTTGACCCTTCTTGAACTTGAAAACGGACGCGGCGTCCGGGTCGTCCAACGTCTTCAGCCTGTCACGCCAGGTAGTCCCGGCGCGCCAGTGAATGTGGAAGGGACCGACACCGTGGACCTGAACGATCGCGGCCTCAGGCGTGTACCCGAACATCGTGCTCCCTTTTGGGATGAACGCGTAGCTCCCGGCTTTCAGCTCCTTCATCGCGCCGCGGTCGAACTTCTCGCCAACCGCGAAGTACAACGTCCCCTGCAGTACCGTAATGTGCTCGTCCACGGGATGTTTGTGAGGGGGAATGATGCCCCCGGGAAGTTCGCGAATTCTCATTACGAACGGCTCCCCCGGCTTCTCGGGGTCGCCATAGAGGACCTCGACATCCTCTGACATCGGATGAATCGGGATGATCCGGTGCTCGGGCTTGCCCACGGCTTGTCCCCATGCACCAGCCGCTGCGATCAAAAGCAATGCGAACCGCCAGCGGCGAGCGAAGAGGCGAAGCCGATGAGCGATCCGCTGCACGCGCGGGTTAGGCGGCCGCTCACTGGATGAGCAGAACACATCGCCGGTATTCACCATCTTGATTATCCCAGACCTTTCGATATCGAGCCTCGCCACACTCCCCGAGACGGTGGTGGGTTGATCGCACGGTCATCGAAAAGGGCCTTCCACTCTTCAGAACCAACATGTAGAGCGACGGAGGGCTGCTATCCAGATCGTCGATTCAGGTCTTGACCGAGCTCCACTCGGGAGGTATCGGCCGCGTGGAGGCACAGAGACCGAATGCGAGAACAACCGCGAACGAGGGCGCTACTTGCTCGCGAGTCGCGGCCGCTTCCCGAGCCAGTCTCAGCGCCTCCCAGACCCGTGCACTCCTGGGCGGCCTCGTCAGCTGCAAACGCTGGGCTAGGCTGCTCACGGCTTCCCGGGTCGCACTACCTGCGACGCGAGAAAGCTGCGAATCTCCCTCGCGCACACCGTCGGCTGCTCGGTGCACACGTCATGCGTGCCGTCCGGGATGACCGTGCGCCGCACCCGTGGCAGCTGGCGCTCCAGCTCGGCGTCGATCGCGCGGTGCATCGGATAGCTCCGGCCGCCGCTGATCATGAGCACCGGCCGGTCGAGCCGCCGGACCTCCGCCCGGGAGATCGCGGGGAAGGCATCGCGCGACGTCGTCAGCGCCTCCCACTCCCGCACGTTGGCGAAAAGCACCAACCGAAGCTCTGCTGGGAGGGTGGCCTGACTCCCGGGGCCGATGAAAAAGTCGAGCGTGAGACGCATCGCCTCGGTCGCGTCTCTGCGGCGAAAAGCGAGCCCCACCGGCTCCCAGGTCCCGCCCATAAACTCGTTGTAGAGCCGTCGGCCCTCGGGCAGGTCGGGGAGCCAGCCAACGAGCGGGGGTTCTACCAGAACAAGGCTCCGTACCAGGTCGGGCTGGTTGAGCGCGACCAGGAGCGCAGTATACGCGCCGTATGAGACACCGACCAAGTGGACCGCCCCGAGGCGCTGCGTACGGATCAGGCCGGCGAGGTCAGCGGCCTCAACGAGCGCCGAATGGTCCGTGGACGTCAACGGATTGTCGTTCGGGTAGTTATAACGACGGCTATAGGTGATCGTGCGATACGTATCTGCGAGCGAGTCGGCCACCGGCTTCCATTCGCGATAGTCCACCAAGCTGCCGTGGACGAAGACGACCGGGGTGCCTGTGCCGCGGTCGAAGTAGTGGAGCGTCACGCCGTTCACGCGCGCGGCTGCGAGCGAGGAGTCCGCCGTCGGGGCGCCCGGCGCGACTCCGCCAATACGCGAGGCAGAGTGACGGCACGCGAGGCTGCTCAGAAGCGCGGCGCCAAGCAAGACACGCAACATGTCGCTCCCGTGCACTGCAGCGCTCAGGCCGGCAAACGGGCGGCGCGTCAGCGGCGAGCGAAGAGCCGAAGGCGATGAGCGAGTCCGCTGCACCCGCGCGTTAGGCGTCATCGTCCAGCCTCTTTTGCG
Organism: Thermoanaerobaculia bacterium; assembly: GCA_046716885.1. GTDB lineage: Bacteria > Acidobacteriota > Thermoanaerobaculia > UBA5066 > Gp7-AA6 > DAHUXD01. The sequence continues at coordinate 1,794 of JBKJWL010000035.1, read as the reverse complement.
CGCCTTCTCCACCGCCAGAGGCCACCCGTGGTAGAGACCGGCAGGCGATGTCCTAATTGGCGGGCGAGCAGCACAAGTTGCCCGCGGTGATGGCCTTCATGCGCGACGAAATAGGTAAGAACGTGGCCGACGTCCAGAGAGAGGTTCCGCCAAACGTACGTCGAGGGGATCGGAATGCTGCCGCCGCAGTCGCACCCCAGCCTGAGAAGGGCGTTGATGCCTAGGCTGCTGCGCTTGAGCGCAGACACCAAGTCCTTTCGGCTGACTCTCCTGCGATCGACTTTGTCAGGCACTGGAATGCCATGCTCCTTACCGACCATCTTGATCCACATGCACCGAGCGTTGTGGATATGTCCTGCAATCATGCGGACCGTGCGACGCGGGGCCCCTGGAACGCTCGCTCCCCAGATCGGGGAGGGCAGGTGCTCGACAAGAAAGACCGTGACGTGGTTGTTGGTCTCCCACGCTGCAAGGATTGTGTCTCGGAGGTTAGGCGCGGCCAGCACTACCAGCCTCTCAATGAATATCCGCATGACGGCTAACGTTGAAGCTGAACCGAGGCCGGACGCCGACAGACGTCGGCTCGAGCGACTGGTTAGGCGTCATCGCAACAGCTTCGCGACATTTGAGTCCGCGGGTCTTAAGTTCCGGTTGGAGCGTCTTGCCCAATCCACAACCGATTCCCGTCCGGGTCGTCGATCCGGAATTCGGTCATGCCATAGAAGGTGACCTCCAAGTCTGGCACGACCAGACCGTTTCTGCGCACTTGCTTGTGAAACTCAGAAATGTCATCCGGATAGAGGTAGAGAACGGAAGCGCGAGGAATGCCGGGGTGAACGTTTATTGATTCATCTACCATCAGACGGCACTCGCCAAAGCAGAGCATCGCCCAACGCCGCCTATCGTTCCTCTGCTCGGTGCTGAAGCCGAGCTTCTGATAGAAATCGACGCTCGCGGGCATGCTCCTTACGGGCAGCATCGGGATGAGCTTGTTTATCTTCATGGGGTGACCCAGGCTAATGACATGACGCCTAACGGGTGGCGGGTCAGCGGCGAGTGACGAGCCGAAGGCGAGGAGCGAGTCCGCTGCACCTGCGGGTTAGGCGGCTTATCGATACACGTCTTTGCGATCAGCGACTCGCACGACGAGCACCAGCAACTCAGCGTCAGCGATCGAGTACACAATGCGATATCGGCCGACGCGAATGCGGTAGCGATAGCTTTCACCGGTAAGCCTCTCGCACCCAACCGGCCTCGGCTCAGCCGCCAGGGCGAGAATGCTCGCGACGATGCGTTGCCTGTCTTTCTTCTGGTCAACGGCCTCGATCTCCTTGGCCGCGGACGGCTTGATCAAGACCCTATAACTTGCCACGCCGTTTGAGAGCCTTCACGAACTGCTCAAAGTCGAGATTCGGCTCCCGCTTGCGCTTCTCGAACGCCTCCAGGTCCTCGGCATCTTCGGCCAGGGTCAGCTTCACAGCGTCGTTGACCATGTCCGATATCGACTTATCGGATGTCGCAGCCTTGAGCCGCAGGGCCCGATGAATCTCCGGCTCGAAGTACACGGTGGCTCGCTTGGCGCTACTCATGATCAGGAGTGTGGCGCTTTAACGTTAAGACGTCAAGGTGCCAGGCCGCCTAACGGGTGGCGGGTCAGCGGCGAGTGGGGAGCCGAAGGCGAGGAACGAGTCCGCTGCACCCGCGGGTTAGGCGTCGGTGTCATTTGGCCAGAGCCCGCAGCTTGAGGACGGTGGCCCAATTTCTCGTGGTGGCCAACTTGCCCGCCTTGCCGAG
>JBKJWL010000034.1:0-11496 GCA_046716885.1 Thermoanaerobaculia bacterium | reverse complement strand
CCGCCCACCACGACCGATCGGGCGTGGACGTCGCCTTTGAGCTCCCCGGAAGCCGCGACGGTCACCCGGCGCTGAACCTCGATGTTTCCCTCGAAACGGCCCTGGATGACGACATCCTCATCGCCCGAGATCTCCCCCTCGAATCGGGCCTTCGGCCCGATCACCGTCGCCGTCGCCGCGAAGGCCGCCGGGCCCGCCGCCGCGGCACGATCGGGTGCCGGAGCCTGGCCGGGAACCTCTGTCTTGCCGAAAATGGCCACTCACCCCCCCGAGAGGCCCGTAAGTCTAGCAAAAGGAACCGCGGTGTAGACTCTGCGACTTCTCAGGGAGAGATCCATGAGCGTTCCGAGTCCCGCGGTTCGAGAGAAACTCGAGCGCGCCGTCGCTGCCCTCGACGAAGTCCTGCTGGAACTGCGCGACGACGCCCGCGCCTACTCGGCGATCGCGGCCGCCGCCGCCTTCATCGAGGTCGCGCTGGAAAACCGCTCGACTGCAGGCCCCTCGACGCTCGCGCGCTCGACGGAGAAGGAGCCGCCGACCGGAAAGGCTCGGTAGCCTTTCTCCAGAGCCCGGCGGCAATGAGGAATCGGGCGGATGGCTGATAAGTCACCGACACCCACTCGGGCAGGGCGAGCCAGGCCGCGCCGCCGAAGTCGGCGGCGAGCACGCAGAGAGAGCGCGCCGCCAGGCGAAAAGGGCGACGCTCACGGCCTTCTCCAGGCCTCTGCCATTCCACGTCGCCATTCCGAAGCAGAGGTTGCCGACGAAGAACCCGAGGATCATGAGAAAGAACAGAGCCCATCCGATCCGGGGCCACGCGGACAGCAGCCCCTAGCCCGGACCCGGGCCTCCATGTTTTTCACGATGCCGGGGATGGCGTTGCGTACGACGCTACGAGTTTTTGGGTTGGAGCGGGCAACCGGGATCGAACCGGCGACATCCAGCTTGGGAAGATTCGGGCTTCCAGCCTGCTCCGTGCTCGCGGAGGGAGTCGCCGCGGCGGCGACGCAGTAAGATGAAGGGCTTCTGAAAAGCTCGAACACAGCAAAGCGATAGGCTACATCGCGAGAACTCGGCCGATGGGTTTGTCCCGGGAGCGCCGACCTGAAAACTGTCCGGCAGTCGCAACAAAGGAGGGCACCTTGTCTTTCGTCGCATGGATCATCCTCGGGCTCATCTCGGGGTTCATCGCCAGCAAGATCGTCAACAACCGGCGCGGGGGCATTGCGGGGGACCTCCTCCTCGGCATCATTGGAGCGGTGGTCGGTGGGTGGCTCTTCCAGACTTACGGGCGGGTGGCCCGGGTGCATCCGGTGCCGGGAATCAGCGGGCTCAACATCGAAAGCGTCGTCGTAGCCGTCGTCGGCGCAGTGGTGGTCCTGGTCCTGTACCATGCCGTTCGCCGCCGCTGAGCGGAGTAAGGGTCACCCCTCAAGGGGCCTTCGCCTCTTCGCTCGCCGCTGATGCGTCACCCATTCGGCGGCTTCGCGAGCGTCCTCCCTTGCTGTGATCGCCGCGGTCTCGGCGTTCTCGCGCTTTCGGCAAGTGCAGGAGCAAAAGCACCAGGCGGTTTGGGCCGGCCGACTGCTCGGATAGCAGCAAAAGCAATGCCCTTGGCCGACTGGAACCGGTTGTCCCGGTCTTTCTCAAAGCAATGCCGCATGATGTAGTCGAGCGCCAGCGAGATGTTCCGCCCTGACTCCGACAGCTCTGGCAATTCGTCCCGCATGATCGCCGCCATCGTCTCGGCATTCGTGTCTCGCTTGAATGCCTTCTTGCCCGAGAGCAACTCGTAGAGGATCGCCCCTAACGAGAAGAAACTCTACATTACGGATCTGCGCGCGGGGAGAGAGCGGAGAGCAATGGCTCCCCACAAAGTTCCCAGTTGGAACCTTTTCGCAGGCTGGCTGCTGGAGGGAGTTGCGGCGGGCACCCTAGGCTCGCCTTCCGGTATGATCCGCGCCGGTTCGAGGAACCAGATGGTTCCTGAGATTGGCCGAAAATCGGTTTGCTCTAAGGAGGTGGGTCATGCGGAAGAACCTGCTCATGGTTTCCCTCGCGGCGTGCTGCGCCATCGTTGTCTCGAGCTCCGTCGCCCTCGCCGGCGACAATTGGCTGGGCACCTGGAAACTCGACGTCGCGAAATCCAAGTACAGCCCGGGGCCCGGACCCAAGAGCCAGACGCTGAAGTTCGAGGCGACGCCTGCCGGAATCAAGCTCGCCACGGACCGCGTCAGCGCTGAGGGAAAGGCAATCCACGGCGGGTACGTGTCCAAGTTCGACGGCAAGGACGTCCCGTGGGAGGGAAATCCGGAGGCCGACATGGCTTCGCCGAAGAAGATCGACGACAACAGCTACGAGAACACCTGGAAGAAGGGCGGCAAGGCGGCCATCGTTGCCAAAGTGGTCGTGTCGGAGGATGGCAAGACCCTTACCGGCACCCATACCGGGACCGACTCGCAGGGCCGGGCCGTGAACAACATGGAGGTCTACGACAGACAGTAGAGGCGGTGTTCTTCCGCGGATTTGGTCGAATCTTCAGTGACATGGGCCCGTGCGTCGCGCGGGCCCATTTTTTTGCGCTGGCGACGTAGCGCATCTCTTCACCGCCGAGTCTCGGACTACCAGCGCGGCGGGCGCATGCGAGGGCAGGACGACTTCGCGCCGGCGACGAGCCGACATCGCGAAAAACCCGTAGGGACGCGGGTTCGAGGCTTGGAGCGGGCAACCGGGATCGAACCGGCGACATCCAGCTTGGAAAGATCGGAATCAGAACCGGGGATGTCCGGGCATCTTTGGGGACCGTGTTCCGCGACGGCATCCCCAGCCGCACCCAAACATCCCCAGGCATCCCCCAGACGCGGCGCGAACAGTCCGGCGAGAGACACCACGCCGCGTCCCAGCAGGGCGCCTCCCGCGGTAGATTTGGCGCGCCCATGACCGATGCCCAGGTGATCTCCCGCCCCGCAGGCCCCACCGGTATCCGGTGGCGAATTCTCGCGCTGATCTTCGCCTCGAGCTTCGTGGCCTACCTGCTGCGCACGAACATGTCCGTGGCCGGAGAGCGGATGATGGGCGACCTGGGGCTCACGCAAGTGCAGCTCGGCGTTGTGCTGGCGGCTTTTGCCTGGAGCTATGCCGCGTTTCAGTTTCCCGGCGGTGTCTGGGCCGACCGGGTGGGAGGGCGTCGCGCCGTCACGATCCTTGCGCTGCTCTGGGGCGCCTGTAATCTGGTGATCGGGCTCGTGCCCGGTCGCGAACTGGCTTCCCCTACGCTTACGATAATTGCTCTCATCGCGCTGCGCGCTCTCATGGGCGCCTCGCAGGCGCCGTTCTTCCCGGTGACAGGTGGCGCGATGACCTGCAACTGGTTTCCCGTCACGGGATGGGCGTTTCCAAGCAGCCTGGGGAACGTTGGCCTGACTCTTGGTGCGGCCGCAACCGGTCCGCTGATCGCGTGGCTCATGGTCACCTTTGGCTGGCGACAGTCCTTCATGATGACGGCGCCTCTGGCGTTCCTGCTGGCCGCGGTGTGGTGGTGGTATGCGCGCGACACGCCGGCGCAGCATCCGCACGTGAGTCACGCGGAGCTCGCGCTCATCGATCGCGATCGGCCAGCGACATTCACGGAATCGACCCCGGCCGGCATGGGAAAGCGCATGCTCCGCGATCCGCAGATTCTCCTGCTTTCGGCGAGCTACTTTTGCAGCAATTACGTCTTCTACTTCTTCTTCAACTGGTTGTTCATCTATCTGGTGGACAATCGCGGCTTCAAGGTTCTGGAGAGCGGCTACTACGCGTCGGCGCCCTGGCTCAGCGGCGCCGTTGGCGCACTCGTCGGCGGCATCGTTTGCGACCGCCTTTCCGTGCGGCTGGGAAAGCGGCGCGGACATCGATGGGTGGCGATGACCGGTCTCGCGCTCTCGGGCGCGCTGATCGCGGCCGCCGCCGCGGCATCCGCACCGCTGGTGGCCGTCCTGTTGCTGTCGCTGTGTCTGGGATTTCAGCAGATGACGGATGCGGTGTTCTGGTCAGCGGCGATTTCGGTGTCCGGGAAGCATTCCTCATCGGCGTGTGGCGTTATGAACACCGGCGGAAATGTCGTCGGCGGGGTTGGTGCCCTGCTCGTGCCATTGACGGTGCGCGCGCTGGGCTGGCCTGCGGCATTGGCGACCGGTGCGGCGTTTGCCGTAGTGGGTGCGCTGCTGTGGTGCTGGATTCGGGCTGACCGGGAGTTTCCGTCCTCTCCCTCGCCGCTCTGAACCTTAGAATCCCTCGCACGATGGAGAATCCTGTCGATCAAGCACGTCTGCGGCGGGGCCGGCTGGAGCGCCTGCAGGCCACGATGCGGGCGCAGGGAGTCGAGGCCTGCCTGCTGTTCAACGACCCGAACGTCCGTTACGCGACCGGCGCCTCGGCGATGCCGATCTGGAGCAATACGACGTTCGTCCGCTGCGCCCTGGTCCCGGCCGAGGGGCGCCCCATCCTCTTCGAGTACCCGAACGCGATGCACCTGTTCCGCGGCATCGAGGCCGACGTGCGGCCGATGCACGCCTGGGAGTTCTACGATGACACGGCGGCGCACGCCGCGATCTTTGCCCGGGAGACGGCCGCCGCGCTGCGCGAGATCGGGGTCTCCTCGAGCCGGCTCGCCGTCGACCGGCTGGGAACGCCCGGGTTCCTCGCCCTCCAGCGCGAAGGGATCGCAATCCTCGACTCGGCGCCGGTCACGACCGTGGCCCGCGAGATCAAGACGCCCGAGGAGATCGGCCTCTTCGAGTGGAACGGCGCGATCGTGATGGAGATGCTGGCGAATTTCGAGCGGGCCCTCGCGCCCGGGATTCGCGAGCGCGAGCTTTTGGCCACCCTCGCCGAAACCCTGCTGCGGCGCGGAGGCGAGCACCTCGCCACCTGCACCGTCTGCTCGGGCCCGAACACCAACCCCTGGCGCGCCGAGGCGACCGCGCGCGTCCTCGAATCCGGCGACCTAGTTTATGTCGATACCGACGCCGTCGGCGTCGAAGGCTACTTCTTCTGCGTGTCGCGCACGTTCCTGTGTGGCGACCGCGCCCCGACCGAAGCGCAGCGCGAAGCGTACCGCGCCGCGCACGAATGGCTGCAAGCGCTGCGGGAGATGATCCGGCCCGGCCTCACCTGCTGCGAGCTCGCCGCGAAAGCGCCGCGGCTGCCCCAAAAGTTCATGCCCCAGCGATACGAGGTCATGATCCACAGCGCCGGTCTGGAAGAGGAGAGCCCGAGTGTCGCCTACCCCGAGGATCCGCAGCCCAACGGCGAGCGTGTTTTGGAGGAGAACATGGTCCTCGTCGTGGAGCTCTACTGCGGCGAAGTCGGCGCCAGGGACGGCGTCAAGCTCGGTGACCAGGTGCTCGTCACGTCCGAGGGCGTGGAGGACCTGGTGCCCTACCCCCGCTGCGACGCCCTACTCTGACGCCTCGAATCACTTCCCGCTTGCGACGAGCTTCTGGAACCTCGGGTTCTTTCGCAACGGGTCGAAGTCGGGTCGATCCTGAGCCACCGCGGCGAGAGGATGTACGGAATTTTCAGCAGCGGCTCGAGCTGCGCCCAGAGACGACAGGACCTCATAGGGGCCAAGGCGGGTGCCGGCAGGGAGTGTCATCGGCTTTCCCAGACTACACCGCGGCTGTGCGAGAGAGAGGGCCCGTAGAGATATGATCCTCTCCACTGTCGAGGAACCAGACGATTCCTGAAGTTTACGGAAATTGTTTTTCACGAAGGAGGTGGGTCATGCGGAAGAACCTGCTCATGGTTTCCCTCGCGGCGTGCTGCGCCATTGTTCTCCCGAGTTCCGTTGCCCTGGCCGCCGACAATTGGCTCGGCACGTGGAAAGTCGACCTCGCGAAATCGAAGTACAGCCCGGGTCCGGCGCCCAAAAGTTTCACGGTGAAGTTCGAAGCGACGCCGGGCGGGATCAAGTTCACGGGTGACGGTGTCAATGCCGATGGCAAGCCCAACCACAGCATGTTTCTATCCAAGTTCGACGGCAAGGAAGTCCCTTACGAGGGCAATCCGGACGCCGACATGGCCGCGCCGATGAAGGTTGACGACAACGGCTACAGCAACACCTGGAAGAAGGGTGGGAAGACGACAGTCACGGCGAAGGTCGTGGTCTCCGCGGACGGCAAGACGATGACGATCACCCAGATCGGAACGAACGCCAACGGCGAGGCCGTGAACAACACGATCGTGTACCACAAGCAGTAGAGGCCGCTTTCCAGGCTTTCGCGGATTTCGTCGAACTCTCTCGTCACATGGGCCCGCGCGTGGCGCGGGCCCATTTTTTTGGCTGGCGACGTAGGGCATCTCTGAACCGCCGAGTCTCGGACTCCCAGCGCGGCGAGCGCAGGCGAAGGCAGGACTACTTCGCGCCGGCGACGAGCTTCCTCCAGGAGCTCCATGACGGCGTAGGCGGTGCCGTCCTGGTTGCCGAAATCGTGAATCGCAAGAATGTTCGGATGAGAAAGCGCCGCGACGACCTTCGCCTCCCGCTCGAACCGGGCGAGCCTGTCCGGATTGCGCGCGACCGAGTCCGGCAGGACCTTGATTGCAACGTCGCGGTTGAGCTTGCCGTCCCGCGCCCGGTACACCTCTCCCATACCGCCTGCACCCAGCGGCGACAGGACCTCGTACGGGCCGAGCAGGGTTCCGGCGGAAAGCGTCATCGGTTCGTCCGGAGACTACAACGCCGGGAGGCTAGAGAGGTCAACCGGGATCGAACCGGCGACACCCAGCACGGGAAGATTGGGGCTCGCTTACGGATGCCTGGAAACCGCTGCGGATCGTGCCCGGAAGTGGCGTCCTAAAAGGCCCCCAGTCATTCCCAGGGCATCCCCAAGACGCGGCGCGAATAGTCCGCGACCAGGTCGAGAAGTGCGACATCGAATCAACACCGCCGCGATTCTGTCTGGAGCGACTCCCTCTGGTGGGATACTCCGTGCTCGAAAGGCTGCCCATTGCGCCTCTCCACCGGCAACCGACTCGGCCGTTACGAGATCGTCTCACCCCTCGGAGTGGGCGGAATGGGCGAGGTCTACCGTGCCAGAGACACGCGCCTCGAACGGGAGGTCGCCGTCAAGGTCCTTCGGGAAGATCTCTCAGACTCCGAGAGCCTGCTCCGCTTCGAGCGCGAGGCGCGAGCGGTCGCGGCGCTCGCCCATCCCAACATCGTGATGCTCTTCGATTTTGGCCGGGAGGGACAGACCTCCTTCGCGGTCAGTGAGCTGCTGGAGGGCGAAACTCTCGGGGGCCGCCTGGCCGTATCCGCCCTTCCCTGGCCAAAAGCGGTCGAGATCGGGATCGCCATCGCGGACGCTCTCACAGCCGCGCATGCGCGAGGGATCATCCATCGAGACCTGAAGCCCGCCAACGTGTTTCTCACATCGGACGGCGGAGTCAAGGTGCTCGACTTCGGGCTCGCCAGTCTCGCTCCGACGTTTTCGCCCGGAGAGACCAGCTCCGCTCCGACGCAAGCGCGAGCAACCGAGCCGGGCACGGTCCTGGGGACGGTCGGATACATGGCGCCCGAGCAGGTCCAGGGCCTGGCGGCCGAAGCGACGAGCGACATCTTCTCGCTCGGCTGCGTGTTGTACGAGATGGTCACCGGGCGCAAAGCGTTCGAGGGCACGTCGGCGGCCGCCACGCTGGCTGCAATCCTGCGTGATGAGCCGGCGAAGACGGGCCGGGACGCCGACATTCCGGGCGAGCTCGACCGCCTGATCCGCCACTGCCTGGAGAAGAATCCCAAGGCGCGTTTTCAATCCGCACGCGATCTGGCCTTCGCGCTGCGTGCCATTCCGAATCCGGCGGCCCCGGGAACCGCCTCTTCAGGCAGCCGCCGACCCCTGGAGTCCGTCGCGGTCCTTCCTCTGACGAGCACGGGCGGCGGCCCCGATGCCGAGTACTTGAGCGACGGTTTGACGGAGAGCATTCTCGACAATCTCTCAGAGCTGCCGAACCTGCGCGTGATGGCCCGAAGCACGGTCTTCCGCTACAAGGGCCGCGACATCGACCCCCAGGAGGTGGGACGCGAGCTCGGAGTGCGCGCCGTGCTGCTGGGTAGCGTCGATCACCATGGTGACCGGTTCGTCGTACGTGCCGAGCTCGTCGACACCCGGGACGGCACCCGTCTCTGGGGAGCCCGCTTCAACCGCGCGGCTTCGGACGTCCTGACTCTTGAGGAAGAAATCTCGGCGGAAATCATACGCAGGCTGAGACTTCGGCTCTCGAGCGAAGAAGAGGGAAGGCTCGGCAGGCGCCGGACCGAAAGCCCGAAGGCACACCATCTGTTCCTGAAAGGGCGCTTCTTCCTGCACAAGCGGACCGAGGAAGCGATGCGACGTGCCATCGAGTGCTTCTCGCAGGCGATCGAGGAGGATCCTGAGTACGCGCTCGCTTACGTGGGCATTGCCGATTCCTGCGGGCACCTCGGCTTCTACACGATCTCGCCGCCGCGAGACACGTTCCCTCGGGCCAAGGCAGCGGCGATGCGAGCCATGGAGATCGACGAGAACCTCGCCGAGGCCCTGCCTCCGATCGGTCTGGCGAAGCACTACTACGACTGGGACCTCCGGGGCGCCGAAGCTGACCTGCTCCGAGCGGTCGAGCTCAAGCCGGCCTACGCCACGGCCCACCACTACCTCGCCGACTGTCTTCTCGCGATGGGCCGCTTCGAGGAGAGTCTCGCCGCCGCGGAGCGAGCCGAGGAGCTCGACCCTCTTTCTCTCCCCATCAAGGTGCAACTTTCCTACTGTCATTTTTTCGCACGGCGCTACGAGAATGCGGTCCGGGAAACCGACCGTGCCATCGAGATGGACTCCACCTTCTTCCCGGCCCATCGGGTTCGAGGCCTGGCGCTGACCCAGCTCGGCAGGCATGTGGAGGCGATCGAGGAACATCAGAAGACCGTGGACCTCTCGGGTAAAGGAACGCTGTTTCTCTGGCATCTCGGTCACGCCTACGCCGCCGCAGGCGAGCCCGGCGAGGCGCGGCGCGTCCTCGCGCAGCTCGCGGTCTCGACGCGGTACGTCCCCGCAGACGAGGTCGCGTTGATTCACGCGGCTCTCGGAGACCACGATCGCGCCTTCGAGATGCTGGAGAAGGCCTACGCGGCTCGCTCCCACGGCCTCATCGTCCTCGGCGTCGACTCGAGGTATGACGACCTGCGCCCGGACTCGCGCTTCACGGATCTGCTCCGTCGCGTCGGCCTGGCCGCGATGCCGGAAGGGGCGTCGGGCGTCCCATAGGAGCGGGTTGGAGCGGGCAACCGGGATCGAACCGGCGACATCCGGCTTGGGAAGATCGAAGTCGGAACCGGGGATGACTGGGGATCTTTGGGGACCGTGCTCAGAAAGGGCATCCCCAGCCGTACCCAGGCATCCCCAGGCATCCCCAAGCAGCGGCGCGAACAGTCCCCGAACAGTCAGGCGAGGGAAATCAAGTCGCCCGGGCTTCTCGGGCGGACGGCAGCCCCAGCCTCTCCAGCAACGCCGCGAATCTCGGGTCGGCGCGCAACGGATCGAAACCCGGCAGCCCGGTGAACGCGACGAGCAGCTGTTTCTCGTCGCAGGCCCGATCGAGCACCTGCCACGCACCTTCCCGATCGCCGAGGGCGGCTAACATCCACGCCTCCGGAAGGGTCGTCGTCGCCGGCGCGGGTCTGGCGCGCAGGGCTGAAAGCACGGCGCTCGCGTCCTCGGCTCTCCCTGCTGCCGCAAGCGCCCACCCGAGCGTGCCCTGGATGAACGCACCCCGGTGGGAGAGCGCAAGCGCTCGTTCGAGGCGTGCAATTGCCGAATCGAAGAGCCCCTGGGCGGTCTGGGCCGCTCCCGACACCCAGAGCGCCAGGATGTTGTCCCCATCGAACACCAGAGCCTGATCCAGGAACCGGCCCGTCTCCTCCGGCCGCCGCGCCTGCAGCAGGCAGAGACCGGTCATTGCGTACGGATAGGGCGCGAGCGGATCGATCTCCCGGGCCTGCTCGAGAGTCCCGATCGCTTCCTCGGTCCGTCCGTTCATGCAGAGGAGAATCCCAGTCCAGCAACGCGCCTGGACGTGGCCGGGCTGGACTTGCGTCGCCCGAGCCAAAAGCCGCTCCGAGTCCTTCCACCGCCGCTCTCCGAACGCGATCATGCCCTCGACGTAGAGAGCCTCCCCGGACTCTCCCTGCAGAGCAGCCGCGGTCTGCAGTGCGGCCTTCGCCGCGGAATAGGCCTCGCGTGAGGGCTTCAAGCCGTATGCGGCCGCTAGAACACTCACGTCAGCGAGGCCGACCCAGGAGGGCCCGTGCGAAGGATCGAGGGCCGTCGCCTGCTCGAAGCAGAGCAGTGCGCCGCCGTGATCGTTTTTCGTGTAGCGCAGATGTCGCCCCTTCAGGTAGTGCCGATAGGCCTCGAGGTCGGCGACCTGCGGTCGGGCCCGAACCCTTCGTTCCCCCGCGGCAAGCCGAGCCTTGACTGCCTCGACGACGCCCCCGGCGATCTCGTCCTGGACGGCGAAGACATCCGCGGCGTCCCGGTCGTAGCTCTCCGACCAGAGCTGGTAACCACTCGCGACGTCGGTGAGCTGAGCCGTGACCCGAAGCCGGCTGCCCGACGTCCGCACGCTGCCTTCGAGGACGTGGCCCACGGAGAGCGCACGGGCGATCGTCGACAGATCGCCGCCGTCCTGGCGCGCACGGAAGGCCGAGGTCCGGGACGCGACGCGAATCCCGGCGACCTGCGTGAGCGCGTTCATGATCTCCTCGGCCATTCCCTCGCAGAGGTACTCCTGATCCTGCACAGGGCTCATGTCCGAGAACGGCAGCACCGCGATCGCGACCGCCTCCGTCTTCGACGACCGGGAGTCTTGATCATCGGAATCGCCGAGTGCGGGAACGTCCAGCCCCGCCTTGCGGAGACCATCCAGAAAGTGCTCGAGGACCTCGCCGGGGCCGAACCACTTTCCAAGCTCCTCGCGCGCGGCTGCGGCGAAGCCTGGCTTCACTGCGAGCAGCTGCAGCAGGGCAGGGCGCGCCGCTTCCGCCTCGCCGAGCTGTGCGTACGCGGCCGCGATCACGGCGCTCGCATAGAAGTAACCCGGCATGTTGATCTTGAGGGCGACCTCGAGCGCGCCGCGGTAGTCCCGCTTGCGGTAGGCATCGAAAAACGCGGGGAACCAGTACCATCCGGGGTGATTGGGATTGAGTTGCCTGGCGTGTTCCACCAGCGCGCACCCGCGTTCCCAGTCCCCCGCGTAGGCCATCAAGTGACCGACAAACGCCGTGGTGCCTCCGTCCATCGCGTTGAGCGCAATGGTTCGCTCCGCCGCATTCCGGAACGCCACGATCTCCCTCCGGAAAAACAAGGCCGAGGCCAGGGCGTGATGGGCGAGGTGATTGGACGGCGCGGCCTCAACGGCACGGTGCGCCGCCGCCAGCGCGCGCCCGAGGGGATCAGGCCGGACGTTGAACCCGTGTGTGTG
>JBKJWL010000033.1:0-36050 GCA_046716885.1 Thermoanaerobaculia bacterium | reverse complement strand
AGTTCGAGCACGATCCCTCCACTTGCCACGAAAAGGAAAAGAAAACGACGAATCGATCCGGGAAGGATATACGCGATCGCCCGCCCTACTGCCAGCGAAAGATCTTCAGCGCCAGGGCGAAGCTCGCCACGCCCCAGACTGCCATCACGAGAACCTCGCTCCCGATCATGGGCAGGCCGCGTCCCTCGAGCATCACGGCGCGGAGGGCGTCGTTCAGCGCCGTGAGGGGAATTGCCTGGATGAAAGGCTGGGCGGTCTTCGGGAAGCGCTCGGAGGAGAAGAAGACGCCCGAGAGCAGCCACATCGGCACCATCACGAGGTTCATCAGGCCGCTCGCCGCCTCCAGCGTCCGGGCCCGCGCGACGACGAGGAGGCCGAGCCCGGCGAAACAGAGGGCGCCGAGCACAGTGACGAACCCCAGCGCGCCGAGGGACCCGCGGACCGGCACCTGGAAGGCGGCCACGCCGAAAACGAGGATGACGACGACCTCGACGACCAGAAAGACGAATCGCGAGAGCATCTGCGCGAGCAGGTAGTGGGACTTCCTCATGGGAGTCGCGACCATCAGTTTGAGCGTCTTCTTCAGGCGCGCGTTCACAATGGAGAACCCGATGCCCCAGATCCCCGTCCCCATCAGGTTCAGCCCGAGAATGCCCGGCAGGAGGAAATCGATGTAGCGCGATCCTTTCTCCTGCACCTTGGCCAGGCGCGCCGGCGATGGGTCGGTGCGCCCGCGAGCGCGCTGGATGGCGTCGTCGGCCTCCAGCCGCGCGATGCGCGCGTCGGGCCTCGTCGGATCGAAGTGGTACACGAGCCCGCTCGAGTCCTCGACCAGAAGCGTGATCTTTCCGGTCCGCAGGCCTTCGAGGCCCGCGGCGAGCGAGGCGTAGGAGAGGGGCTTCACCGTGCCGGCCTTCGCCAGCGCTCCCGAGATCTCGGCTGCCGACGGTCCGGCGACCACGCCGACGGGGACCGGATCGGGCGGCCGGTCGCGGAAGGCGAAGCCGAGAACGACCGCCATGATGATCGGAAAGGCGAAGACCCAGAAGAGGGCCTCGGGCTCGCGCACGAACTCGAGCAGGCGCGCCTTCGTCAGCGCCAGGAGCGGATGCTGCCGCTCACTCATCGCGGAGCTCCCGGCCCGTCAGGGCGATGAAGACGTCCTCGAGCGTCGAGCGGTGTGTCGAGAGGGAGACGAGCTTCGCCCCGGCGCCGTCGAGGGACGCGAGCAGGGCAGGAACCGCCTGGGCCAGCGACGCGGCGGCGAGGAACCACCGGCCATCCCGCTGACGACGCTCACCGATGCCGGGAATTCCCGCGAGCAGGCCGTCTCCGACCGCGGGCTCGGTCGAGAACTCGATGAAGTGGGGAGCGTTCAGGCCGGCGACCAGCTCGCCGGGCGTCCCCACGGCGATGATCCTGCCGTGGTCGACGATAGCGACTCGGTCGCAGAGACGTTCGGCTTCTTCCATGTAGTGCGTCGTCAGCAGGACCGTGCGGCCCGCGGCTTTGTACACGGCGATTCGCTCCCACAGCTGCAGCCGGCTCTGCGGGTCGAGTCCCGTCGTCGGCTCGTCGAGAAACAGGATCTCGGGATCGCCCACGAGCGCGCACGCCACGGCGAGGCGCTGGCGCTGTCCGCCGGAGAGCTTTCCGACGCGCGCGTCGCGCTTCTCCTCCAGCGAAAGGTCGGCCATCAGCTGCTCGGGCGAGCGGCCCCGCGTGTAGAAAGACCGGAAGAGCGCGAGGGTCTCGTACACGGTGAGCTTCTCGGTCAGGCGCGTCTCCTGGAGCGAAATACCCATGCGCTCGCGCAGCTCCCGTTCGTGGCTGCCCCAGCGCCGCCCGAGGACGGTGACGTCCCCGGCATCCGGCCTGGTCAGGCCTTCCAGGATCTCGATCGTCGTCGTCTTCCCCGCGCCGTTGGGGCCGAGAAGGCCGAAACACTCCCCGGCGCTCACCTCGAGGTCGAGCCCGTCGACGGCTTTCACGTCGTCGTAAGACTTCCTGAGTCCGCGACAGGAGATCGCGGCGGAGGGGGCGTTCATGGGAACGCGGATTCTAACCGCAGGAACGCCGGCGTCTCACCGTCCGGCCGGCGCCACGATCCCTTCGAACCCGGCGTCCTCGAGCGCGGCGAGATTCGTCTCGGCGCTCTCGCGCGAGTCGAAGGGCCCGACCTTCACGCGCATCAGTCCCTCGTACGGCTCCAGGTACACTGGGAAGCCGGCGGCGGAAACGCGCTCGGCGTGCCGGTCGGCCCGCCCCGGCTCGCCGAAGGAGCCCACCTGGACGGCCCAGGGGCCGCGCGCGACGGCGGCCGGCACGGGAGTCGGGGTCGCTCCGGCCGCGACGATCGTCAGGCGCACGGGGCCGACACCCGGCCCGAGCAGGTCGATCCGGCGCGCCGCCTCGCGCGACAGATCGATGACGCGGCCGTGCACGAAGGGGCCGCGGTCGTTGATCCGCACGCGCACCGTCTTGCCGCTCTCCGTACCGGTCACGTCGACGACCGTGCCGAGCGGCAGGTCCCGGTGCGCCGCGGTCAGGTTCGAAGAGTCGTAGATCTCGCCGGAGGCCGTGGGCTTGCCCTCGAATCCGTCGTCTCCGCCGTACCACGAGGCGAGGCCCTCCTGTCTCCAGCCCGGCGACGCCTGGCCGGGCGGGATCGGGCGCGACACGGGCCGGGTTGCCGCGCAAGCGGTCAAGAGGACGAGAAGAAGGAGGGGGGGGCCGAAGGAGAGCCGCGGGCTCACACGCGGACCGACGCGCTCCGGGCGGCCTCGGCGCCCTGGAGCGCCGGCTCGAGCTCTTCCCGGACAAAGGTCAGGACCTGCTCGGCGCTGCGGCCGACGAGGGTTTCGGGCCGCGCAATCGCCGAGAGATCGGCGAGGGTCATCCCGAAGGCCGCGTCGGCCGCGATCCGGTCGAAAAGGTCGGCGGCCTCGCCCGTCCGCGTCCGCGCCTCGGCCGACGCGCGGGCGTGGACGCGCAGCTTCTCGTGCAGCTCCTGCCGGTCGCCGCCGCGCCGTACGGCCTCCATCAGGACGTTCTCGGTGGCGAGGAAGGGGATCTCGGCCTCGAGCCGCCGCCGCGAGACTTCGGGGTGGACGACGAGGCCGCCGAGCACGTTCTCGAGAAGGATCAGGATCGCGTCGGCCGCGAGAAAGGCCTCCGGAACGGCAATGCGCTTGTTGGCGGAGTCGTCGAGGGTGCGCTCGAGCCACTGCGTGGCCGCGGTCATCGCCGTGTCGAGAGAAAGGGCGATGACGTGGCGCGCGAGCGAGCAGATCCGCTCGGCCCGCATCGGGTTTCGCTTGTACGGCATGGCCGAGGAGCCGACCTGCGCGGCCTCGAACGGTTCCTCGAGCTCGCCCTCGTGCTGGAGGAGGCGTAGGTCGTTGCCGATCTTGTGCGCCGACTGGGCGAGCGAGGATAGCGCGTGGACGACGACATCGTCCTGCTTGCGGGAGTAGGTCTGGCCCGAAACCACCTGGCGGCGCTCGAATCCCGCCCGGTTCGCCAGAGAGCGGTCGAGATCCTCGACCTTCGCCGAATCGCCGTCGAACAGCCGGAGGAACGACGCCTGCGTTCCGGTCGCGCCCTTGGCGCCGAGGAACCGCAGGCCGCGCCGCGCGGCCCGAGCCTGCTCGAGATCCATGAGGAGGTCCGCGGCCCAGAGCGCCGCCCGCTTGCCAACCGTGGTGGGCTGCGCCGGCTGGAAGTGCGTGTAGGCGAGGGCCGGCAGGTCCCGGTGCGCGAGCGCGAAATCGCCGAGTTTCCGGAGGGTCGAGACGAGCCGGCGCTCGACTAAGGCGAGGCCCTCGCGCATCTGGATGAGGTCGGCGTTGTCCGTCACGTAAGCGGAGGTGGCGCCCCAGTGGAGGATTCCCCGCGCGGCAGGGGCGGCTGCGCCGAAGACGCGGACGTGGGCCATCACGTCGTGCCGGGTCTTCGCCTCCTCCTCGGCCGCGGCCGCGAAGTCGATGTCGGACAGGTGCGCCCGCATCTGGCTGATCGCCTCCTCGGCGATCGGGAGGCCGAGGCGCCGTTCCTCCTCCGCGAGCCAGAGCCACAGCCGGCGCCAGGTCTCGAACTTGAACCGCGGGGAAAAGAGCGCCGACATCTCCTCCGAGGCATAGCGCTCGGTCAGAGGGTTCACGTAGGCGTCAGTCCTTGTCATCCGCTCCGGCTTCTTCCCCGAGGTTGAACATGCCGGCCTCGTCGTTCCCGCAGACGAGGCACGTCGCCTCGAGGATCTTGCTGCCCTCCATCTCGAAGACGTAGCAGGGCGTGCCGCACTGCGAGCACATCAGATAGTCGATCTCCTGGTCTTCCTTCGAGGTCTTCGCGGGGCGTTTGGGCTCGGTCACGTGTGCCTCCGAGTCATTGTCGCACCGGTCGGCGCGGCGGGACAAGGCGGATGTGAGATCCTCCGCGCCGTGACGCTCGTCGACGTCCTGCTCTATCTCTTGATCGCCGCGGTGGCCGGGGGCATCGGCCGGGCGATCGCCGGAGGCACCCACGGCGGCTGTCTCGTTTCCATCGTCCTCGGGTTCATAGGAGCGATGCTCGGCTCCTGGATCGCCCGCAAGGCGAAGCTGCCGGAGCTCTTCGTGATCCAGCTCGGCGACGGCCCGGCCTTCCCCTTCCTGTGGGCCGTCATCGGCGCTGCTCTCTTCGTCGCCGTAGTGGTGCTGTTGTCGGGAGGACGGCGGGAGCCGTAACCCGTAAACCGCAAGCCGAGTCGTACCCCCGGGTGGCTCGCTCACGGCTCATGCACGGTCGGACACCATTTGTCCTCGTCGGGGTCTATTCTGTAAGAGATGGGTTCCGGAACCGTCCTCATCGGGCTCGGACTGGCGATCCTCGCCTTGGTCGGCGCCGCCTTGGCCCTTTTCCTGGCGCGCGCGAAGGAGTCGGCCGCGCGGCTCGACAAGGTCCTCGCCGAGACGGGGCGCGCGCGAGAGGCCTCGCAATCGGTCGACCGGCGCTTCGACGAGCTGCGCCGGTCCATGGAGACTCGCGTCGAGAGTGTGGAGAACCGCCTGGCCACGGGCCAGAAGAGCGTGGCGGACCACCTGGGCCAGTCCGGGCACCTGCTCCAGGAACTCGGCGAACGGCTCGGCCGGCTGCACGAGGCCTCCCAAAAGATCGAGAAGCTGGCGGGCGACGTGACGCGGCTCGAGGACCTCCTGAAGCCGCCCAAGCTGCGCGGGACCCTCGGCGAGATGTTCCTGGAGCAGGCGCTCGGCCAGGTGCTGCCCCCGGGAGCCTTCGCGATGCAGCATCCGCTCGGGGACGGCGTCCTCGTCGATGCCGCGGTCTTCCTGCAGGACCGCATCGTGCCGATCGACAGCAAGTTTCCGCTCGAGAACTTCCGCCGCGCCCGGGAAGTCGAGGACGAAGGAGAGAAGCGCCGCGCCCGGCAGCAGTTCGCCCGCGACGTCAAGAAGCACGTCGACGGGATCGCGGAGAAGTACATCCGTCCCGCCAGCGGCACCTGCGACTTCGCCCTCATGTACGTGCCCGCTGAGGCGGTCTACGCCGAGATCGTCGTGGACGGCGAGGAGGCGGCGCTCGCCGACTACGCCGCCGCGCGGCGCGTCATTCCCGTCTCACCGCGGCTCCTCTTCGCCTACCTCTCCACGGTCGCGCTCGGCCTGCGCGGCGTCGAGCTTCAGGAGAACGCGCGCGAGGTGCACCAGAACCTGGCCGACCTCCTGCGCCTCATCGAGCGGGTCGGCACACCGCTCGAAAAGCTGGGGTCCCACCTGACCAACGCCCAGAAGCAGTACGAGGAAACCTCGAGGGCGTTCGATCGGTTCGCCACGCGCCTGGAGACGATCACCGAAAGGGCGGACAAGGAAATCGAAACGGGCGAAAAGCCCTCGGGCCTGCCCCTGCTGCCTCCGTCCTGACGCCGGTGTTCGGAGCCCCGGGCCCCTGATAGAATCTCGCGCCTCTCGCGTGAGCCCATGAGCCTCAGAGTCACTTCCGAAATCGGCAAGCTCAAAACCGTCCTGGTCCACCTGCCGGGTCGCGAGATCGACCGGATGGTGCCCTCGATGATGGAGGAGCTCCTCTTCGACGACATCCTCTACGGGAACCGGGCCCGGGAGGAGCACCGCCGCTTCCAGCAGGTCCTCGGATACGTCTGCGACGAGGTTCTCGAGGTCCAGGACCTCCTCGAGGAAGTCCTCCAGGTCCCCGAGCAGCGGGGCGCCATCCTCGACGACCTCGGCAAGACGCTCGGCTGGGGCCCCGCCATGGACTACCTGCTGCGCGACTTGAACGCCGAGCAGCTGGCGGCGGCCCTCGTGACGGGCATCGAGAAGCCGGCGTCGGAGATGGCGCGGGAGGCCTCGGAGCTCTACTCGCTGCCGCCGATTCCCAACTACTTCTTCCAGCGAGACCCGCTCGTGATCGTGGGCGAACGGGCGATCCGCGCCTCGATGGCGACCCCGGCCCGCCAGCGCGAGCCTCTCCTTTCGGGTTACGTGCTCTCCCTGCATCCCCGGTTCGCGACCCTCGAGGGGGGGAAGTTCTGGTTTCAGGAGTTCTCGGCCGACTACGGGCGGCCGACCTCCTTCGCCCGCATGCGGCCCACCCTCGAGGGCGGGGACGTGCTCGTGCTGCGGGAGGACCTGCTCGCGATCGGCTACTCCGAGCGCACGGAGAAGACGACGATCGAGCGGCTCGCGGAGGCCTTCAAGAAGCTGAAGTCGCCGGTCAGGCGGATTCTCGTCGTCGCGATCCCCCCCGCGCGCTCCTTTATGCATCTCGACACCGTTTTTACGATGATCTCGCAGGACGAGTGCCTGGTGTACGGACCGATGATCCTGCCGGACGGAGCCGAAGAGGCGGACGTCTACGAGTGCGACCTGACCAAGCGCGAGATCACGTGGACGACCGAGAAGGACCTTCTGTCGGCTCTGAAGGCACAGAAGCTGGATTTGAAGCCCATCCGCTGCGGGGGCGAGGACCCGATCGCGGAGCGCCGCGAGCAGTGGACCGACGGCGCCAACGCGTTTGCCCTCGCACCCGGCGTGATCCTCATCTACGACCGTAACGAGGCCACCGCCGCAGAGCTCAACCGAGCCGGCTACACGGTGGTCGACGAGGCGGACCTGCTCCTCGGCCGCGAGGAGCTCGAGCTGTGGAAGCCGGCGAAAAAGTACGCGATCCTGCTGGCCGCGCACGAGCTCTCCCGCGCCCGCGGAGGGCCCCGCTGCATGACGATGCCCCTCGAGCGCGAAGACCTGAAGCCGTGAGCCGGCGGGCGGCTGTCGGTTCCGCATGAACCCCACTCCTTTCTTCTCCTTCGTCCGGCCTCTCGCCGTCGTTGCCTTCGGCGGCAACGCGCTGCTGCGTCCTGAGGACTCGGGCACGACAGGCGAGCAGCTCGAGCGCGCGCGCGAGGCCGTCCGCAAGCTCCTTCCGATCCTCGGGAAGGGCTACGAGCTGATCGTCGTCCACGGAAACGGCCCCCAGGTCGGCAACATTCTGATCCAGGCGGAGGAGGCGGCCGACCGGGTCCCGCCGCAGACGCTCGACGTCTGCGTGGCGCAGACGCAGGGCTCGATGGGCTTCCTGATCGAGCTCGCATTCGACAACGAGCTGGCGCGAGCGGGGTTCCGCAAGCAGGTCGTCACGATCCTGACGCAGGTCGAGGTCGACGCCGCGGACCCCGCGTTTCTGAAGCCCTCCAAGCCGGTCGGCCCCTTCTTCGCGAAGGAGCGCGCGGAGGTCCTGCAGAAGACCGCCGGCTGGACGATGGTCGAAGACTCCGGACGGGGCTGGCGCAAGGTCGTCGCGTCGCCCAAGCCGCGCGAGGTGCGGGGGGTGGAGGTCGCCGCCGCGCTCATCAATCGCGGGCACATCGTGATCGCAGCGGGCGGCGGCGGAATCCCCGTGGTCGTCTCGGACGAGGGCGAGGTGCGGGGCGTGGAGGCCGTGATCGACAAGGACTACGCGGCGTCGATGCTGGCGGCTTCCCTCTCGGCCAACCTGTTCATCATCCTGACGGGTGTCGACCGGATCTCCCGCGACTTCGGGAAGCCCACCCAGAAGGAGCTCGCCGAGATCGACGTGCCGACGGCGAAGGCCCTCCTCTCGCAAGGGCAATTCCCGCCCGGAAGCATGGGTCCCAAGATCGACGCCGCCATCCGTTTCATCGAGGCGGGCGGCCACGAGGTTCTCGTGACGCGGGCGGAGTCGCTGTCGGAGGCTCTCGAAGGGAAGACGGGAACCTGGATCCGGCCCAAGCGATGACCGGCGACACCGCGGAGGTTTCGGAGACGCGCCGCTCGCTCGGCCAATCCTGGCCCCTCTATGCGGCGGGCGTCGTGGTCCTGGCCGCGCTCCTGGCCGTGTACGTACTGCTTCACCCGCGATCCGCGGAGGCGACGGCCGAGGGCGAGAAAGCCGTTCCCGCCGCGGTGACCGTCGACGCCGTCGCATTGCGCCGCGAGCCCTCGGGAGAGAGCGGAGTCGTGGCGTCGCTGTCCGCGGGGGCACGCGTGCAGGCGAAGCCGGACGTCGGGCAGTGGGTCGAGGTCGAGACCGACGGGGCGCGGCGCGGCTTCCTGCCCGCCGACACGATCGAGCGCGACTCGGACCGCAACGCCCGGCAGCGGCGCGGCAAGACGCTGCTGGGCCTCGCGGCGGTCTTCGGTGTGGTGGGGGAGGCGGCGGACGTCACGCTGGCTCCGGATCCGCTGGCTCCGCGGGCCGGCCGGCTCTCTCGGGGGACGGTCATCGAGATCCATTCCGTGGACCATTCCTACTTCGCGTTCCGCGACAAGATCTGGGGCATCGCCTTCGTGAACTCGGCGCATGTCGACCTGGTCCCGCCCAGTCCGCGCGAGCCGGCCCTCTCGCCCGAGAAGATCAAGCCGTTGAAGAACCTCACCATCATCGACCTCGAGGCCGAGCCTCCAGCGGAGGAGGAGATCGCCGAGTCCCCGGAAGGGGGAGCGCCCGCGCTCTCGGTCGCGCCCCCGCCCGCCGCGGCCGAGGCGGCTCCCGGTCTCCTCGAGCCTCCCGCAGTTCTGACCCGCGTCGAGCCCGTGTACCCGGAGCGGGCGCGCCGCGCCGGTATCGAAGGCACCGTCGAGCTCGAGGTCACCATCGACCCGTCGGGCAGGGTTTCGGAGGTGGAGGTCGTGCGCGGTCTGCCGCTCGGCCTCTCCGAGGCCGCGGCGGCCGCGGTCCGCCGCTGGAGGTGGACGCCCGCCCGCACGCCGGCCGGGCCGGTCGCCGCGCGGCGGACGGTGCGGATCCGTTTCGTCCTCGGCTCCGGCGCGCCGTAAGCCGCGCGCCGCGGAGCGCGGACTATAATTCTTTCACTCGATGCTCCAGGTCCTCTACGAAGCCGAAGGGAGACCTCAGGTCTTCACGATGTTGAAGGACGTCGCCTCCATCGGGCGCGCCAACGACAACGACATCGTCCTGAACGACTTTTCCGTCTCGCGCCGCCACGCCTATCTCAAGAAGGAGAACGGCGGCTGGGTGATTCACGACAACCAGTCGACCAACGGCGTGCGGGTCAACGACAAGCCGGTTCAGCAGGCGCCCGTCGGAGACGGCGACCGCGTCGTGATCGGGACCTTCGTGCTGCGCTTCCGCGACGATCCCACGGTCTCCCGCCCGGGGCGCGGCGGGTTGCTCGACTCGACCTCGACGCGCATCCGCCCCATCGCGGAGTTCAACCAGGACTACGGCCTGGAACGGGGAGTCGCCTCGGTCACGGACTCGACCGCCGGGCGAAAGCGGGTCGCCCTCGACGCCGGCTACAAGAACCGGGTTTTCGAGATCCTCGTGCAGGTGGCCAAGGCGCTCATCTCCGCCGACGATCTCGCGACCGTGCTCGAGAAGGTCATGGACCTGATCTTCGAGCTCCTGCCGGTCGACCGGGGCTTCCTGCTCCTCGACGAGGAAAGCGGGGCCCTGCAGCTGCGCATCTCGCGCTTCAAGTCCAAGAAGCGGATGACCTCCGATGGAGCGACCCCGTACTCGCGCACGATCGTGGACATGGTCATCAAGCAGAAGGCCGCGATCCTGACGTCCGACGCGCAGACGGACGAGCGCTTCGAGTCGGGCGAATCGATCCGGATGCAGCAGATCCGCTCGGCGATGTGCGCCCCGCTGTGGAACGGCGATTCGGTGATCGGCGTCGTCTACGTGGACTCGCCGCTCCACGCCGGGAACTTCTCGGACCAGGACCTGGACCTGCTGACGGCGCTCGCCAATTTTGCGGCGGTCGCCATCGAGCGCGCCCGCCTCCACGAGAAAGTCGTCGAGGAGAAGCGGATCCGCGGCCGTCTCGAGCGCTACCACTCGCCCCAGGTCGTCGAGGAAATCATCGCCGACGCCTCGGCCACCGGCGATCTCAAGCGGGCCGGCACGAAAGTCGTCACGGTCCTCTTCGCGGACCTCGTGGGCTTCACCGGCTGGTCGGAGAACATGCCCGCCGAGACGCTCGCCCGGATGCTGACGGAGTTCTTCACGCTGAGCTCGGACGCCGTCTTCTCCTGCGGCGGGACGATCGACAAGTTCATCGGCGACGCGATCATGGCCTTCTTCGGAGCGCCGATCGACCAGCCCGACCACGCCGCCCGCGCCGTGGCGGCGGCCCTGAAGATCCGCGAAGGCATGGTGGAGTGGAACAAGGAGCGCACCGGGCGCGGAGACCCGCCGCTGGAAGTCCGCATCGCGTTGAACACGGGCGAGGCGATCGTCGGCGACATCGGGTCGGAGCGGCGGGTCGACTACACCGTGCTCGGGAACGCGGTCAACGTCGCCGCCCGCATGGAGCAAGTCGTCGCGCAGCCGGGCGACATCGTGATCGGCCCGGCGACCTGGGAGGCCGTGCGCGACCGGTGCGAGGTGGCTCAACTCGGCTTCTTTTCCCTGAAGGGACTCTCCGCCCAGGTGCCGCTCTACAAGGTCCTTTCGGCCCACGACCCCGAGAAATAGCCCGCCGCCGTGGCAGAATCGCGGCGTGGGTGCGCTGCCGCTCGTCTTCGTCACCAGCCGCGCCGAGAAGGCGCGCGAAGCCGAGCGTCTCGGGTTTGCGGTCGAGCGTCTGGACCTCGATCTGCCCGAGCCGCAGGCACTGGATCCTTCCGAGATCGTCGAGGCCAAGGCGCGCACCGCTTACCGACTGCTGTCGCGGCCCGTCCTGGTGGAGGACAGCGGTCTCGCGATCGAGGCCTGGGGAGGGTTTCCGGGGGCGCTCGTGAAGTGGGTCGAGAGGAGCGCCGGTGTCGAAGCCCTCGCTCGCATGCTCGACTCGTTCCCCGACCGGAGCGCGGTGGCCTCCTGCGCCATCGCCTATTGCGACGGCGCTGAGGTCGTGTCGGCCCGCGGCGAGATCCGCGGGACGATCGCGGCCGCGCCTCGCGGAGGAGGCGGATTCGGATGGGACGTGATCTTCGTACCGGAGGGGGGCGACCGGACGTTTGCGGAGATGAGCGCGGCCGAAAAGGACCGCGTCTCGCACCGCCGGCGCGCGTGGGACGCGCTCGCGGAGCGGCTTCCGCTGCTGAGGAGGGGATGACGCCGACGGCCGGCTCCGCGACGTGGTTTCGGGGCCGGACGGCGCGCTTTACGTCTCGACGAGCAACCGCGAGGGGCGCGGCAGGCCGCGTCCGGGCGACGACCGGATCCTGCGGGTTGTCGAAAGTCCCGGTGTACGTTAGATTTACCGCTCCCAGATGGAGCTCGCCGAAGTCGTCGGACAGCTAGCCGGACTGCGGCGCTTCCCCGTGCGTTCGCTCAGCGGAGAATCGCCCGATGAGTGCCTGATGCAGGGCGGGGGTCTCGTGGGCGACCGGATCTACGAAATGGTCGACATCGAGTCGGGGGCCGTCCTTTCCGCGAGGACCGCGCCGCTGCTTCTCCGGTATCGGGCGCGCTACCTCGACGCGATGGTCCGCGCCGGAGACCTCGAACCCTGGATCCGCATCCGGACACCCGATGGCGCCGAAGTCGCGCTGGCCGATCGCAGCTGGATCGACGACATGTCGCGGCGCTGCGACCGGCCCGTGAGCCTGCGCCTCCGGAGGGACGCCGACGGAGATCCCGCTCCGGTGCACCTGATCTCGGTGCCCACGATCCGTTTTCTGGAGAAGCAGTACGGCACAACGCTCGAGCCCGTGCGGCTGCGGTCGAACCTTCTCCTCGATCTGCCCGACGCCCGGCCGTTCGAGGAGGACCGGTGGATCGGCCGGAAGATCTGGATCGGCGATGCGCTGCTCGAGATCGTGCGGCAATGTGAGTTCTGCGTGGTGCCGAGTCTCGACGCCGAAACGCCGGAGCGCTCTCCGGGAATCCTGAACGCCATCCTCCGCGGCCGGGGGGGGCTGATCGGCGTCAACGCCCGGGCGCTGACGGGCAGCCGCATGCGCCTGGGCGATCCGGTCGCGATCGTCGATTGATACACTCGCCGTCAGCCGTATGCCGCGACCGATTCGCGTCCTGATCGCCAAGCCGGGCCTCGACGGCCACGACCGCGGCGCCAAGATCATCGCGCGCGCCCTGAGGGACTCCGGCATGGAGGTCATCTACTCGGGCCTTCGCCAGACGCCCGAGCAGGTGGTGGCCGCGGCGATCCAGGAGGACGTCGACGTCATAGGTCTCTCGATCCTGTCGGGCGCGCACAACGTGCTGTTTCCCGAGATCCTCAACCTCCTGAAAGAACGGGGCGGCGAGGACATCCTCGTCGTCGCGGGCGGCATCATTCCCGACAAGGACATCGCTCCCCTGAAGGCCCTGGGCGTCAGCGAGATCTTCCTGCCGGGAACGCCGACCGGAACTCTGGTCGAGTACATTCGGAAAGCGGCGGGAGCCAGGGTCGAAAAGGCGTGAGACCGGGCCGGCCCCATTCCCCCGCGCGCGAGGCCATGGACACACTTCCCACCCACATCGACACCGGGTCCCCGGAGTTTCAGGGGCGCGCGCGCGCTTTGGAAGCCCTCGTTGCCGGGCTGCGCGAGGAGCTCGGCCGGGTGCGGCGGGGAGGTTCCGGCCGCGAGCGGCACGCCGAGCAGGGAAAGATGTTCGTGCGCGACCGCGTCGATGCGCTGCTGGATCCGGGCTCGCCGTTCCTCGAGCTGTCGCCTCTGGCGGCCCACGGCATGTACGACGGCGAGGCTCCGGGGGCAGGCCTGGTGACGGGCATCGGCCGCGTGGCCGGACGCGAGGTCATGGTCGTCGCCAACGACGCCACCGTCAAGGGCGGCACGTACTTCCCGGTCACCGTGAAGAAGCACCTGCGGGCGCAGGAGGTTGCCGAGGAGAATCGCCTCGCCTGCGTCTATCTCGTCGACTCGGGAGGTGCGTTCCTGCCCCTTCAGGCGGAGGTGTTCCCCGATCGCGACCATTTCGGGCGGATCTTCTACAACGAGGCGCGCATGTCGGCCCGGCGTATCCCGCAGATCGCCGTCGTCATGGGCTCCTGCACGGCCGGAGGCGCCTACGTCCCGGCGATGGCCGACGAGGCGGTGATCGTCAAGGGAACCGGCACCATCTTCCTCGCGGGCCCGCCGCTCGTGAAGGCGGCGACGGGCGAGGACGTGTCGGCGGAGGACCTCGGCGGCGCCGACGTCCACACCCGCGTCTCGGGAGTCGCGGACTATCTGGCGGAAAACGACGCGCAGGCCCTGGAGATCGCCCGGTCGATCGCCGGAAACCTCGGCGCGCCCGCAAAGACCCTTCCGGCGGACCGCGCGGAGCCCGAAGAGCCCGCCTACGATCCGAAGGAGATCTACGGCATCCTGCCCCGGGACTTGCGCAAGCCCTACGACGTGCGCGAGGTGATCGCTCGCCTCGTGGATGGCTCCCGTTTCGAGGAGTTCAAGGCGCGCTACGGCACGACGCTGGTCTGCGGCTTCGCGCGCCTGTCGGGGTTCCTGATCGGCATCGTCGCCAACAACGGCATTCTCTTTTCGGAGTCGGCGTTGAAGGCCACGCACTTCATCCAGCTCTGTGCGCGACGCAGGATCCCGCTCCTCTTCCTGCAGAACATCACCGGGTTCATGGTCGGCAAGGAGTACGAGCGCGGCGGCATCGCCAAGGACGGCGCCAAGATGGTTCACGCCGTCGCCAACGCCGCCGTGCCGAAGCTGACGGTCATCATCGGCGGATCCTTCGGAGCGGGCAACTACGGGATGAGCGGGCGCGCCTTCTCGCCGCGGCTGCTCTTCACGTGGCCGAACGCCCGGATCTCGGTGATGGGCGGCCAACAGGCGGCTTCCGTGCTCTCGACCGTCAAACAGGACCAGCTCGCGCGAGCCGGTAAGCCCGCGATGACGCCGGAGGAAGTGGCCGAGTTCGAGCGGCCGACCCGCGAGAAATACGAGGTCGAAGGGAATCCGTACTACGCGACCGCCCGGCTGTGGGACGACGGCGTGCTCGACCCGGCCGAGACGCGCACCGCGCTCGCCCTCGCGCTCTCGGCCGCCTACAACGCGCCAATTCCGGAGACGGAGTTCGGCGTCTTCCGGATGTAGGGTGGCCGTCGTCGCCGTCCTCCTGTTTGCGATGCGCGCCGGCGCCGGCGCGCTCGGCTTCTCCGTGCGCGTGGAAGCGGAGAGCCAGGTCCGCGCGACGATCTCGGGCCCCGCGGCCGAGCTCGCCGCCGGCCCGTTCCGGGGCGCGATCGCTCTGAACGGCTCGCTCTCCGAGATGCCGCTGGCCGGGACCGTGTCGCACGCCGGCGGGCGCTGGCAGCTTCCGGTCACGGTGCGCTACGCGGACGTGCCGGCCGCCTGGGTCGACCGCTTCTCCCCGGAGACGTTCAAGTACCGGTTGAGGGGGGGTACCGGCGGAGCCCCCCGGGAATGGAACGGCACGGGGGCCTGGAAAGGCGTCGAGATCGAAGGGGACCGCGACGTGCTTTCGCATTTCCTCGCGCTCGAGGACGTCCGGCTGACGGAGCTCTCGCTCCTCTCGAGCGAGGCGCAGGCGCGCCTGGCCATCCGCAATCCGTTCGCATTCGACCTGAAGATCGCCGAGACGGCCTACACGCTCTCGGTCGAGGGCCGGGTCGTCGGAGAGGGCGCGACCCGAGGATTGATTCTCCGTGCCGCGCACCGGAACGTGCTCGAGCTGCCGATCGAGGTGGACCACGGCGAGCTCCTGTCGGCGGCGGGGACGGCGCTCTTGGCGGGCGGAGACGTCGAGGTCCGACTGCAAGGGCGGCTGGTCGTGCGCCTGAAGGGAGGGGATCTCGTCGTGCCGCTGAATCTCTCCGGCCGCCTGTCGGACGCCTCTTGAGCGGGTTCGAGCACCTCCGGCTCGAGAAGACCGGGGCCGTCACGCGCGTGAGCCTGCACCGGCCGGACGTGCGCAACGCCTTCAACGACGTGCTCATCGAGGAGCTCACGCGCGCATTCGCGGAGGTCGGGAACGATCCGGGCACGCGCGTGGTCGTCCTTGCGGGCGAGGGGCCGTCCTTCTGCGCGGGGGCCGATGTGGCCTGGATGCGCAAGGCAGGCGGCTATACGCCCGCCGAGAACGAAGCCGACGCCGAGCGCATGGCCCGCATGCTGCGCGCGATCGACGTCTGCCCGAAGCCGGTGGTCGCCCTCGCGCACGGGGCGGCGATCGGCGGCGGCGTGGGCCTCGTCGCCGCGGCCGACATCGCGATCGCGGCCGAAGGAACCGTGTTCGCCCTCGCAGAGGTCAAGCTCGGCATCCTGCCCTCGGTGATCTCGCCCTACGTGCTGCGCGCGATCGGGCCCCGGTTCGCGCGCGACCTCTTCCTGACGGGCGATCGGTTCGACGCAGCCGAAGCGCGGCGCATCGGCCTCGTCCACCAGGTCGTCCCCGCGGCGGAGCTCGAGGCGGCCGGACAGATGAAGGTCGCGTCGCTGCTGACTTCGGGCCCCGAGGCCGTGGGGATCGCCAAGCGCCTGATCGAGCAGGTCGCGGGCCGGACTCCCGAGGAGGCCATGCCTCTGACCGTCCGGACGATCGCGGAGCGGCGCTCTTCCGAGGAAGCCCGGGAAGGGCTGACGGCCTTCCTGGAGAAGCGGCCGCCGTCGTGGGCAAAGGACGTCGAGAAGTGAAGGGAACCCAGCGCCGGTTGGTGTGTCCCCAGTGCGGGAAGGTCTTCTTCGCCTGGCGTCCGGACGCGTTGCCCGGGGCGAAGGTCAAGTGCTACTTCTGCGGGCACCAGTTCGAGGACGAAGCCGCCCTGCGAAAGCCCGCGGCAACCGCCCCCCCGCCCGCGCCCGCACCCGAGACTCCGGCGTCGCCGGCGTCGCCGTCCACCCCGGAGACGCCGGGCTAGCCGTCCCCTCCCGGCATGATCGCGTTTCAGCGGGATGTGGACGAGCTGTTCGCCGCGATTCACAGGGACGACCCTGCCGGCGTCATCGAGCAGTTCGTCAGCCTTCCGTCGGCGAGTCAGTACAGAAAGCTCTATGCGCTCGCGAATCGATACCTCGCCCCGGAAAGCACGGTTCTCGACTGGGGGTGCGGACGGGGCCACTTCTCCTACTTCCTGGTCAAATGCGGTTTCCGCGTCACGGCCTTTTCCCTGGAGCATCCCCCCGAGATTTTTTCGGCGCTCTCTGCCGAGGAGCGGGCACGGCTGGAATTCGTCCGGGGCGCCCTGGAGGATCCCCGGGCTCTGCCGTTCGCCAACGGGCAGTTCGCGGCCGCCTTCAGCGTGGGTGTTCTGGAGCACGTTCGGGAGCTCAACGGAAACGAGCTCGCGAGTCTCGTGGAGCTGCGTCGCGTCCTGGCGCGCGACGGCGTGTTCGTCTGCTACCACCTCCCGAATCGCTACAGCTACATCGAGGCCGGCCGCCGCACCCTTTCGGGCTCGGGGGCGGGATCGTCCCGGGGCGATTCGGCTTTCCACAGGTACCGGTTCACGCGTCGCGACATCGATGCCCTCTGCGCCCAAGCGGGCTTCTCTCAAGTCGAGGTCAAGCGCTACGGGTTCCTGCCCCGGAACTCCTTCAACCGCCTGCCGAGGGTGCTTCGGGAGTCCCGGATGCTGACGCGGGCGGTCGACGGCGGGGACGCGTTGCTGGATCGGCTGTTCTCGAGGTTCGTTCAGAACTATTATTTCGTCGCCCGGCCCCGTGACGAAGCCAACGGAGCGAGTCGACATGAAGTTGCCTGAGCGCCCGCGTCACGGCCGGGCCGCTCTGGAGGTGCGATGAGAAAGCGGACCCTGGTGTTTGTTCTCGGCCTGGCCGGCGCCTCGGCCGCGCCAGGGCAGGAGCCGGCGGCCGTCCTGATCGAGCGCCTGACCGGACCGACCTCGCGGCTCTCCTCTGACCTGCGCGTCCTGGCCGACGAGATCGGCGGCCGCGTCACCGGGAGCGTCGGGTACGAAAAGGCGCTGCAGTGGGGGATCGACGCGTTCCGGAAGGCGGGAGTGGATTCCGTCAAGCTCGAGGCGTATCCGGTTCCGGCGAAGTGGGAAGCGATCTCGGCCTCCGCCGCCGTGATCGAGCCGGTGGCGTTCCCGCTGCGCGCGGTCTCCTTCGGCCTCGCGCCGTCAACCCCCGGGGCGATCACGGCGCCGGTCGTGGACGCCGGCAACGGAACGAAGGCGGAGTTCGCGAAGCTGGGAGACCGCGCCCGGGGGGCGATCGCGCTCGTGCGCTCGAGCCCTATGACCTCCTTCGCGGACCTCTTCGCGGAGTACCAGGCCGCTCCCGAGATGATGCGGTCGGCGATCGACGGCGGGGCCGCGGCGATTCTCTTCATCTCGACCCGGCCGCGCGAGCTCCTCTATCGCCACACGGTTACCTGGGGCTCGATCTCGCCCCTTCCCATGGCCCAGGTTTCGCGCGAGGACGGGCTCCGGCTGGCGCGCCTTTGCGAGGCCGGCAAACGTCCCAGGGCGACGCTCGACCTCCGCAACCGGATCGGGGGCCCGTGGGAAGCGCATAACGTTGTCGCCGAGATCCGCGGAAGCACGAAGCCGAAGGAGATCGTCGTCCTCGGAGCCCACCTGGACGCCTGGGACCTGGGAACCGGCGCGCTCGACAACGGCGTCAACTGCGCCCTCGTCGTGGAGGTGGCTCGCGCGTTGGCGGCGGGGCCGCGGCCCGCGCGGACGGTGCGGTTCGTGCTCTTCACGAGCGAGGAGACGGGGCTTCTCGGCTCCCTCGGCTACGTGCGCAAGCACCGGGACGAGCTCGACGCGCACGTGGCCGTCCTCATCCACGACATCGGCGACGGCAAGGTCGTCGGCTACTTCACCAACGGGCGCCCGGAGCTCGACGCGCCGCTGAAGGCGGCTCTGGCGCCGGTCCAGTCGTGGGGGGCGGGCTCGGCCAACGAGGAGGCCATCCTCGGCACGGACAACTTCGACTTCCTTCTCGAGGGGGTTCCGAATCTCGTGGCCAACCAGGAGACGGAGCGCTATCTCGCCGACTATCACGCCGAGTCCGACACTTTCGACAAGGTCGACCTCGAGCTCGCGAAGAAGAACGCGGCGGTCGCGGCCGTCGCCGTCTCCGGCATCGCCAACGCCCCGTCGCCCCTCGGCCGGCGGCAGAGCCGCGCCGAGGTCGAGGGCCTCCTGACCGATCCGAAGTGGAAACTCGACGCGCAGATGAAGACGTACGGGTTGTGGGATGACTGGGAAGGCGGGAGGCGGGGAAGGGCGAAGTGAGCCGCGAATTCGGATTTCGGATTTCGGTTTTGGGTTCCGGGGACACGGATTGAAGATTCGATCTCTCCTCATCGCGAACCGCGGCGAGATCGCCGTACGCGTGGCGCGCACGGCCCGGGAGATGGGCATCGAGGCGATCGGTGTCTACGCCGAGTCGGACGCCGAGGCCTTCCACGTGAGCAAGATGGACCGCGCGATCCCGCTCGGTCCCGGCCCGCCGGCCGAGAACTACCTCTCGATCGCCCGGCTCCTCGAGGCCGCCCGCGCCGGCGGCGCCGATGCCGTCCATCCCGGGTACGGTTTCCTCTCCGAGAACGCGGACTTCGCGCGGGGCGTCGAGGAGGCGGGCCTGATCTGGGTCGGCGCGCCTCCAGAGGCGATCGAACAGATGGGCGACAAGCTGCGCTCGCGCGCGCGCATGGAGGCGGCGGGCGTGCCGGTCGTGCCGGGCTCGCGTCGCGATGCCGCCGGCGACGCGGCTCTCGCCGCCGAGGCGCGCCGCATCGGGTTCCCGCTTCTCCTGAAGGCCTCGGCCGGCGGAGGCGGCAAGGGCATGTCG
Source organism: Thermoanaerobaculia bacterium (assembly GCA_046716885.1). GTDB lineage: Bacteria > Acidobacteriota > Thermoanaerobaculia > UBA5066 > Gp7-AA6 > DAHUXD01. The sequence goes on along the minus strand of JBKJWL010000033.1, from coordinate 16,842 downwards.
CGCGTGGACCGGGCCGAGGATCTGCCGGCGGCGATCGCGGAAGGACGCCGGCTGGCGGAGGCGGCGTTCGGCGATCCTACGGTCTATCTCGAGCGCCTTCTCGAGGGCTGTCGCCACGTGGAGTTCCAGGTCTTCGGCGACTCCTCTGGCCGTGTCGTGCATCTCTTCGAGCGCGAGTGCAGCGTCCAGCGCCGCCACCAGAAGATCGTGGAGGAGACGCCGAGCCCGGCTCTCGACCCCGCACTGCGCGAAGCGATGGGCGCCGCGGCCGTCGCGGCGGCGCGGGCTGTCCGCTACGTCGGCGCGGGGACAGTCGAGTTCCTCGTCGACTCAGAACGGCGCTTCTATTTTCTGGAGATGAACACGCGGCTCCAGGTCGAGCACCCGATCACGGAGGAGACGCTCGGCGGAGATCTCGTGCGGGCGCAGGTCGAGGTGGCGGCCGGAGCGCCGCTGCCTCCGGCCTGGACCGACGGCAGGCTCACACCGCGCGGCCACGCGATCGAACTGCGCCTGTACGCCGAGGACTCGGTGGACTTCCTGCCGCGCTCGGGCCGGATCCTCGCCTGGCGGGAGCCGGCCGGCCCCGGCGTCCGCATGGACGCCGGTGTCGAGGAGGGCAGCGTGGTCGGAGTCGAGTACGATCCGCTGCTCGCCAAGCTCGTCCTTCACGCGGGGGACCGCGGCGGCGCGATCGCACGGGCGCGGCGAGCCCTGTCCGAGTGGATCGTGCTCGGTGTCGAGACCAACCAGCCGCTGCTCGCCGCCGTGCTTTCGTCGCCGGAATTCGAGTCGGGCGCGTACACCACCGATCTCGTGATGCTTCTGAAGACGCGAGAGGTCGCGGTGGCCCCGGACGCCGCCTGGATCGCCGCCGCGCTCTCCACCGGGCAGCCCGTTCCGGCACGGCACGCGACCGTCGCCGGCCCGCCGGACCCCTGGGACGGAGCCCCGCCCTCCTGGAGGGCCGGCCGGTGAGGTCGGTGCGGCTGCGCAGCGGCGGGGAGACGCGCGAGGTCCGTATCGAGAAGGGCGCCGCCCGGATCGGCGACCGGCTCGTGGAGTTCGAGGTAGCCGAGCGGGACGGACGGCTCGCGGAGGTGCGGATTGGCGGGAAATCCCATCGGGTGTCGAGCGCCTCCGAAGGAAATCGCGTTTTCGTGTGGTGCGAGGGCTCCGTCCATCTCTTCGAACGGCCGCGAGCGGCGCGGAGTGCCGCGGGGGCGGAGCACGCCCTGGACCTCGTCTCTCCGATGCCGGGACGGGTGCGCCGGACGCTCGCCGCCGTCGGCGAAACCGTGGCGCGCGGCCAGGTCCTGCTGGTGCTCGAAGCGATGAAGATGGAGCATGCGATCCGGGCTCCCCGGGACGGCGTGGTGAAACGGCTGCTCGTCCAGGAGGGAGATCTGGTCGAGGCGGGCGTGGAGCTGGCGGAGATCGCCGAGCGGGCGGCTGACGGATAATGTCCCCCGTGGACGACTCCTGGGAAGATCATGCGATCCGGCGGCCGCATCTCCCCGAGCGCGTCACGGTGTACGAGGTGGGCCCACGCGACGGCCTCCAGAACGAGCCGGAGACGCTCCCGGTCGCCGTTCGCGCGGAGTTCGTGGATCGGCTGGCCGACGCGGGGCTTCCGGCGATCGAAGTGGGCTCGTTCGTATCGCCCCGGGCGATCCCCCAGCTCGCCGACACCGAGGAGGTCTTCCGCCGGATCCATCGCGCCAGCGGCGTGCGCTACCCGGCGCTCGTGCCGAACCTCCAGGGTCTCGAGAGGGCGCTTGCCGTGGGGGTGCGCGAGATCGCGGTCTTCACGGCCGCGTCCGAGACCTTCAACCGAAAGAACATCCATGCGGGCGTGGACGAATCGATCGAACGATTCCGGCCGGTGGTGGCGCGCGCGCGGGAGGAGAAGATCCGCGTGCGCGGCTACGTGTCGACCGCCTTCGGCTGTCCCTACGAGGGCGACGTCGCGCCCGAGGCCGTTCGCGAAATCGTCCACAAGCTCCTGGATCTTCCGGTTGACGAGATCTCGGTCGGCGACACGATCGGCGTTGCCACACCCGCGGGCGTCTACGACGTCATCGAGTCGCTCTACGAATCGGGCGTCACGCGGGGCGTTCTCGCGCTCCACTTTCACGACACGCGGGGCACGGCGCTGGCGAACGTGTACGCGGGGCTCGAGAGCGGCGTCACGACCTTCGACGCCTCCGCCGGAGGCCTCGGCGGGTGTCCGTACGCGCCGGGGGCCTCGGGAAATCTCGCGACCGAGGACCTGCTCTATCTTCTCGAGGGGCTGGGGATCGCAACCGGCGTCACGCTGTCGAAGGTCGTCGAGGCCTCGCGGTTCCTCGCCGAGCGGCTCGGCCGTCGCCCTCCGGGCCGCTATCTCTCCGCGGTGTGGGAGCCGCAGACGTGTTGACAGCCCGGCTGCCGCGGTGTAACCTTCTGACATACTGAAGGTTAACTCCGTGGCAAAGAAGATCCTCCTGGCCGACGACAGTCTCACGATCCAGAAGGTCGTCGAGTTGACGTTCTCCGACAGCGAATACGACCTGGTCTGTGTTTCCAACGGGCAGCGGGCTCTCGACAAAGTGGGGGAGCAGATGCCCGATCTGATTCTCGCCGACGTCGTCATGCCCGAGAAGAACGGCTACGAAGTCTGCGAGGCGATCAAGGCGAATCCGGCGACCTCGCGCATTCCGGTCGTGCTGCTTTCGGGGACCTTCGAGCCGTTCGACCGCGAGCGGGCGGAGCGGCTCGGCTGTGACGCGATCGTCTCCAAGCCTTTCGACTCCCAGCAGCTGCTGCGGCAGGTCGAAGCGCTCCTGGAACGCGACAGGAGCAACGTCCCGTCCAACTCCACGATGGCGATTGCGACGATGACGAACCCGGTCCCGCCACCTGCGCCCGCGGCGCCGCCGGAGCGCGCTCCGACCGAACCGGGTTTCTCGACCGAAGATTTCACCGGGCGGATCCGTGTGCCGGCCGGCATTGCGGGAGGGCCGGACCTCTTCGAGGAAGAGTATGGCCAGGCGGACGTCGAATCCGCGATTGCGGCCTTCGAGAAGGCCCATCCCGAGTTCGCCTACGCCGAAGAGGGTGGGGCGGCTGCGGTGGCGCCCGAGGAGCGCGTGGAACCCGAGGAGGTGGAGGAGGAGGAGGAGGAAGAGAGCGCTTCGTCACGCGAGAAGCTCGCTGGCTGGCTCCGGGACGAGCCCGACCGTCCGCCCGCGCAGCCGCCCGTCTTCCCGCCTCCCGCGCCGGCACCCTTCTGGGTGCAGCGCGAGCCCGAGCCGGATCTGACCCCGATCCCGTTCGCCTCCGACGATTCGGCAACGCGCCGACCGGCGACCTCCGAAGCCCCCGCCGCGATGCCCGAGTCCCCGTCGATGCGGGCCGACGAGGCGCCCACGCAGCAGATCCCGCTCGCCGCCGCCTTCGCGGCTCTCGGCGGGCGGAGCGGGAGCTCCGACGGCGACCGGATCACCGACGAGACCCGGCCGCCGTCGACCGAGGAACGTACCGCGGAGTTCGACCTGAACGAGACGCGCTCGCTCCGGTCCCCTCCCGCGGAGGCGCCCGCCCCGGCGGCCTCTCCCGCGGTGGCGGAGGAGCCGGCTGCGGTCTCCCGGGAGATCGAGGTCCTGGCCCAGACCACATCGATCGGCCAGCTGAAGGAGATGCTCTCGTCGGTCTCGCGGGGCGAGGGCGGCTTGAGCGACGACGAGATCGATCGGCTGGCCTCGCGCGTGATCGAACGGCTGTCGGAGAAGATCGTCCGCGAAATCGCCTGGGAGGTCATTCCGGACGTCGCCGAGCTCGTCATCAAGAAGCGGATCAAGGAGCTGGAGGCCGGCGTCGAATAGAAACCCCTCGGGCTTCTGATATATGAAAGGGCTCCGAGAGCCCTTTTTTGATGCCCGAAAAGCCCGCCCTGGATGCCGCGGCCGCGCCGTCGAAAGGTCTCGAGAAGACCTTCGACCCGGCCCATTTCGAGGAGCGCTGGTACGCTGTCTGGGAGAAGGACGGCCGATTCCAGCCCGGGGGACCCCCGGGGTCTCCCCGCTTCGTGATGGTCATCCCGCCGCCGAACGTGACTGGTCGGCTCCACATCGGCCACGCGTACGGCCGGACGATCGAGGACATCCTGGCTCGGTGGAAGCGGATGAGCGGCTACCGGGTCCTCTGGGTGCCGGGCACCGATCACGCGGGCATCGCGACCCAGATGGTCGTCGAGCGGCAGCTCCGGGAGGAGGGCCTTGCCCGCCAGGACCTCGGCCGCGAGACGTTCATCGAGCGGGTCTGGGCCTGGCGGCGCGAGTCCGGGGACATGATCCTCGGGCAGCTCCGAAAGCTCGGCTGCTTGCTCGACTGGTCGCGCCTCCGTTTCACGCTGGACCCCGAGCTCTCGCGCGCCGTGCGCCACGCCTTCGTCCTCCTGTACCGCGACGGCCTGATCTACAAGGGCCGTTACGTCGTCAACTGGTGCCCGGGATGTCGAACGGCCGTCTCGGACCTGGAGGTGGTCGAGCGGAAGACGAAGGGGACCTTGTATAAGATCCGCTACGACGTGCCCGGGGTCCCGGAAGGGGCAGTCGTGGCGACGACGCGTCCCGAGACCATGCTCGGCGACACGGCTCTCGCGATTCATCCGGAGGACCCGCGCAACGCGGCCCTGCGGGGAAAGCGCGCCGTTCTTCCGATCGTCGGCCGCGACCTGCCGGTCGTCGAGGATGCGATCCTCGTCGACCGCGAGTTCGGCACGGGGGTCGTGAAGGTCACCCCCGCCCACGACGCCAACGACTTCGCGGTGGGCCAGCGTCACGGCCTGCCGGCGGTCGTCGTGATCGGCCCTGACGGCAGGATGACTCCGGAGGCGGGGGAGTACGCGGGCCTCGACCGTTTCGCCGCGCGCAAGAAGATCGTCGAGCGCCTGGAGGCCGAGGACCGTCTCGTCGCGGCGGAGCCCTACGAGATCAACCTCGGAACCTGCCAGCGCTCGGAGGACGTGATCGAGCCCTACCTCTCCGAGCAGTGGTTCGTCAGGATCCAGCCCCTCGCCGAGCCGGCGATCCGCGCGGTCGAGGACGGGACCGTGCGCTTCGCGCCGGAGTCCTGGGCGAAGACGTACTTCGCGTGGATGCGCAACCTCCGCGACTGGTGCATCTCCCGGCAGCTCTGGTGGGGCCATCGCATTCCGGCCTTCACCTGTGCCAACGGGCACTTGACCGTCGCCGACGACGACCCGGCCGCCTGCCAGATCTGCGGGTCGACGGCGCTCGAGCAGGACCCCGACGTGCTCGACACCTGGTTCTCCTCCCAGCTCTGGCCCTTCTCCGTCTTCGGCTGGCCGGAGAAGACGCCGGACCTGGAGGACTTCTACCCGACCGACGTCCTCGTCACCGGGTACGACATCCTCTTCTTCTGGGTGGCGCGGATGATCATGGCGGGGCTGCGCTTCACCGGGCAGGCGCCGTTTTCGACCGTGCACCTCCATGGTCTCGTGCGCGTGGGCGGCGAGAAGATGTCCAAGAGCCGGGGAAACGTGATCGACCCGCTCGAGGCGATCCAGGAATTCGGCGCGGACGCCGTGCGCTTCACGCTCGCCTCCGCCGCGGCGTCCGGCCCGACCGTGTCGGTCGAGCGCGGCCGGATGGCCGGCTCGCGCAACTTCGCGACCAAGCTCTGGAACGCGGCGCGCTTCACCCTGGGGCAGCTCGAGGGACGCTCCGCGACACAGCCGCCCGACGGACAAGCGCTCTCGCTGCCGGACCGCTGGATCCTGTCGCGCCTCGATACGACCGCCGCGGACGTCCATCGTCACCTGGAGGGGTTCCGGTTCGACGAGGCGGCCGGCGCCGTCTACGGATTCCTCTGGCACGAGCTCTGCGACGGCTACCTGGAGATGGTCAAGCCGGTTCTGTCGCAGGAAGCCTCGGCGCAGGCTCCGGCGGAGGCCGCGCGGTCCGTGCTGCGCCACTGCCTCGAAAGCTCGCTCGCTCTCCTCCACCCCTTCATGCCCTTCGTGACCGAGGAGATCTGGGAGAAGCTGACCGGGAAACCGGGCACGCTCATCGCCACGCCGTACCCGCAGGGGACCGGGCGCTGGCGCGACGCCGAGGCCGAGACGGCCGTCGAGACACTGCGGGCGATCGTGACGCGCGTCCGGACCTTTCGCACCGAGCGCGGCGCGCCGCCGACCGAGCCGGTGGAGCTCACGATCGATCCGCAGTCTCCGAGCCGCGGGGGCATCCCGGCGCTGGAGACTCTCGCGCCGCTGCTGTCTCATCTGGCGCGTCTGTCGGACCTGCGCTTCGCTCCGGCTGAGGCCGGCGCCTTTCAGGACGTCGTCGCCGGGCTGATGCTGGGTCTCGTCCTCCCGCAGGCGTCCCCGGCGGGCGGGAAAGTTCGGGTCGGCAAGGCTCTGGCCGCCGTCGCGGACGAGATCGCGCAGCTTTCCGCGAAGCTCCTGAACCCGGCGTATCTCGAGAAGGCCCCGCCGGCGGTGGTCGAAAAAACACGTCTGCGGCTGCGCGAGCTCGAAGAGAAGCGCGCCGCGTTGGGCCGGCCGTGATCCCGTTTGCCGGCGGTCGCGTCGATCCGGGCCGCTGGAAGGTGCTGGAGAATCTCGTCTGCCTCCACTCTGCTCCCTCCACCAACACTCTCGCCCGAGAGCTCATCGAGGTGTTCTTCGACGAGGACCAGGAGCTGCGCACGACGGTCCTCGTGGCCGAGGAGCAGACCGCGGCCTACGGGCGGGGCGGGCGCTCCTGGAGCGCGCCGGCGGGCCGGGGTCTCTACCTGACGATCGTGCGCCGGGCGCCCGAGGGCGAGCCGCTGTCGCTCGTGCCGATCGCGGTGGCGCGCTGGACCCGCGAGGTCCTGCGGGAGCACGCCGGCGCGGAATCGGACCTGAAGTGGCCCAACGACCTGTACGCACGGCGGCGCAAGCTCGCCGGCGTGATCGCGGAATCGCGCACCCAGGGCGGCGCGACGTGCGTCGCCGTGGGGATCGGGGTCAACGTCGTCGGGCCGGCCGCGGCGTTCGGAGTCCCTCACGCCACGACCGTGGAAGAGGAAACGGGCAAAGCGCCGGAGCTCGCTCCGCTGCTCCAGGCGCTTCTGGACCGCGTCGATCGAGAGCTGTCGGCGCCCCGCTGGTCGGAGGAGGTCCGGGCCTGGGAAGCGGCCTCGCTTCACCGGCCGGGGGATCGCTTGACCATCTGGCGAAACGGGGAGGAAGTTACCGGCGACTACCTGGGGCTCGACCCCTCCGGGTTCCTGCGCCTGCGGACCGCGGCGGGCGAAGCCATCGTCGCGACGGGCGAGGTGGCGCGGTGGTGAGCGCGCCGTCCGGCGAGGCGCTCCTCGCCGTGGACGTCGGGAACACCAACACGGTCCTCGGAGTCTGGCGCGGCAGGGAGCTCGCGCGGAGCTGGCGCCTCACCACCCGCCGGGACGCGACCTCCGATGAGATCGCGCTCTCGATCCGCGGACTCTTCGCGGCCGGGCCCGTCCCCGAGGCGCTCGAGCCGATGCGCGTGATCGTGGCGAGCGTGGTGCCGTCGTTGCGGTTCTCGCTGCGCCAGGCCCTGCGGCAGGTCCTCGACCGCGAGCCCCTCTTCATCGAGCCCGGGATCCGGACGGGAATGCCGATCCTCTACGACAGCCCGCAGGAGGTCGGCGCCGACCGGATCGTCAATGCCGTCGCCGCGCTCGACCGCATGGGCGGCCCCTGCATCGTGGTCGACTTCGGGACCGCCACGACCTTCGACGTCGTGACGGGAAAGGGCGAATACGCGGGCGGGGTGATCGTTCCTGGAATCACCATCTCGGCCGAGGCCCTTTTCGAGAAGGCCGCGCGGCTGTGGCGCGTCGAGATCCGCCGGCCCGATCGGGTGGTGGGCAAGACCACCGCGAGCTCGATCCAGTCGGGCCTCTACTTCGGATACCTCTCGCTCGTCGACGGGATGATCGACCGCATCTCGGCCGAGGTCGGGGGCAAACCCCGCGTCATCGCCACCGGCGGCTTGGCCGAGCTCTTCGGAGGCGGATCCGCCCGCATCGAGGAAATCGATCCTCTGCTGACCTTGAGGGGCCTGCGGCTCATCGATGAGCGAAACCGCGGAGGATAGGGCCTGGTACGAGGCCGTCGAGGCCGCGTTCATCCGGCGCCGCGGCACGCCCTTTCTGCTCTCGCCCTCGGACTTCGCCCTGCTCAAGCAATGGCGGGCGCTCGGCGTGCCGCTCGAAGCGGTGGAGGCCGGCATCGACGAGGCGTTCGGGCGGCGAGAGGAGCGAAAGGCCGTCGGCCGGGTCAACTCGCTGTCTTACTGCCGGGACGCCGTGCTCGAAGCGTGGGAGCGCCGCGCCGAGACCTCGCGGGGTAAGGGGAGTCCCGGGGGCGGGGTGGAGCCGGACGTGGAGGCCGCGCTGGCGGGTTTGGTGGGGCGTTTGGAAGAGGCGCGCGCGAGACGGCCCGATCTGGCGGCGCCCCTCGGGTCGGCGCTCCGGTCGATCTCCCGTCTGGAAGCCTCGGGCAGGTCCGCCGAGGCGATCGAGGGCGCGCTGGCGCGCCTCGACCGACGGCTCGCCCGCGAGCTGGGAGACGCCCTGCCGGAGCCCGAGCGCGTCGCGCTCGACGCCGAGGTCGCGCGGCTCCTCTCGGGCGCCGGCGCCCGCATGGACCCGGTGACCCTCGAGAAGACGACCCGGGCGCTGACGCGCAGGGCGGTCCGCGAGCGGCTCGAGCTGCCCCGGTTGTCGCTGCTGTGACGGGCCGCATCGTCCGGATCGAGAAGCTCGCGGGGACCGGCGAGGGCATCGCCCGGACGGCCGACGGGGTGGGTTTTGTCGACCGCGCCCTCCCCGGCGAGCTCGTCGAGACAAATGTGTATGAGGTGAGAAAGAGATTCTGGCGGGGAAACCTCCTGGCCGTGCGCGAGCCTTCGCCGGCCCGGATCGAGAGCGCGCACGCGTCCTGCGCGGGCTGCGACTGGTCGCACTTCGCCCTCGACGCGGCGCGGGAGGCCAAGCGCTCCCTCTTCCTGGAAACGATGCGGAGGCTCGGGCGGCTCGACCCCGGATCCTTCGGCGAGCCGGAGGTCGCGTCCTCGCCTGCCGGGTACCGGCTGCGCACGCGGCTGCACGTCACGGGAAAAGCCGGGGCCGAGGGCGTCGGGTTCTTCGCCCCCGGGACGCACCGGGTGGTAACCGCCGAGAACTGCGAAGCACTCTCGGCGGAAGCCCGCGCGGCACTTCCGAGGCTGCAACACGCGGTCGCCGGAGCGGGCGTGTCCGAGCTCGCGTTGCTCGAGGATCTGCCCGGCGCGCATCGCATCGTTCGGGCCACGGTCCTGAGCGATCCGGCCGCGGCGGCGCTTCTGGCGGAGCGCCTGCGTCGGTCCGGAGCGGTCGACGGCGTCTTGATCCAGGACGCGGAGGGCCGAACGCTCGTCCATCGAGGCGCGCGCGTTTTGTCGCTCGAGGTCGGCGGTCGGCCGTTCTCACTTTCCGCCGGCACCTTCTTTCAGGCCAATCGCCATCTCGTCGGGGAGCTCCAGGCCGACGTCGCCGCGGAGGCTCGCCGTGTCGCCCGGGGCGAGGCGCTCGACGCCTTCGGGGGAGTCGGGCTCTTCGCCGGGGCTCTGCTGGACGCCGGCCACCGGGTCGTCTCGGTGGAGGCCGATGCCGGGGCGGTCGCGGACGCGCGCCGCACGCGGGAGCTCTGGAGCGACCGCGAGCACTGGGAGATCCAGGCGGCCCCCGTGGCCGAGTTCCTGGCGGCGGAGGATCGGAGCTTCTCGTGCGTCGTGGCCGACCCGCCGCGGGCCGGCCTCGGTCCGGAGCTCGTCCGGCAGCTGGCGAAACGGGCGAGCCGACTCTTCGTCTACGTCTCGTGCGACCCGGCGACGCTCGCGCGCGACCTGCCGTCGATCCTCGCCGAAGGCTTCGTCATCCGGCGTACGCGCCTCTACGACCTCTTCGCGTTCACGCACCGGGTCGAGGCCCTCGTCTCGCTCGAGCGCGCGGCGTGATCCGCCCGGTCCTCGCCGACGGCGACGCGCCGGCGGCGAAGGCCGCGGTGCTCCTCTGCGCGGGGATCTTCCTTGGCTCCTGGTCGGTTCGCGGAGGCGCTGCCGCGGTCTGGCTTGCCGCCGCGAGCGCCGCGGGCCTCTCCGTGCTCGACGACCGCCGCGCGCGTCGGGTCGCCTTCGCCGCCTTCTGGATAGCCGCTGGATTCGCCTCGGGGCGCCTGCGCGTGGCCGCGCCGGGCGAACAGGCCGCGGCGGCGTTCCGGTCGTTGCCGGCGGGCGCCAACCGCACGGTGGTGGTCGAAGGCATGCTCACGGATTTCTGGAGCGGCCGCGAGCCTTCGGCGCGTACGACGCTTTCGGCGGTGCGAGTCCGCTGGGTCGGGGGCTCCGCCTCCTTTCCGGCCGAGGTCGTGGTCTTCGTGTCGGGACAGACTCCCGTCGCGTCGGTAGCCGACCGCGGGGACCGCGTGCGGATCACGGGGAATCTCGAGCCCGAGGATCTGCCCGCGTCGGATCGCGACATCGCTTTGCCCTGGACTCGCTACCGGCTGTCGGTCAAGAGCGCCCGCCTGATGGAGCGGGACGGGGCGACGTTGCTCTCGGTGCTGACGTTGCCCAATCGGGGGCTCTCCGCCGCGCTGCCGGACCCGGGAGACTCGGACCCCGGGTTCGATCGAGACGTTCGTGGACCCCTCGCGGCCCTCTTGCTCGGCCGGACCTCCGAACTCGACCGCGGAATGGTCGCGCGATACCGGCGGGGCGGGCTCTACCACCTGCTCGTCGTCTCGGGTCTCCACGTGATCCTGGCCGCGGGCCTGGCGCTGCTGGTTCTCGGGCTCCTCGGTGTCGAGGGCAAGCTCCGCGACCTCTGCCTGCTCGCCACGGTGTTTCTGTTCGTGCTCGTGGGCGGCGCGAACCCCCCGGCCGTGCGCGCGGGCCTCGTCGTCGCGATCTTCCTGGCCACGCGCCTGCTCGAGCGCCCGATCACCGGCGCGCAGGCGATCGGTCTGTCCGCCTTGATCCTCTTCCTCGCGGCGCCGAGGGAGATCTTCTCGCTCGGCACCGCCCTGACCTTTGCGGCGGTCTGCGGCATCTCCCTGTTCTCGCGCCCGATCCGGGCCCGGCTGCCGGCGCGGCCCGAGTGGCTCTTCTCCGGACTCGCGGCCGCCCTCGCGGCCGAGTGCGCGACCGCGCCCATCCTGCTCTGGCGGTTCAACCTCGTGGCGGGGGGAGCATGGCTGACGGCGCCGCTGTCCGTTCCCCTCTCCGGGGGGCTGATCGCCCTCGGCGCCGCGTTGCTCCTTCTCTACGCCTCCGGCCTTCCTCCCGGGCCGCTGCCGGGCCTCTTCGCGCTCGGCAGCCGGGCGCTCGAGCAGATCGCGGAGCGGGCCGCCGGCATGGCCTTCCTGCGGCCGACCCCGGCTCTGTCCGCGGTCGTCCTGGTGGGGGGGTTGCTCGCGGCCGCGGGTCTGGCGCCGCGGCGCCTGCGTAGGGCGGCGGCGCTCGCGGCGGCCTCGGTCTTCCTCGCGCTCGTGCTCTCCCCCGGGAGCTCCGGGCCCCGCCGCGGTTTCTCGATCGAGGCCCTCGACGTGGGCCAGGGCGACGCGATACTCCTGCGCTGGAATCGCCGGTCGATTCTCGTGGACGGGGGAGGGCCCTTCGATCCGACAGCCACCGATTTCGGCCGCACGCGGCTGGTGCCGAAGCTGCTCGACCGCGGGGTGACGCGTCTGGATGCCGTCGTTCTGACGCATCCGCACCCGGACCACGCGCTCGGGCTGTTCGCCGTTCTCGAAGAGCTCCCGGTTGGCGAGCTCTGGCGAAACTCCGGAGAGGACGAGAGCGTGTTCCACGGCCGCCTGCAGGCCCTGGCCGCCGGCCGGGGCGTTCCCGTGCGGGCTCTCTCGGCGCTCGACGTGTGGGAGCGGGAAGGGGCGCGGGCGACGATCCTCCACTCGGGCGGCCGTCTGCGGAAAACGGATGCGATCAACAATCAGTCCGTCGTAGCGCTCTTCGAGCGGGACGGACGGGCGGCGCTTTTGACCGGCGACGCCGGCGTTCCAACGGAGAGGGAGCTCCTCGCGGCGGGCGCGTTGACGACGGTCGACGTGCTGAAGGTCGGTCACCACGGGAGCCGGACCTCGACCTCCGTCGAGTTCGTCGACGCGCTCACCCCGAGGGTCGCGCTCCTCTCCTGCGGACGGCGCAACCGATTCGGGCACCCCGCCGCAGAGCCGCTCGCCGCCCTCTCGCGCTTCTGCGTGCCGCTGCTGCGAACGGACCTGCGCTCGGACTGCCGGATCGATCTGGGCGCAACGGCGACACGTCTCTTCTGGCGCGGAACGGAACGGCCATGATTGCGCCGCGTCCGACCTTGCTCGTCATCTTCGGGCCGACGGCCGCCGGAAAGTCCGAGCTCGCGCAGGAGGTCGCGCGGCGGGGCGCAGGTGAGATCGTGTCGGCCGACGCCTTCGCCGTCTATCGGGGGCTCGACATCGGAACGGCCAAACCCTCTCTCGAGCGGCGCGCCCTGGTCCCACACCACATGATCGACGTCGCCGAACCCGAGGAACCTTTCTCGGCGGGCCGTTTCGCGACCGAGGCACGCCCGATCGTGGAGGCGATCGCGGAGCGGGGCCGCCTTCCAATCGTCTGCGGAGGCAGCGGCTTCTACATCGCCGCGTTGCTTGGAGCCCTGCCGCGGGGGGAGGCGCGCGATCCGGGGTTGCGCGAGGGTCTGCGGCACTGGGCCGAGCGCAGGGGCGCCGAGGCCGCTCACCGGTTCCTCGAGCGCAACGATCCCGTGGCGGCCTCGCGCATCCCGATCGGCAACCTGCGCTACACCCTGCGCGCCCTCGAGGTCCTGCTGGCGACCGGCGCGGCCGCCTCCGCGCGTCGGCCCGAGGGCGACGCCTGGTCGGCGAAGTTCCGCGTCGTGAAGGTCGGCGTGCGGCTGGAGCGGGCGCAACTCCATGTTAGGATTGAAGATCGGGTCCGCCGAATGCTGGACGAAGGGTGGAGCGAGGAAGTACGGCGGCTTCTCGATCGTGGGCTTACCGGGGACTCGAATTCCTTTCAGGCGATCGGATATCGCGAGGTGGCAGAGTTCCTGCTCGGTCACATTTCGAGGCAGCAAGCGGAGGAGCAGATCGTGATCGCGACACGGGGACTGGCCAGACGTCAGGAGACGTGGTTCGCGCGCGAGCGCGACGCCGTCTGGCTGGCGCCCGGCGAGGCCCTCGCGGCCACGCTGGAGTTGCTCGAGGGCGGGAGCGAGAGGGAGACACCATGAACAAGGCACCGATCAACGTCCAGGATTCCTTCTTCTACAACCTGCGCAAGGACAACGTTCCCGTCACCGTGCGCCTGACATCCGGCGAAGAACGTCTGGGGCGCCTGCGACGCTTCGACAAGTTCGCACTGGTGCTGGAGGTCGACGGCAGGGAGGAGATGATCTACAAACACGCCATCGCCTCGATCCGGCCAGAGAGCCTTCCGCCCGGGCCGTGAAGCGGCATCCGCGGCCGCGGCGCCCGTAATCCCCCGGCTCCACGCCGGGGACCTCGCCATGCGCGGCCGTCTCCTCTTTCGTCTCGCCCTCCTCGCGGTCTTTGCGGCTTCGCTCGAGCGCTGTGCGAGCGCCCCGCCCGCGCCCGCGGTCCGAGACCGATTTCCGCTGGATCCCCGCGAGGGGTTGACGGGACCATTCGACGCGGGCATCGAGGCGGGATGGCGTGCGTTGCTGTCGGGCGAGGCGAACCGGGCCGAAAAGGAGTTCGCCGGTGCCTCGGGTGCGGCCTCGCGCCGGGCGGCGGCGATCGGACGGATTGCGGCATTGCTCGAGACCCGGCGGGCGTCGGACGCAATCGTTCTCTGCGCGGAGGAGCTCTCCGCGGGAGAGCCGACGCTTCCCCTGCTCGTCGCCTGCGGCGAAGCGCGGGCGCGCGCGGGAGAGCCCGTCGAAGCCTCGGAGCTCTACGACCGCGCGGTGTCGCGAGCTCCGGAGCGGCGGGGCCTCTTCGAGCGCGCGGAGGAACTACGCAGCGCGGCCGTCACTTTTCTGCTCGACGCGGCGCAGATGAGCGCGACGGAGGGGCGGCGGGAAGAGGCGCGCGCGCGGCTGGATCGCGCCCTCGCCCGGGCGCCTCGGGACGGTGCGGTGGTGGCTCGGGCGGCCGAGATCGAATGCGCCGGCGGGGAGAAGGCGCGCGCGCTCGCTTACTACCGGGAGGCGCTCGCGCTCGGAGGCGTGCCGCCGTCCGTCGAAGAGCGGGCGGGTGATCTCGCCCTGGAGCTCGGCGACGATGCGATGGCGGTCTCGGTCTTCGATGCTCTCGCGGCGCGCGACCCCGCCTTCCGGGACCGAGCCGCGGAAGCTCGCCTCGCCTTCCGCATCGGCAACTGGCCCGACGCCGAGCGACGGGCCGCCCGGGCCCGCCGGCTGACGCGAGCCGGCGCCGCCTCGCTGGCGTGGTGGATGTTCTCCGAGGTGCGGGAGGCAAGGGTGACTTCGGGTACCGTCGCGACCGACGTGCTCGATCGCGGGGATGGGAGGGCCATGATACGCGCCATCTCGCTCGGGTTGATCGACGTCGATAGCGGCACGCACCGGGCCCGGCCGGACGCCGTGCTGACCCGGGCGGCGTCCGCCCGGTTCCTGCTGCGGCTCTCGGCGGCCCTGCGCCGCCCTTTCGGGCCGGAGCCGGAGTGCCTGCAGACGCCGGCCGGGGTCGCAAAAGCCGGGGGCGCGGAGGCGATTCGCGTGGCGGCGCGGTGCGGCTTGCTGTCAGAATCGGGCGGCTCGTTCGTCGGCGGAGCGGAGTTCACGCGCGGGCTCGACCGGCTCCGCTCTCTCTTTCCGGCCGGGGAGGCCACGCATCGTGATTGACGCCTCGGTCTTCCAGCGCGTGTCGCTCTTCGCGGAGCTCGAATCCGGCGAGCTCGAGGCGCTCTCGCGCGTGGCCTCCGTCCGCCAGTACCCGGCCGGCGCGTCCATCCTGCGCGAGTCCGAGCCGGGGGACCTCTTCTTCGTTCTGCTGCGGGGCGAGGTGAAGGTCTTCGTCGACTCGCCCGACGGGCGCGAGGTCGTCCTGACGCATCTGCAGGCGGGGGACTTCTTCGGGGAGATGGCCCTCTTCGCCGGGGACGTGCGGAGCGCCTCGGTCACCTCGCTGGCGGACTCGGAGCTGGTGGTGCTCTCCCGCGCCGACTTTCTCGCGGTCCTCGCGCACGATTTCGCACTCACGAAGAAGATCCTGCGGACCCTTTCCGCGAGGCTGCGGCGCGCCAACGACGTGATCGAATCGCTCGCGCTCCAGGACGTGGGAGGGCGCCTCGCGCGCTACCTGCTCCGGCTGGCCGCCGAGTCGGGCAAGCCCCCCGTCGACGGCTACTTCGTCGTCCACCGGCCCACGCACCAGGAGATCGCCAACTCCATCGGCGCCACGCGCGAGACGGTGACCCGCATGCTCAAGCAGTTCGAAGACCGGAAGCTCATCCGGGTCAAGGGGCAGACTGTGTGGGTGCCCTCCGATGTCCCGGCGGGCGCCCGCGAGAACGAGTGGCGGCGCAAGTGAGCGGCCCCTGGACGCTCCCGAACTTCATCACGCTGGTCCGGCTGGCCGCTCTCCCGTTCTTTCTGGTGTCGATTGCCGGCGGCCGCTTCGGCATTGCGCTGGCGCTCTTCGTCGGCGCGGGCATCTCGGACGGCGTGGACGGGTACCTGGCCCGACGGTTCGACATGAAATCGGCGTTAGGCGCGTACCTCGATCCGATCGCAGACAAGCTCCTCCTGATGTCGTCGTACCTGTTTCTCGCGATCCCATCCTACCCGGCGGCCGTCAAGGTGCCCGTGTGGCTCGCCGTGCTCGTGCTCTCGCGGGATTTCCTGCTGCTACTGGTGGCGCTGTTGATGATCCTCTCCAACAGCAAGAAGACTTTTCCGCCCACCTGGGCCGGAAAGGTCACGACCGTCACGCAGATCGTGACGATTCTCTTCGTCCTGTGCGCGAACATCTGGGAGTGGCCGCGGCCGCTTCTCCTCGTGGCCTTCGGCGCGGCGGCGACGGTTACGATCTACTCCGGCTTCGACTATGTGTTCCGCGTCGCCCGCGGCACGGACGCGCCCGTGGCCTCGTTCCCCTCCTCCGTGGAGCGGAGCGAGAGGGCCGGGGCCGGGGGGGACAACTGATCCAGCTGCGGCTCCTGTCGCGGCCCGGGTGCCACCTGTGTCAGGAGATGCGAGCCGACGTCGACCGTCTGCTCGCCGGCGATCCTCACGAGTGGGAGATCGTAGACGTGGATTCCGACGACGAGATCGCCCGCCGGTGGTCCGACTCGATTCCCGTGCTCTTCGTCAACGGCCGGCTGTTCGCGAAGGTCCGGATCCCCAAGCTCGCGGCGCGGCTCCGCCTGATGCGGACGGCGGCCGGGGAGGCGACGGGCCGGACATGATCGCCTTCGTCCTGGTGGCGGTGGCGTTGGCCTCGCAAATGGCGCCGGCCCGCGGAGTCCTCCTCGAGGAGCTGACCTGGGTCGAGGCCGAGAGGGTCCTCAAGCCGGAGACGGTCGTGGTGATCCCGCTGGGCGCGGCCTCGAAGGAGCACGGCCCGCACCTGAAGCTCAAGAACGACTTCATCCTGGCCGAGTACCTGAAGGCGCGCGTGAAGGAGCGGTCCGTCGTCGTCATTGCGCCGACCGTCAACTACCACTTCTACCCGGCCTTCGTGGAGTACCCCGGCTCGACCAGCCTGCGCCTGGAGACGGCGCGCGACGTGATCGTCGACATCTGCCGCGGCCTCGCGCG
>JBKJWL010000032.1:0-3152 GCA_046716885.1 Thermoanaerobaculia bacterium | reverse complement strand
CCAGCGCGCGTACGTGTTGATCGCGAACACGAGAAGCGTTTTGCCGGCGAACGAGGGCCCGAGGGGGTCCGCGCCGAACGACTGCACGCCCGCGGCGCGCAGATCCGCGGTGCCGATACCCTCGTTCCCGTCCGTGAGGCCCCACGCGTAGTAGTCGGCCGCTCCGGTGATTCCGCCGGTATTGGTCGTGGTCGCCTGCGTCGGCGTCTCGGGGTCGAGCCTGCCGGCGAGCGTGGTCGCGAGTCTGGAGAGCGCGCGTGGCACGAGGAGGTACGGCACGTGGAGCGCGATCCCGCTGTTCGCTCCACCCTGCGGCGTTAGGACGACGCTCCCCGTCGCCTCCCGGTAGACGCTCGAGTTGCCGACGTTGCCGATCGAGATGCTCAGCGCGACGTCGAGTGTCGCGCGCGCGCCGGCCGCGACCGTGACGGACGCGGGCGAGAACGCGATGGAGTGTGTGCGTGAGAACGGGCCATTCGCGACCGATGTCGGCACGAAGGTCGCCGCGGTCGCGCCGGTGTTGGTGATCGTGATCTGCTTCGTGGCCGAGTAGTTCGCCGAGATCTCGACGAAGCCGTACGAGAGGCTCGCCGTACCGGGATCGCCGACCGCGACGCTCGTCGTCTTGGTCGCGCGGGCCGGCTGGACGAGACCTGAGCCGACGCGGCTGGTCCGGTAGTCCTGGACGAAGGGGGTAGTTGACGCTGTATTCACGATCGCTGCCTTGACACTTTCGACAGACCACGTCGGATTGGCCTGGCGAACGAGCGCTGCGACGCCCGCGACGTGCGGCGATGCCATGGAAGTGCCTGAGAACGTCGCGCCCTGGCTGCCCGAGCCGACCCCCGCGGAGACGATGTTCACTCCAGGAGCGGAGACGTCAGGCTTGAGCCAACTATCCCAGATGCGTGGACCGCCCGAGGTAAAGGATGCCGGCGCGCGGTAGGCCGGGTTCGAGCTTGGTAGCGCAGTCGACGTGAGGACGCTTGTCGACGCTTGCAGCTTGTTGCCGTCGCTGCCAGCCGTGGCGGCAAGGCCCCTCACGCCGAGGAACGGAATGGTCACGTTATAGACCTCGCCGGTGTCTGGGTTGCCCGTGATTTGCCCTTCGAACGGGGGCAGCGCAGTCGAGCTGTTGATCATGGCGACTGCCGCCGCGCCGGCCTTCTGGCCGAAGACTGCGCGCGCTACACGAGCACAGGAGCCACGCTGGGTCACGACCAGTTTCCCGGTCACGCCAACGTACTCAGCCGGATCGCAGCCGAGCGACACGCTGCCATCCGTTTTGTTGCGCAGGACGACGACACCCCAGTTCTGGCCTGCGGTCACCGAGACGCCGTTTGACGACTGCGCCACGATCTGTGAGCCGCCCGGCGTGAGAGTCAGGGTGACGTTCGGCAACGTCTGCGGCGAAACGGTATCCATCGCTGCTGTGCCGATGACCCGGGTCGCCGAACCCGGCGAGCCTGTGATGTATTGAGCGGGGCCACTATTGCCCGCCGAGGCAACGACCACTATGCCCGCGAGCGCGGCGTTGTTCGAGGCCTCCGCAGACGGCTGATCATTGCCGGTGAACGACGAGCCGAGTGACATGTTGATGACGTCCATCTCGTTGTCGACGGACCAATCGATAGCGTCGACGGTCAAACCCGTCACGCCTTCACAACCGAAGACACGCACCGCGTAGAGGTCGGCCTTCGGCGCGACGCCAGGTCCGACCCTGAAGGTGTTCGAGTACGTGCTGCCGTCGTACAGCCCGCTATATCTGGTGCCATCCGTACGCACCCCGAAGCCAGCCGCCGTTCCCGCGACGTGGGAACCGTGACCATTGCAGTCAAGTGGGTTCGCGTCTGGCCGCGGGTCGTTGTCGCCGTTGTACGCATCCCCCGCGAGGTCGATACCGCCTTTGACCTTAGGTGCAGCGGGACCGAAGTGCGCCGGGTTCGCCGGAGAGGCCTCGGCTGCACTGGCTGCTTCGTACGCCGCCGCAGTACCTGGCCCGCCGAACGTGGCGTGTGTGTAGTCGATGCCCGTGTCGATGACTGCGATCTTTACGCCTTCACCACGGAAGCCGGCCGAGCCGTTCCAGGCGAGTGGCGTACCGATGAACGGAACGCTGGCGGAGTTCGTGCGCTCCATTCGCTCCACCGGGTGAACGGAAACGACACCAGGGATCGAAGCGAGCGAAGCGACCGCGGAGCGGTCGACTTCAACGCGGATCCCGTTGTATGCGCTCTGGTACTGCGCCAGCACGCGACCGCCCGCGGCGGCGATCTGAGCGTCCAGCGAGTCTTGCTTACCCTTGAGCCGCCCCTTAATGGCCGACTTGTCTGCAGCGCTCAGCTTCCTGCCGGGCGTCTTCGCCTGCTCCAGGGCAACAGGGTCGTCGCCGAGCTTGAGAATGACCTGCGCCTTGCCCGTCGCAGCTAAGACACCGGGAGTGAACCCAGAACGGATCACGCCTTCAATCTCGACCGCGCTGAAGCGCGAAGTCTCCTCGTCATCAGCGATGGATACGCTCGAATTTGAGCTGATCGCGATGGCTGAAACGAGCGTGCCCACCAAAAGGCGCGCCAAGATGCGGCGGACCATGTCTGAGACCCCTTCCACTTCCCCCTCACGCTGCGCAACAACTGAGTAACCGAGAAAGTGTGGCGCATCGTCGCCTATTGCGAAAGCAGGCGAGCGGCCGTAACCTTGGACTAACCTCGGGGTTTAGGACACCAGAACCTCGTGGGTCGCCAAGACGATGGCCGACGGATCGGGAAACCCGCCGTCCCGCTCCATGGAGTGGACAAGTTTGTCGCCAACGCGAACATCGAAGGTGCCGTCGGCCCACGGGATGACCTCGATCGCGGCGAGACGCGTCCCGAATTCACGCATAAGCGCGCCGGCGAGCTCGAGCGTCTGTGGCTCGTACCCGCACTCAGCGCAGTAGGTGATCGTGACGCGCACGGGCTCGCTCACGCGGCCTTCGCGAGTACCTGCCGCAGCTCGCGCACCACCTCGGCGTCGGCGAACGACCGCATCTCGTCCCGCATCTTCTGCAGGGCCGCCATGAGGTCGGCGCGCACCGCCTCCGGAAGTTGATCGACCTGGCCATCGGGCGAGCCGAACCGCGGGTCCGAAGCGAAGATCTCGGCGCGGCGCTT
>JBKJWL010000031.1:0-6453 GCA_046716885.1 Thermoanaerobaculia bacterium | reverse complement strand
ACTCGGAGGCGGGCGCTCTCCCGGACGAGAAGCTCCTGGCCGAGATGGGAAAGTACAACGAGGAGCTGGCGAAGGCCGGGGTGCTGCTCGGGGGCGAGGGACTCCAGCCGAGCTCGAAGGGCGCGCGCGTGCGGTTCTCCGGCGACAAGCGCACCGTGATCGACGGGCCCTTCGCCGAGACGAAGGAGCTGGTCGCCGGATACTGGATGTTCCAGGTGAAATCGAAGGAAGAGGCGATCGCATGGGTCAAGCGCTCTCCGAATCCCTTCCCGGGCACGGAGTCCGAGATCGAGATCCGCCAGGTGTTCGAGGCGGAGGACTTCGGTTCCGAGTTCACGCCCGAGCTCCGGGAGCAGGAGGAGCGCCTGCGCGCCAAGATCGACAAGAAGGCGTAGCGCGGGCTCGCCTCGGCTTGCGTCCGCCGTCGCGGACATCCGGGCTCCTGGCCCAGGAAGGCGGACCGGGGAACGTTCGATCACTTTCAACAGGAGGGATGACGATGGCGGCGAGTCGGAAGATCTTGTGGGCGGGTCGGGTGATCTCGGTTCTGGCGTCGCTCGTTTTCGTGATGAGCGCCGTCATGAAGCTGGTGGGTGGACCCGAGGTGATGAAGGGGATCGCGCATCTGGGGGTGCCCGAGTCGATGGTCAAGCCGCTCGCGATTCTCGAGATCGCGTGCGTGGTGGTCTACCTGGTTCCTGCGACCTCGGTCGTGGGTGCGATTCTTCTGGCCGGATACGTCGGTGGCGCGATCTGCACGCACTGGCGAGTCGGCGATCCGTTCTTCATCCCGATCGCGCTCGGGATCCTCGTCTGGCTCGGCCTCTACCTCCGTGAGGATCGCCTGAAAGGGCTCATCCCGCTGAGAAGGCTCTGACCTATTCGGCGGAGCTTTTCTCCCGGAGTCGGTTCTGCAGTTCGAGGACACGCGGGGCCAGGCGCGCATCCCCGATCTTCTCGGCCCACGACGCAAAGGACGCCGTCGGGCCGCGCCAGCGCAGCTCTTCCACGTCGGAGAAGAGCGGCGCGTCGATGCGTAGCGTCGCGAGCTTCTTGAAGAGCAGCACGCGCTCGCGGTTGTCGCCGAGGACCTCGAGCGGAAATTGTTCGAGCGGGCCGTAGCGGTCTATGAGTCGGACGGCGGTCTTCGGCCCCCAGCCCCGGAGCCCCGGATAGCCGTCCGCGGCGTCGCCCACCAGGGCGAGGTAGTCCGGGATGTGCGCGGGGGCCACACCGTACTTGGCGCGGACTCCGTCCGCATCCCGAATCTGGCCGCTCTTTCGATCCACCTGCACGACGCGACCTCCGGTGACACACTGGGCGAGGTCCTTATCGGGCGTCCAGATGCACACCTTCTCCACGCGCGCGTCGCCGGCCGCAAGGTGCGCGGCGGAAGCCAGCGCGTCGTCGGCCTCGAGCTCGACCATCGGCCACACGGCCACGCCCATGGAGGCAAGCGCCTCCTCGAGCGGGTGGAACTGCGCCCACAGGGCCGGCTCCATGCCCTCGCCGGTCTTACTCCGGCCACAGATCGTTGCGGAACGACTCGATGACGTGGTCCGTCGCGACTCCGATGTGCGTCGCTTCGCCCTCGAGCATCTGCGCCACTGTGCCGAGCACGCCCGCCACCGCGCCGAAAGGGGGATCGATCCCCCGGCCGCGCCGGATCCCATAGAAATGACGAAACAGTTCGTAGGTGCCGTCGAGCAGGTGAACGATCATTCTGTGAGAAAGGATACCGAGCCTGTCGATCTCCCGGCCTCTCGTTCGATTGAGTCGTGGAGCCGGGGGGCGGATTCTGCCGCGAGTGACGCCGCCCTTGCATGTCCCTTGATGCCTTAGGAAGATGAACACCGCACGCGTATGGGGGGCCGGGTTCCTCTGCATGGTCAGTCTCGGGGCCGCCAGCGCCAGGGGGGTCGAGCCCTCCCGGAGGCTGCACGGGGTGGTGTCGGACGAAGCGGGTCGCGGCGTTCGCGGCGCCGTGCTGACCCTTTCGACGCCGTTTGGCCACCCCCGCGTCTTTACCGGCGCCGGCGGCGTATTCTCCTTCGAGGCGGCGGCCCCCGGGATGCTCCAAGTCCAGGCCCCCGGGTTCCTCCCGCTGAAGCGTCGGATCGAGCCGGGCGACTTCGGGACCCTGGTCCGCCTCGTCCTCGCTCCGGACGGGTTTTCGGAGCGGGTCGCGGTGACGGCCACGCGTACCCCGGTGCGGTTGGGCGACACCGCGGCCAGCATCGTCGTCCTGACCGCGGAGGACCTCGGGCTTTCGGCGTCGCCGGCGCTGGACGACGCGCTGCGGCAAGTGCCCGCGTTCTCCCTCTTCCGGCGCTCCGGCAGCCGCACCGCCAACCCGACGTCCCAGGGTGTCTCGCTGCGCGGCGCGGGGGCGAGCGGCGCGAGCCGAGCGCTGGTGCTCGACGACGGGGTGCCGCTCAACGACGCGTTCGGCGGCTGGATTTACTGGGGCCGTGTTCCGCGAGCCGCCGTGGACAAGGTGGAGATCCTGCGTGCGGGGGCTTCGGACCTCTATGGGAGCTCGGCGCTCAACGGGGTGATTCAACTGCTGCGTCGTGGACCGGGGGCCCCGTTCGGGGTCGCCGGCGACGTTTCTTACGGATCGCTGGACACGGCAGCCGGTTCCTTTTTCACGTCGGGGCGGCTCGCCGGCTGGGGCGCGATTCTCTCCGGGGAAGCCTTCCAAACGGACGGCTACGTCCTGGTGGAGGAGGGCGAGCGAGGCGCGGTGGATACGCACGCGGCTTCGCGACACGCGACTCTGGATCTCACCCTCGAGCGCACCACGGGCTCCGCGCGCTTTTTCCTGCGCGGGTCGCGATTTGAGGAAGAGCGGGAGAATGGGACACCCCTCCAGGACAACGACACGGAAACCGTCCAGGTCGCGGCCGGTGCGGAGGGGCGGCTGGGCTCCGGCGCGCTGTCGGCTCGGGCCTACGGGGTGGACCAGGACTTCCGGCAGGCCTTTTCCGCCGTCGTCGCCGACCGCTCCAGCGAGTCGTTGACCCGCCTCCAGCGGGTCCCGTCGAACGCCGCAGGCTTCTCGCTCCGGTGGACGGGCGTCGTGCACGCCAGCCACCTCCTCGTCGCCGGACTCGAAGGGAGGCAGGTGCGCGGAGAGAGCCGCGAGGAAATCTTGATCGATACAGGGTCCAGGTTCGTTGACGCCGGTGGCCGGGAGCGCACGGCCTCGCTGTTTCTGGAGGACGTCGTGACCCTGGGAGCCCGATGGACTCTGACCGGCGGTCTGCGCGTGGATCGTTGGTGGAATCAGGACGGGCACTCCACGGCTCGCGCGTCACGTGACGCTTCGCCCGTGACCGCGCATCTGCCCGACCGCGCGGAGACCGCGTGGAGTCCCCGGATCTCCGCCCTCTACCGGCTCTTCGACGGTCTTTCCCTGACCACGTCGGCGTCCCGGTCCTTCCGCGCCCCGACCCTGAACGAGCTGTACCGCGACTTTCGCGTCGGCAATGTCCTCACCGTCGCCAACGACCGGCTCGATCCGGAGCGTTCGAGCGGTGTGGAGGCGGGGGCGATCTTCTCTTCGAGCTCGGGCCGCCTCTCCGTGCGGACCACGCTCTTCTGGATGGAGATCGAGGACGCCATCGGCAACCTGACCGTCTCCTCCACGCCGGCCCTGATCACGCGGCAGCGCCAGAACATCGGCAGGACCCGGTCGCGGGGCGTCGAACTGGACCTCGACTGGCGGCCAGCGCCATCCTGGAGACTCTCCGGCGGCTATCAGCTGGCGGACTCGACCGTCCGATCCTCCCCCGCCGAGCCGGAGCTCATCGGCCTTCGCGTTCCCCAGGTGCCCCGGCATCGGCTCTCGCTGCAGCCGACCTTTGCCAACCCGGCCATCGTGACAGTCGCGGTCGCCCTGCGTTGGACCTCCACCCAGTTCGAGGACGACCAGAACCGCCTGCATCTCGCGTCCTTCTGGACAGTCGACGTGTTCGTCTCCCGGAACGTCCTGCGGGGCCTGCAGGTTTTTGTCGCGATGGAGAATCTCTTCGATGAACGCTACGAGATCGGCCGCACGCCGGTGCGCACGCTGGGACCCCCGCGGACGCTTCGCGGTGGCATCAGGATCCAACTGCCCGGGCCCTGGCCTTTCGGTGAGTAGATCCGGATTGGAATCGTTCCGGCCGGATCATTGATGGGGCGATCCTCGACCTTCCCAACCGGCTCCGGGGACGCGTCCTTGCCCTGTTTTTTCAACAGTGCCTTCACGGCATCCGCAGGGGAGGGTTGTTTGCGGGCTTCTGCGGGAGAGAGTTTCCTGGCTTTCGCCCCGAAGCAGAGCAAGAGCGGTTCCAGGGCATGCGGCGAGAAAACGGCGTTCGCTTCGTAAGAAGACGTGTCAAGCCTATCGATTTCTTCGCGATCCCTCCTTCGATCTAAGCGTTGAGCCTGTGCCCGGTCGATACCGTCCCCCTCCCTGTGACGCGGCGCAGCCGCAAGACACGGAGGACAAGTTCCGGGGAGGCGGTCGGCCAGACGCTGCACCTCGGGAACACCTCACGGCGGGCATAATGGCCCCCCGTGGCCACTCCCCAGCCCGGATTGAGAACGTTTGATCGCTCGCTCGTCGAAGGTCCGATCGGGCCGGCCGTTTGGAAGATCGCCTGGCCGACGATGCTGCAGAACATCATCGCGGGCCTGCAGGGGATCATCGACCATGCGATGGTCGGGCACTTCGTCGGCTACACGGCAAACGCCGCCATCGGGGTGAGCTGGCAGATCGTCATCGTCGTCATCGTGTTCGCGAGCACGGTGTTCAGCGGCATGGGCGTGCTGGTCGCGCGCTTCGCCGGAGCCAACCAACCCCACATGGTGAATCGCGTCGTCTACCAGTCCTTTCTGACGGCGGCGGGGATGTCGGCGGTTCTGGGGGCGGCGGGATGGCTGGCGGCGCCGAGCCTGCTCGGTCTCGTCAACGCGGCGCCGGACGTTCGCGCCCAGGCGCTGCCCTTCCTGCGCCCGATGCTCGCCGGCATCCTCGGCATGATGGTCTTCTTCATGCTGAGCGCCGCTTTTCGATCGGCTGGCGACTCCCGGACTCCCCTCCGGCTGGGGGTCATGATGACGGCGCTGACCATCGTCTTTAACGTCGTGCTCATTCCTCCTTTGGGGACCTTCGGCGCCGCGCTCGGGACCATCGCGAGCAGCACGCTGGTCGCTGCCTACGGCGTGTGGCGAATGACCCGGCCGCATTCGGTCATCCACTTCGAGCCCGGCATGAGCAAGAAGCCGGACCTCGCGATAATTCGCGAGCTCTTCCGGTTCGGCCTGCCGACGGGCGTCCAGGGCATCGCGATGAACATCGCCGGGCTGCTGCTGCTGCGGTTCATCGGGTCGCTCCCGGAGAGCGCCGCCGCCCAGGCGGCCTACGCGGTCGGCTACACCGAGCTGTTCTCGTTGATCACCTGGACTTCTGTGGGCCTGATGGGCGCCGCGGCCACGATTTCCGGCCAGAACCTGGGCGCCGGCCATCCCGACCGGGTGGTCGAAGGCGTGTGGGTCGCGTCTCGTATCGGGTTGCTGCTGGCAGCCGCTGTCGGTGTGTTGTTTCTCGCCGTGCCCGGACAGCTTCTGGCCGTGTTCGGCCTCACGGATCCCGCAGTGAGCTCGATAGGAAAGCAGCTCCTGCGGTATCTCGCGGTGTCGGGGCTGTTTGTCGCCGTGGCGCTCTGCTACACGGGCGCACTGCAGGGCACCGGCGACACCCGGGGCCCCCTCTACATTTCGATCGTCTCGCAGATCATCGTGCCTCTCGGCCTCTGCGCGGTGCTTCAGGCGACGCGCGGTCTGACCGCGGGCGGCATCTGGACGGCGATCGTGCTCGGTCACATGACCCGGTGCGGGCTGAGCGTGGCGAGGTTTCGGCTACAGAAGTGGCGGGCGATCCAGGTGAGGATCTAGGGACGAGGAGAGTCGTGACGTACCTGATCATGATCTATTACGACGAGAAGAACATTGATGCGCTTCCGCGCGGCGCCTATGACGCACTGTGCGACGAAGCCCTCGACTACGACGAGACGCTGCGCCGGAGCGGCCACGACATCGCCTCGCAGGCCCTGCAGCCCGTCCGATCGGCCAGGACGCTGCGCGTCCCCGACGGCAAGGTGTCGGTGACCGACGGCCCATTCGCGGAACCCCACGAACAGCTCGGCGGGTTCTGGCTCATCGAGGCGCGTGATCTCGAGGAGGCGACTCGTCTCGCCTCCAAGGCTCCGCCGGGCCGGTACGGCAGCCTCGAGGTGCGGCCGATCCTCGACCTGGTGGCGGAACGGAACAGGATTTGAGCCGCGGCGCTGTCGATTTCCCGTCACGCCAATCGACTCAGAGAGACAGGGATGGTTCGCAAACATTGAGGAGGTTTCGATGGCTCGATATGTCGATGGATTTCTGCTGCCGGTCCCGAGGAAG
>JBKJWL010000030.1:0-2814 GCA_046716885.1 Thermoanaerobaculia bacterium | reverse complement strand
GATCTGGATCGACCACGAGCTCAAGAAGAAGCTCGGATTCGAGTGAGGTCAGTTTGACTCAGCCCGTGCTCAGCGTCCGCGACCTCTCGGTGTCCTTCCGCGCCCCGCACGGGCGCGTGCGCGCGGTCGAGGCGGTGTCCTTCGACGTCGCCAAGGGCGAGACCCTGGCCATCGTCGGCGAGAGCGGATCGGGGAAGAGTGTCACCGCGCTGTCGATCCTGCGCCTGGTCCCCGAGCCTCCGGGTCGCGTCGACGGCGGCGCCATCCTGTTCAAGGGCACCAACCTGCTCGAGCTCGACGACCGCGGCATCCGCGCCATTCGCGGCAACCGCATCGCGATGATCTTCCAGGAGCCGATGTCGTCGCTCAACCCGGTGCTCACCGTCGGCATGCAGGTCGGCGAGCCGATCCACACCCACCGCGGCACGCCCTGGCGCGAGACCGCCGCCGAGGTGACCCGGCTCCTGCAGCGCGTCTCGATCTCCGACGCCGCCAGCCGCCTCGACTCCTACCCGCACCAGTACTCGGGCGGCATGCGCCAGCGGGTGATGATCGCGATGTCGCTGGCGCTCGAGCCCGAGCTGATCATCGCCGACGAGCCCACCACCGCGCTCGACGTCACGGTGCAGGCGCAGATCCTGGCGCTGCTCAAGCGGCTGACCCGCGAGACCGGCGCCGCGTTGATCCTCATCACCCACGACCTCGGCGTGGTGGCGCGCTACGCCGACCGCGTCGCCGTCATGTATGCCGGGCGGATCGTCGAGACGGCGCCGGCGCGCGAGCTCTACGCGCATCCGCGCCATCCCTACACCCGCGGCCTGCTCGACTCGGTGCCGCGGCTCGACTCGGACCGGACCCGGCGCCTGGTCCCGATCGAGGGCCCGCCGCCCGATCTCGCCAAGCTGCCGCCCGGCTGCGCGTTCGCGCCGCGCTGCGGCAAGGTGATGGACCGCTGCCGCGTCGAGCGGCCGGAGCTCGAGCCGGCCAGTGAGCATCACTTCAAGGCCTGCTTCGCCCATGTCTGAGATCCTCCGCGTCGAGGATCTCGCCGTCCACTTCCCGATCACGCGGGGCGTGCTGCTCCAGAAGCCGGTGGGGGCGGTCAAGGCCGTCGACGGCGTGTCGTTCACGGTGCGTCGCGGCGAGACGCTCGGCCTGGTCGGCGAGAGCGGCTGTGGCAAGTCGACCACGGCGCTCGCCGTGCTGCGCATGCTGGAGCCGACGGCGGGGCGCATCGTCTTCGAAGGCGAGGACATCACGCACCACGACCGCGCCCGCATGCGGCCGATCCGCCGCCGCATCCAGATGGTCTACCAGGATCCCTTCGGCTCGCTCGATCCACGCATGAAGGTGCGCGATCTGGTGGGCGAGCCGCTGATCGTGCACGGCCTCGGCGGCGATCGCCAGCACTACCGCGACCGCGTCGCTGAGCTGATCGAGATGGTCGGCCTGCTGCCGGGGATGGCCGATCGCTATCCGCACGAGTTTTCCGGCGGCCAGCGCCAGCGCATCGGCATCGCGCGCGCTCTCGCGCTCGATCCCAGCCTCCTGGTCTGCGACGAGCCGGTGTCGGCGCTCGACGTCTCGATCCAGGCGCAGGTCGTGAACCTGCTGATGGACCTCCAGGAGCGCCTCGGCCTCACCTACATCTTCATCGCGCACGACCTCTCGGTGGTACGCCACATCAGCGACCGCATCGCCGTGATGTACCTGGGAAAGATCGTCGAGCTGGCCGATCGCGACGACCTCTACCGCGATCCCAAGCATCCCTACACCCAGGCCCTGCTCGCCGCGGTGCCCATTCCCGATCCCGAGCTCGAAGCGGCCCGGCCGCAGCAGGTGCTCAAGGGCGAGGTGCCGAGCGTGCTCCACCCGCCGTCCGGCTGCCACTTCCATCCCCGTTGCCCCAGCGCGCTGCCGGAGTGCTCGGCGATCGAGCCGGCGCTCCTTCGGATCTCGGAAGGCCGTGAGGTCGCCTGCCACCTTCACGGGCCGACTTGACCCTTTTCTCTCGGTGACGCGGTGCTGCCAGCTCGCCCACGGCTTTCGCGTCCTCTCTGGGCAGCGCCCGTGGAGGAACCAGCCAGCTGGTCGCTCAGCCGGAATGTGACTACAATGACTACATGGAGACCGTGGGAGCACGGCAGTTGAAGATGCGCCTCGGCACCTACCTCCGTCGTGTGCGCGAGGGGCTCACCTTGATCATCACCGACCGCGGTCGCCCTGTCGCCGAGCTCCGCCCTCTTGCCGAGGCGGCCGCCTCCGAGGAGGAGGCCCTGCTCGAGCTGGCCGCGAAAGGAATCGTCACGCTCGGGACCGGCAAGCTGCCACCGAGAGTGCCGATCAAGATCGGCGGCGGCTCGCTGTCCGCTCAGATCGTCGAAGACCGAGAAGACCGGATCTGACTCACTTCTTCGACTCCAGCGCGCTCGTCAAACGCTACGTCGACGAGCCAGGAACGCGCGAAGTGGCCTCACTTCTTCGTCGAGGCTCGACCGCGATCTGCCGTCTTTCAGTGGTCGAAATCGCGTCGGCGATTTGTCGCCGTGCCCGGGAAGGTGAGGTCGATCCGGCCGCGCGCGAGCGACTCCTGGCGGGACTCGCAGACGACATCGCCCTCTGCCGAGTCGTGGAGATCGTTCCCGACGTCATCGCGGAGGCGACCTCGCTCTTGCGACGGTATCCACTGCGAGCCGTCGATTCGGTACAACTGGCGTCCTGCCTCCTGCTCCGACGCGAGCTCGCCCAGGCGCCCCTGTTGGTGACGTACGATGGCAGGCTCGCCTCGGCGGCCGAAGCCGAAGGGATCGAGGT
>JBKJWL010000029.1:0-9010 GCA_046716885.1 Thermoanaerobaculia bacterium | reverse complement strand
CCCGGTTGATCGTGTTGCGGGTCATCTCGGCTCCGGGGATGACGAGCATCCGATAGGCCTGCCAGGCGCGCTCCGCCTCGCGGTCGATCTCCTCGGCGTAGCGCTTCCAGGTCTCGGGATTCAGGCTGTTACCGATCCGATGCGCGATCTTTCCCAGAGGGTTGTCCCGATTGACGATGTGATCGGTGATCGCGATGACGTCATGGCCCGTCTGCCCGAAGAGGTCCACGACCTGAGGCAACGACAGGACCCCGTCCGAGTAGGTCGTGTGGATGTGGAAGTCGCAGAGCAGCATGGCGTCAACGGGATTCTCCGCTCCGCCCGCGAAGGAGGCGTGAGGTCCGCCAGAAGCCGGGTGAAAAGCGGTGTAAGAAGAGTGCGAAGTCGGTCAGGGAGCGGGGGCTGGGCGAGGCCGCTTGATCGGAACCGGGAGCCGACCCACGCGCGTCGGGACGAGGGGCGAGGCCCCGCGAGACCGCGGAGCCTGATGCGTCCTCCCCCACCAGCCGACCCACAGGCGCCGCGCGTGCGCGGGCGATTCGACGCCGTCGAGCCGATAGACCTTGAGGTCGGCCGACTTGACCTCTGCGTATTTCGCCGACGGCGAGAACAGGATGTGCACGGGCAGGGGCACGCCCCGCAACGGGAACGAGAAGCGGAACCGCTCGGCGTCGGGCGCCTCCCGGAGCTCTTTCGAGAACCCGGAAAGGGGCACCGACCGCTCCGGCTCGAGCCGCGCCACTGCTCTCCATCCCGCCTCGCGGCGCTCGCAGTCGTGCCTGCGCCCGCACTGGCACCGCAGCTCGCGCTGGTCGCCGGCGACGCCCTTCTCCGGGAGAACCAGGGACTCGCCGCACTCGCAGCGGATCGGAGCGTCGATCGCGTCGTTCATGAGGCCGAGCGTAGGAGCGGCATATGAAGAGGGTGTGAAGATTCAGGCCTCGCGGATAATCGGCACCGTGAAGGGTCTCCCGGACTACCACGTGCACACGTTCCGGTGCGGACACGCCGGCGGCAGCTCGCGGGATTTCGTCCTCCGGGCGATCGACCGCGGCCTCGCGGAGATCGCCTTCACCGACCACATTCCTCTGTATTTCCTGCCCGAGGCCGACCGCGATCCGAAGCTCGCGATGCGTGAGGACCAGTTCGAGGGCTACGTTCAGGAGGTCGAGGCCTTGGGTGAGGAGTTTGGCGGGCGGATCGCTGTACGGCTGGGGATCGAGGCGGACTACGCCGAGGGCCGCGAGGACGAGCTCCGCCGGTGGCTCTCCCGCGCGGACTGGGATCTCGTGCTCGGCTCGGTCCACTGGGTCGCGGGCGATTGGATCGACGATCCGGACGACTCCCCGCGCCGCTTTGCTCGCGAGGGGACCGAGAAGCTTTACGACGAGTACTACCGGCTCCTCGCCCGGGCGGCCCGCACGGGCCTCTTCGACGTCCTTTCGCACTTCGATCTGCCCAAGAAGTTCGGTCACCGCCCGAAAGCGCCGCGGTCGCAGGCCGAACGGGGCGCGATCGCCGCCGCGAAAGAAGCCGGCTGCACCGTCGAGATCTCATCGGCCGGCTTGCGCAAGCCGATCGCCGAGGCTTATCCGGAGCCGCGCTTGCTCCGGGAGATCGTGGCCGTCGGGATTCCCGTGACTTTCTCTTCGGACGCCCACGCGCCCGCCGAGGTCGGATGGGGCTTCGAGCGGACGCTGGCGCTCGCGCGCGGCGCCGGGGCGGGCGAGTACGTCACGTTCGCGAAGAGGCGGAAGACGGCGCATCCGCTTCCCTGAGGAAGCGTTTGCCGAGCTCGGCGAAGACGTTCGCCGAGGGCCGCCGGCGCCGGGCAAACGTCGCGTAGTCCACCTCGAAGAGCCCGAATCGCGGCCGGAATCCCTCCAGCCACTCGAAGTTGTCGAGAAGCGACCAGTGGAAATAGCCCTCAATCGGCGTTCCGGCCGCGCGCCGGTGCGCCAGCACGAGCGCGTGCTCCCGGAGAAAGTCCTGACGCCGGCGGTCGTCTCCCGTCGCGATGCCGTTCTCCGTCACGACGATGGGTTTTCCGCCTTCCGCCGCCTGACGAAGCACGGCGTCGAAGCCGTCCGGGTGCACCTCCCAGCCGGTGTCGGTCAGCCCCCGCGAGGCGGGGTCGCGGTAGAAGAACTCACCGATCGCTCCCGGCAGTCCGCGGAATCGAATGTGCACCCGGCTGTAATAGTTGACGCCGATGTAATCGTTGGTTTCCGGAAGCTCGGGCACACGGAACCGCGCGCGGCCCTGCCCCGGAAACCTCCAGTCGACGTCACCGGTGGCGATCGCCTGGAGCAGCGCCGTGTTGTAGAGCCGCTCCCCGTCGCGGGCGAGGCGGCGATCGAGCGCGCTGTCGCGCCGGTCCGGGGCGAACTCGAGCATGTTGTGCGCGATCCCGACGCGGCTCCCGGCGATCCTGCTCCGGATGACCGCCGCGGCCTCGACGTGAGCGCGCAGGAGGTGCTCTAGAGCGCGAGCGGCCGCGGCAAAACTCTTCTGACCGGGCGGGATGAGCCCGCCGAGGTATCCGCCGAGCAGGAACACGATGGGCTCGTTCAGCGTGACCCACCACCGCACGCGGGGCCCGAGCGCGTTGGCGACGACCTCCGCATACCGCCGAAAGCCGGCGACGCTGCCTGGGCTCTCCCAACCGCCGGCCTCCCAAAACCAGCGCGGGTGTGTGTAGTGATGGAGCGTCACGCACGGCTCGATCCCGAGGCGCGCGAGCGCGGCCACCCGTTCGACCTCGAAGGCCAGCGCCACCTCCGAGAAGCGGCCGGGCTCGGGCTCGATGCGACTGCGCTCCAGGGAAAAGCGGTAGGCGTTGGCCCCGAGCGACGGCAGGAGCTCGAGGTCGGCGCGCCAGCGCTCGCGGTGACCGCTGCCCGCGCCGCAACGCTCGCCCCGCACCTTGAGTCGGTCCCACCGCTCCCACTCGGTCCAGTCGTTGTCCGGCGCGCCCTCGACCTGATAAGCCGAGGTCGCGACGCCCCAGAGAAAGGTGGGGCTCATGGGGAACGACTCGGGTGTTAGGGCAGCTCCGACGCGTGGTGCTTCACCCAGCGGGCCTCGGCCATGAAGATCGTGTCTTCGCAGATGTTGGTGGCGAGGTCCCCGACGCGCTCCAGGTTCTTGGAGATCGAGATGAGCTCGATGCAGTAGGTCGTCAGCGCGGGGTACTCCGCGATGTAAGTCAAGAGCTCCCGGATGATCGAGACGTTCTTCTCGTCGAGGATGTCGTCCTTCCGGATGACCCTGCGCGCCAGCTCGGCGTCCCGGTTGACGAACGCGTCGAGCGACTGCTTGAGCATCGATTCGGCGACCTCGGCCATGTACGGGATGTCGATGAACGGCTTGAAAGGGCGCTGGCCTGCCAGTCGCTCGGCGCCTTCCGCGATGTTTACGGCATGGTCGCCGATCCGCTCCAGATCGTTGTTGATCTTGAGAACAGCCACGAGAAACCGGAGGTCCACGGCGACCGGCTGCTGGAGGGCGAGGAGCGCGATCGCGGAGTCCTCGATGCCCAACTCCATCCGGTCGATGTCCTCGTCGGCGGCGATCACAGAGCGCGCCTTCTCGGCGTCCATCTCGGTTAAGGCCTCGATCGAACGGTGGATCTGCCCCTCGACCTCGCCGCCCATGAGGATGAGCTGGCGGCGAAGATCTTCGAGTTGCTCGGAAAAATGTTCTTTCACGCTCGCCTCAGTTCCACAGCGCCTCGGCCGAAATCATCTCCAGGTCCTTCTGCAAGTCCTCTTCAGCGCGCTCCGCGGGAACCGCGCGGAACGCCGCGGAGCGGTCGTAGACGCGCTCGAACAGGTCGGCCTTCTTGCGCGCCGCCGAGAGCTCCGGCTCGCAGTCGGCCCTGGCGCTCGCCTCGAACTCGATCTTGCGCGACCGCACGCGGCAGGAAACGCCCGTGACGACCTGGCGGTGGCTCCGGTCCAGACCGTCGGCGATCCGGAGGATCGCGGCGAGCTTCTCGACCGCGGCCTGCAGATACGGGTTCAAGCGGCGCCAGTTGTCATGGGAAGCCCTGGGCCGCCCGCCCTTGTGGTAGCGCGAGAGAGACGCCAGCACCTCGATCTCGTCGGCCGAGAAGCCCGTCAGGTCTCCGTGCGTGATCAGGTAGTAGGAGTGCCTCTGGTGCTTCGAGTAGCCGATGTAGCAACCGATGTCGTGGAGCAGCGCCCCGTACTGGAGCCACTCCCGCTCGGCCGCCGTCAACTGGTGAAGTGCGTGCGTCTGGTCGAAGATCTCCAGCGCGAGGCGCGCGACGTGCGCCGCGTGGAGAACCTCGGCGTTGCCGCGCCGGAGCAGCCGATCGACACTGCGGGCCCGCATGTCGCGATTGACGGGGATGCGCGTCTCGCCGTGCCGCGCCAAATAGTCGAGCAGCAGGCCCTCCCGGAGGCCCCGCTCCCCGACGAGAATCGCGTCGGCCCCGGTGCGCTTGAGGATCCAGGCGAGCAGGATGCCGCCCGGGACGGCGATGTCGCGCCGCCGCGGATCGAGGCCGGGGACGTGGAGCTTCTCTTTCTCGGTCGTCTTGCGCAGAAGGCGGTTGACCTTCTTCAGGCCGGCGCGCGTGAGGGTGCGGTGGCCGGTGGGGCTCGGCTCCCGGCCGAGGACCGCGGCCTCGTGGACGAGCGAGAGCGACTGGATCGTGCCGGAGGAGCCCACGCAGGTCTTGAAGCCTTTCTTGCGCACGGCGTCGGCGGCGCGCCGGCCCACCCGCCGGATCGCCTTCTTCATTGCCTTCCGGTCCTTGTCCGAGGGGGGATCGTTGCGGCCGAACCGGTCGACGAGGCGAACGACGCCGAGGGGCAGACTCTCAGTCGAAAGCACGCGCGAGCCGTCGGAGATGACGAGCTCGGTCGAGCCGCCGCCGATGTCCACGAGGAAGAGCGGATCCTGCTGGGCGGGGAACTCGCTCCGGAGAGCGAGGTTGATCAGCCGCGCCTCCTCCTCTCCGGAGATGACTTCAACGCGCACGCTGGTGCGCTTCTTGACCGCCTGGACGAAGTCCTCCGCGTTGGCGGACTCCCGCACGGCGCAGGTGGCCACGGCCCGGACAACCTCCGCACCGGAGGACTCGGCGAGCTTGACCAGGTGCTCGACGGTCGACACCCCTGCTTCGATGGCCTCGGGCGACAGGCGCCCCGTCCGAAGGGTCTCGCTGCCCAGGCGAACCATCGCCTTCTCGCGCGACAGGACCTCGAGGGTTCCGTCGTCCTCCACGTTGGCGACCAGCAGCTTGATGCTGTTGGTGCCGATGTCGATGGCGGCGAGGGTCCGCATGGCGGCCTCATTCTCCCGGGGAGGCGGCGGAACACCGTGAAGACGGTGTGAAGAGCGCGTAAAGCGGCTTTCCGGTTTCGTCTCACTATAATAGCGCGCCGTGCGCGAACCTGCCTCAATCTGGAAGCTCCGCGCCTTGTCCCTGGAACGCGCGCGCAAGGCGCTCGAGCGCGGCGACCCCGAGGGCCTCCACGATCTGCGCGTCGCCCTCCGGCGGCTGAGTGCCACCGCGAGCGCGCTCGGAAAGAAGCGCCTCTCGCGCGAGGCCCGCGCGATGGCGCGCTCTCTGGCGCCGCAGCGTCAGCTCGAGGTCGACCGCCAGCTTCTCGCGCGGGTCGGGCGTCTTGGTTTTCTCTCACCGGATGCCGTGACCGCGCTCACGGCGCGCTGGGAGAAGCTGGCCGCCCGCGGCGAACGCCGCCTCGCGCGCGCCGGCGACGGGCCAGCGATCCACGGCCTCGTCCGGAGCGTCGGCCGACTCGCGCACCGGAAGAGGAGTCCAGGCGCGGATCGCATCGCGCGCGCCCGCCGGCGCGCCGAAGAATCCGTCGGCCGGTCGCTCGAGGGCCGGGACGACGCGGCGCTTCACCGTTATCGCCTCGCGGTCAAGAAGGCGCGCTACCTGGCGGAGGACCTCTCCGCCATGGGCCTCGCCGAGTGGGCGACGCACGCGGCGCGCGAGAGGGCCCTGCAGGAGACCCTCGGCCGCTGGAACGACCTGAGAATGTTCTGCCGCCGCCTCGCCGAGAGTCGCGTGGAAGCCGAGGAGCGCGGCTCGATCGGCCTCGCCTCGGAGCTCGAGCACCTCCTCGCGGCTCTCGAGCCGGCGATCGCCTCGGTCCGAGCGAGCGCCGTCGAGGCGTCCCGCCTGACAGCCAGCGTGGTGCCGATCACGCTTCGGTCCGCCTAGACCGGCCCCGCGTCGTCCACCCCCCCGAAGAAGCGACTCCGGGTACAATGGAGAGCCTCTCCAGCAAAAGTTTTAACATGAGCTTGCCGACCGACAGCGGCGGAAAAGAGCGGCCGGACGACGCGCGTGCAGACGACACTCAGCCTACGCGCGCCCGGGGCCGCCCGGGCTCCTTCTCCGACCCGGAGTTTCGCCAGCTGATCGAACAGTCGCCGGTCGGCACCTATGTGATCCAGGACGAGCGGTACCGGTACGCCAGCCCGAAGCTCGCGGCCCTCCTCGGCTACTCGGCCCAGGACCTCCTCGGCTTCTCCTCCATCGCGTCGCTCGTCGCCCCCGAGGACCGGGCCGCGGTCCTCGGACGGCTGGAAAGAACCCTCCCGGGCACGACCTCGGACGGCCCCTACGGCTTCGGAATGATCCGAAGGGACGGCCAACGGATCGACGTGGAGGTCTACGAGTCCGCGGCGGAATCGGCGGGGCGGACCGCGATCGTCGGAACGCTCCTCGATGTCACCGAGCGCCGGCGTGCCGAGGCGCACCACGTCGATCGCGCCTTCGTCGATCCCCTCACCAAGCTCCCCAACCGGTCTCGTTTCATGGAGCGGCTTGAGCTCGAGGTGGCGCAGGCGCGGCGGCACGAGCGCCGGCTCGCGATCGTCTCGCTGAACCTCGACCGGTTCAAGTTCATCAACGACCACTTCGGACATTCCGTGGCGGACCATCTGCTGCAGTCTCTGGCCCTGCGCCTCAAACGGGGAGTCCGGGAAGTGGACGTCGTCGCGCGAGTCGCCGGGGACGAGTTCCTCGTCCTGGTCCCGGACCTGCGCCAGACCGCGGACATGGGCCGGTTCGCCCAGAAGCTCTTGTCCCTGACCGCCCGACCGTTCGAGCTCGACGGCCGCACGCTCGAGGTCACGTCCTCGATCGGCGTGGCGACCTACCCCGACGACGGCCAGGACGCCGACACGCTCCTGCGCAGCGCCGACGCCGCGATGGACCGGGCCAAGGAGCTCGGCAGCAACAACTTTCAGCTCTGCACGCCCGAGCTGACCGCCATGGCCTTCGAGCGGCTGGACCTGCAGAACGGCCTGCGGCTCGCCCTGGACCGTGAGGAGCTCGTTCTGCACTACCAGCCGCTCGTGAGCCTGCACTCGGGGAGGATCGTGGGTCTCGAGGCGCTCGTCCGCTGGCAGCATCCGGAGCGCGGGCTCGTCATGCCCGGAGCGTTCATTCCGGCGGCCGAGGAAACCGGGCTCATCCTGCCGCTCGGGGAGTGGGTCCTCGGCACCGCCTGCAAGCAGCTGAAGGCCTGGGACGAGACGGGGCTCGGCCTGCGGATGGCCGTCAACTTCTCGGCCCGCCAGTTCCGGGAGCGTAGCCTCGTCCAGACCGTGGAAAGAGCGGTTTCGGAGGCGGGGCTCGAGCCCCGGAACCTGGAGATCGAGATCACCGAGTCGATCGCGATGGAGGGCGCCGAGATCGTCGTCGCGAACCTGAACCAGCTGCGCGCCATGGGCGTCGGGATCGCGATCGACGACTTCGGCACGGGCTACTCGTCGCTGAGCTACCTCAAGCGCTACCCGATCACCTCGCTGAAGATCGACCGCTCGTTCGTGTCGGATCTGCCGACCAACCCGGCGGACGCCGGCATCGTGCGGGCGATCGTGGCGCTGGCCCACGGTTCCAACCTCAGCGTCATCGGGGAAGGGGTGGAGACCAAGGAGCAGTTCCTCCGGCTGCAGGAGTACGGCTGCGACGAGATGCAGGGCTACTGGGTCAGCCGGCCCCTGCCGGCGGAGGGCGTCACGCAGCGCCTGACCGACGAGATCGCGCTCTGGAAGCAGGGAGACCCGCGCACCCCTACGCCGTAGAGAGGCCCGCCTTCAGGTCGGACGCGAGCAGCCGGTGGAACAGGTGCTCGCCCCCCTCGCGGCGCACCGAGAGCCGCCCCGCCCGGTAGGCGCGCGACCCGAGGCCCCGCTGGACCGAATCGCAGATCGCCAGGTCCTCGTCCTGCACCCGGTTGCCGACGTCGATCGAGGCTTTGTTCTTCGCGATCGCCCCGGGGGTCGAGACGTCGGTGAAGTAGAAGTCGAAGATGACCTCGGCCTTGCCCGCGCCGAGAGGGCGGACGAGGTTAGTGTCCATGACCCCCTCGTACCAGTTGATCATGAAGTTCGGGTAGAGCCAGTAGTAGAGCGCCCGGTCGCCGCCGCGCACCGCCGCAACGTCGCCGTCGGCGTTCGAGTGGTCGATGGGGCTCCACTGCAGACACCAGTTTTGGCCGGTCTCGATCATGTACTGGCTGTAGTCGAGGACGGAGGAGAGGCTCTTGTGGAGATGCGGCACGTGATACCCGCCGTCGAGGTAGTTGTCGGCGAACACCTTCCAGTTGCACTCGAAGGTCCAGCGCCGCCGCTCCACGAAGTGGAAACGGGCGAGGTCGAGCTTCGCAAACTGGGCGACGAGGGGCCCGAGCGACTCTTCGAGCGGCGGGCCGCCCGGCTCGAGCCGGACGAAGACGAACTTTTCCCAGCTCGCCGTCTCGACCGGCGTCAATCCGCTCTTCGCCTTGTCGAAGCCGCACACGCCGGCGAAATCCGGCGTGCCCTTGAGCTCCCCGGCGAGCGAATACGTCCAGCCGTGGTAGGGGCAGCGCAGGATCGGGGCCTTCCCCTCCTCCTCCGTCATCACGGCCGCGGCGTGGTGCCGGCACACGTTGAAGAAGCCCCGCAGCTTGCCGTCCTCGCCCCGCACCACGACGATCGGCTCGCCGGCGAG
>JBKJWL010000028.1:0-2976 GCA_046716885.1 Thermoanaerobaculia bacterium | reverse complement strand
GTCGGCGCCTACCGCAAGCTGGTCGAGCACATCCCCGCGGGAGCGATCCGTCCGTTCGGCGCGGTCACGGCGTTCACGACCCGTCTGCCGATCGGGATCTTCAACGGGTGCATCGTGATCGAGCCGGCGAACGCGTCCGATCTCGCTGCCTCCCTGCGATGGGTCGCCGGCTTCGACGTGCCCTATCGGGTCTGGATCCGTGAGGAACTGGCCTCCGGGCTCGCCGCGGTCCCGCTCGGGCTCGGCCTACAGCGAGAGGCATCGCTCTACCCCGGCATGGTCCTCCGGCCCGCGCCCGAGCCGCCTCCGCACGCGCCTGGCGTGACGGTCCGTTCGGTCGAGGGTCGGCAGGCTCTCGAAGAGCATCGCGAGCTCCACATCAACAAGGGGATGACCGCCGAACTGGCGGTGCGGATGTTCCCCGCATCGTTCGCCGCAGATCCGGAGGTGCGCCTGTTCACCGCGTATCTCGACGGCAGGCCGGCCGGAACGTCGTTGGCCATCCGTACCGCCGACACGTCCGGCGTCTACAACGTAGGAACGCTTCCGGACGCCCGGCGCCGCGGCGTGGGTGCCGCGGCCACTTGGGCTGCGGTGGCGGCGGGTCGCGCCTGGGGTTGCGACACGATCGTGCTCCAATCCTCCGAGATGGCACTCTCGATGTACCGCGCGATGGGCTTCCGGGCCGTTGTCAGCTACGTCACCTTTCGCCCGGCGCCTGTCGCCTCCGACTGATCGGCATCGCGTGGGCCGTTAGCGAGTCCCCGCAGCGTCTAACTGCGGCCGTTTCGCCTGCTACCGTGAGCACGGAACCACAGCGCTCAGACGGCGCTCCTTTACACGGAGAAGGTCAGAGGTTCGAACCCTCTGTTGCCCACTGAAGGCCGTATTTGCGGCCTGCATTGCGGGTACGGCGGGCGAAACTCCGCCCCTCCCAGAGCCACAGCGCTCAGGGAGCATTTAACGGCGCAGACCTGGCTTCCGAAAAGGAGCGTCTCGCGATGCGTTCAGCGATCGCGACCCGTCCGAGCTCGCGGACTTGGCGGTCCTTGCTGCATCCTTCCGCCGCTCGCTCCCGGCCCAGAACAAGAGCGCGTGCAGGATCCAGGGCTAGGTGGAGCTTCGTTGCTGGTAGATCACTGTCAATTTGATCGCGCCGTCAGCCGGGCGCCGCGGCGCACCATGCCGTGTAGTGGCCCGCGACCATCCAGACCGCGCGTCCTCGATAATCTCCGCCGGCTTGAGACGATCGAGGGTCTGCTGTGAAGCTGCGCGGTTCAGTGACTTCGATTCCGATGGTGCTGACGAGTTTTGAGCAGCATATGGTCGCCACGCACGCCTGGGGCACGGAGGTGACTTCGGGTCGGAGCAGCAGGCGTGTCGCAGGTGGCCGGCCCTGGTGGAAATGGTTCGGCATCGCTTGCCTGTTGTTTGTCGTCGGTCTCGGCAGGTCTGGAGGAGGCTTGGGGCCGAGCAGTGTCTGCGAGCCCCTGCAAGGGCTCCTTGTCGCCGGTACCTTGGTCGCCCTCCTCGCCGCCGCGCTCCTCTTCGTTGTCGCGGTCGTAGCCAGCACGCTGCGCGCGGCGGAACTGTACGCCCGCCCTGCCTCAAGCGAAGCGCATGCCGCGGCTTCAGAACCAGGTGAGACCCTTGGCCAGGAGGGCCCGTCCAGCGGAATCCTCGGCCTGCTCAGGGCCCGTGGCGCCGGTCTACTCGGCGGCGTCGCCACGATCGGGCTGGCCGTTGCAGTCCTCTTTGCGCCGAGCGGGTGCACGCCGTATCACTTCTGCACTCAGGCGGATCGCCCGGTCGCTCCGGAGTCGCTCTCCGACGGCCTTCGCTTCGCTGGTGAGCTGCCGGAGCCTCGACAACAAGGACGCCGTGATGGAAACGACACGGTCTATACGGCGATCTTCGACGCCGTCGGTCCGTGGCGGATGTCGTGGACGACGAGCGCGGATCAGCTCCGGCTCGACGTGTTCGCCAATGATGCCGTGCAGACCGGAACGTACTTCCCGGGCATCGGCTCCGGCGGGCACCTGCATTCTGTGATTGGCGGACCTGAGGGTTCAGCAAGGGTGGACCATACCGGGAGCTTCTGCGTGAGGGTCGAGATCATCGACCGAAAGCACTACGCAGCCCGCGCGACGTACTACTCGTTGCGGTCGAGCGAACGAAGGGGCCCGGAGCCCGTGCCGCCGCGCCAGTCCTGGACGTTGACCATCCGACAGTAGACGGTCACGCGCCGAAGCTGTGTGGGCAGAGTTCCTCGACGAGGGCCGCATCACGATTGCTCGCGCGGGCGTCTCGGCTGCGTTTCCGGGCACCCCGTCAAGATCGTCCAAGATCGTCGCCGCGAAGAACCCGTGCCCGTGCGACTTCGGCGATCCCGAAGATGCGGGGTACCCGCCTGCTGACCAAGTCACCGCTACAAGGCTCGGGATCCAGGGCTGTGCTCGACCGCATGCGCGGTCTCGCAGGTTTGTCATCTTCCTCAGAGCGTCTAACTGCGTCTGTTTCGCCTGCTACGGTGAGCACGGAAGCACAGCGCTCACACGGCGCTCCTTTACACGGAGAAGGTCAGAGGTTCGAGCCCTCTGTTGCCCACCCCTGGATTCGCTGAGCGGCTATATGAGGCGCGTATGATCCCGCGGCGAACAAGATGGGGGGAGCAGAGCATGAGACGTGTTGGTTTGGCGATCGTCAGCAGCGCGATTCTGATGGTGGCTATGGCAGGTGCTGCTATCGCCGGTCCGGGCGGCGACCCGAACACCGTGTGGGTGGGAGCTTGCAACATGTTGCACGACAAGACCATGGGGAGCATTCCCATGTCGGTGAATAATCCCAACGGAAACGCTGGTATGTTCGGGGCGGTGGCCGCCTCGGGCGGCTGTACGCGCTAGTGACGATGCGCTGAATCCCGTCCGACCAGGGCCCTGACCTGGTGGCCGGGCGACTGGTTGCAACGCGTAGCGC
>JBKJWL010000027.1:0-2924 GCA_046716885.1 Thermoanaerobaculia bacterium | reverse complement strand
CGTCTCGGCGAAGGCGGCGTTGCGGCCGTCGGACAGCACCGGGATCACCGGGATCCCGAAGCCGAGTCCGGCAATGCCGGCGTGCAGCCGAAAGCCCACGATGACGTCGCACACCCGGATCGCGTCGAGCATCCGGGTCGGGTCCTTCTCGTAGGTGTAGCCGCTTCCGAGCAGTCGTTTCGCGAGCGGCAGGTCCGCGGCGTCATGGACGAGGACGTGCGTCTCAACGCCTTCGGCCCGTAGAGACTCGAGGAGCCCGTCAAAGAGAGTCGTCATCTGGCGGCGCCGCTGGTAGGTCGTGCTTCGCCGGGTGGCGGGCGAAAGGGACGGCCGGGCGTGCATGCGGCGCGGGAGGAACGGGATGCCGACGACCCCGCGCCCGACGGGGCGCAGCGGTTCCTGGGCCAGAAAACCCGCCGGGCAGCCGGTCACCGTGCACGGACCGATGTCATGCCGGGCGAGCACGCGCGCCGTCAGGTCGTCCCGGACGGAGCTTCCGCGCGCCCGCTCGTGGAGCCGCCGGATCTCCGCGGCGACCGGCTCGGGCATCTCGGGGAACTGCGGAAACGCGAAGGACCATCCGCTTCCAATGCCGATGAGGAGGACGGGCACCGTGAGCACGTCCAGCGCCTCCGGCTCCACGACGACGCCCCACCGGCCGTTGCCGACTTCGTACAGGTTGGAACCGCCGATCACGAGCAGATCGGTGCCGTTGATGACCGGCAGGCTCTGCCGCGTGATTCCGACGGGTTCCGCCGCATCCGGACAGTCGCGCTTGTTGGACAGCGGCACGTAGTCGAATTCCCCGAGCCGCTCGCGCAGCAGCTTGAGAATCCCGAGCTGCACGAAGTGATCTCCCGTGTTGGTGTCGTATTTCGGATAGATGTGCGCGATCTTCACGGCTAGACCATCTCCCCGGCGAGCAGGACGCGGCGGATCGGCCCCGCCGCCCGCCAGAGCCCCCGTCTTGGCTTCAGCCAATCGGGGATCGCCATCAGGCGGCGGATCACGCGCGACCGCTTCACGGCCCGGTCGACAGCCCGAACGACGTCCCGCCGGCCGCGTGCGACGGCCCCGGCCCGGATCGGGCGGTAGTACGCCTCGAGCCCCGGGTGCCCCAGGTACGCCCGCGCGACGCGCCCGACGTCCAGCCGCTTGACCGGGAAGGATTCGGCGGACGACAGGCAGCCCAAGAGCTCGAGGGCCGTCATCGAACGCAGGCATTTCTCGCAGGAGCCGCAATTGTGATCCGACACGGCCCGAAAGCAGACGTGCAAATTGCGCAACGCAACCGGGTGACGCGAGAGGTACTCGAGCTTCCCGAAGCGATCGTACGTCGCGCCGTCGTGGAGCACCTCGGTGCGGGTGGTGGAAAAGAGAGGGTCCGTGAGCGGATGCGATCCCAGCGGCACCAGGCGCCCATACGTGTGCGTCGAGGGGATCAGCAGCCGGCGATAACGCCCTTCGAGCGCCAGGCCCACGCTCGCCAGCGCGCCGCCGTGGAAGAGCCGTCCCCATCCCGCCGTCTCGAGCCGCGTCTGGCGGAGGTTCGTGACGACGTCGACCAGCGTCTTGCCGAGCTCCGCGGCGACGGCCCCTAGCCGCGCCCTGCGGCGCTCGAAGGCGGCGAGATTGGCCAATGGGATGTCGAATCCACCCACCGTGATCAGGTCGTCGGTCGGGATCGCGCCCCCTTCGGTGCTGCGCAGGGCCGTGAAGAACGAGTCGACGCCGCCGGTGAAGAACGACCCGGCGCGACTGCCCCCGGTGCGGCTCTCGGATTCGGCCTCCGCGATCACCTCGACTCGGTGCAGCTCGGGGTACCAGGACTTCCAGATGCAGGGAAGCTCGCGAGCGTTTCTCAGGAGCAGGCGATCAACGGGCATGGGAATTCGCAGCGTCTCCCCCAGGGTCGCGGCCAGAGGGAGCAAACACGCCAGCCACGGGTTGCCCGTCTTACTCAAGAAGCTCGCGTGCTCGGCGGCCACATCGAACCAGTAGTCTTCCCGCTCTCCCGGGCGGTCGTCGTACGCCACCTCTCCGACGAGGCGCAGACGATCGGGCCCGAGGGGCGACGGAGTCGTTCGTGCGCCGATCAGCTCCATGGACGGGCCTCCCCGGCACGTACGCTCACCGAACCATCCGGGAGACCAGCGAGCGCCGGATCCGGCGGGTCATCGTCGAGCGGCCCCGAGCCCGGCCGGCGCCATCCCGGGCGCGGACCGCGGCCCCGACGAGGGCCGAGCGGCGAAGCGCCCGATCGATCGCGCGGACGATGTCGCGGCGTCCCCGCCGGACGGCCAGAGCGCGCAGCCGGCGGACTCCCCTCTCCTGGCCTTCGGTGGTGATGAAGATCCGCGCCACGCGCTCGAGGTCGGGCCCGCCCGCCGGGAAAGTGCGCCATCGATCGCCCGCGCCGCACAACGCGAGACCGAGCATCGTGAGCAAGCACTTGCGGCAGCGGCCGCAATTGAGGTCCGAGATCTCACGAAAGCACACGTGGAGGCGCTCGAGCGCCAGGATCGAGCCCGCCAGGTACTCCATCTTGTCCAAGCGGGTGTCGAAGGCCCCGTCGTGGAGCAGCCGCGTCGACTGCGTGGAGAAGAGGGCGTCGGTCATGGGATGCGAACCGTAGGACTCGAGCTCCCCGTACGAGGAAGTCGAGGCGACGAGCAGGAAACTGTAGCGGCGCTCGAGGGCGAGACCGACCGAGCCGAGCGCGGAGCCGTGCCACAGATCCTCCCAGGAGGCCTCGCGCAGCCGCGTCTCCCGCAGGTTGGTCGAGACGTCCACGAGCTCCATGCCGAGCTCCTCTGCCGCGCGCGACATCCGCTCCCGGTGCCTCTCGAACGCCTCCGCGTGCTCGAGCGGAAAGTCGAAACCCCGCACGAGGATCAGGTCGTCCGCCGAGAGCCCTCCGGCAT
>JBKJWL010000026.1:0-3997 GCA_046716885.1 Thermoanaerobaculia bacterium | reverse complement strand
CCAGCGGCGGAGCGAAGCCGCCGCCGCCGAGCGTCAGGAAATGCGGGTACATCGGCCGGGTATCGGGCTCGGTCATCAAGAGCAGCTTGTTCGCCCCGGGAGGAAAATGGACTTCCTCCCCGATGCGTAGGCACGGCTTGACGTAGAGGAAGGGCGTCTCGGACTCGACCGAAAACGTGAAGGTGTGGCCCTCCCCCTCGGGCGTGAGAGGCTCGAGGTCCTCGTCCCAGTTGTGCTGTGTGCGCAGGACGATCCGGCCCTCCTTCAGCGGGTA
This sequence comes from Thermoanaerobaculia bacterium, assembly GCA_046716885.1. GTDB lineage: Bacteria > Acidobacteriota > Thermoanaerobaculia > UBA5066 > Gp7-AA6 > DAHUXD01. The sequence continues at coordinate 3,723 of JBKJWL010000026.1, read as the reverse complement.
GGTCACGCGCACCGTGCGCTGAAAGAGCGTTTTTTGAGACGTCATCGCCTGCGTCTCCTCGAGGCCTCACCCCCCGAGAAACTGTCGCCGGTGTCGGGTCCGTACCACTTCTTGCCGTTCAGGTCGTAGCGGAAGCCCCAGGCGGTGTACGGGATGCGGAGGATGTCGAACAGCGTGTACAGGATCGTCCCCCACCACCTGTTCCGCGGAACGCCCACGGCCTCGAGGACCTCGCCGAAGTCTATTCCCAGCTCGAGGCCGACCTGACGCTGACGGATCTCGGGCGGCGAGTAGGGATACCCCTTGACCCCGAAGCTCGCGGAGAGAAGGAGGAACCGCGCGGGGCCCGCGTTGAAGCCCGCCCGGCGGGAAAGCCCGGCGATCTTCAGGTCGCCCGTATAGATCTCGAGTGAGTAGTCCTTCCCGAGCCCGAAGACGTCCGACTCCGGCGCAGGGACGAGCCCGTAACGGAAGCCGATCAGGTCGTCCACCCGGAAATGGAGGACGGCGAGCCCGGCTGCGGCGCCCAGGGCGTCCATCCCCACGTCCTCCCACGAGAAGCCGTATCGGTTCGTGCCGTCGCCGATCTCGGTCGCGACACCCGCCAGAAGCGAGACGCCGGAGGCGAGGAGAGCCGCCTGATCGCGCGACGCGCCGAAGGCCAGGTTGAACTCGCTCATGATGCGGGTCACGGCGTAGTAGGAGACGAAGTGCGAAGTCTTGTCGGCGCCACCCGCGTAGGTGTCGCGGCCGAACCAGCCCTCGTTGGTCACGTGAAAAGGGAACTCCGTTTCTTCCGAGAAGGCGTTGTATGCCGAGCCGAGGATCGCGACGGCGGCGCCGGCGCCGATCCAGATCCACTGGGGCTTGGGGGCCGGGTCGGCGATTTCCGGCATCGCGCCGGCTGCATCCTGAACCCACATCGGCGGCCGTGGCGCGAGGGCCCCGTCGAGGTGAAGCCGCGCCCGGCCGGCGTCGCCCTGGAGAACCGCGTCTACGGACCGCTCGAAACCCTAGCCCGCCGCGGCGCGCGACTCGGGCGCGTCCGCCCGGGCGCCCGCACCCGCCGCCGCGGCGGCGAGCACTCCCGCCGTCCACCTCCGGGCGGAGAGCCTCACGCGCGCGGCGCCCCGGGAAACCGCGCGCTCGCGTTGCCGGCGAGGTAGACCGTCTGCGAGAGAAACGGCAGGGCCGTGCCCGCCGCCTCGACGATGCGGAGGATCCGGAGCCGCAGCTCCTCCCGCACGACGTGGAAGTGAGCCTGGGAGGCGCGGGCGGCGGGGCGCGGCCCGTTGGCTGCCGTTTCGGTCATCGAGGGGCTGATCTTAGTGCGGAAAGCGAACCGTCTTGCCCTACGGCCCCGCCGGAGCCGAGACGAGGACCGCCCGCACGATGTACCGCTCGGGTGCGGAACCAACGAAATAGAAGGGATAGCACGTGACGAGGGTGAGGGAGGGTTCGGGCGTCGGGTCGAGCACCTCGATCGCCGAGGGTAAGACGATGCGAATGTCCTCCACCCGGTAGCCGAGGCGCCGGCCGTCCAGGGTCTCGAGCTCGAGGGGGCTGTCGCGGGCCAGGTTTTTGAGCCCGCGAAAGAATCCGTCCCGGTGACCGGCGATGCCGAGGTTGCCGGACTCGCCCGGGCGGGCCGTGCCCGCGATCCGCCCGACCGCCCGGTTGAGCGTGAGCTCGTCGGTCCCGTCGAGGACCGGTACTTCCAGACCGATCGACGGGATCCGCAGCATGGCCACCGCGGCGGCGGCGCCGCTCGCGCGAAGGCTCGCCCGGTAGGCCTCGACGCGCTTGGGCGACCAGAGGGTGAAATCCACGAGGCCGGGGGCCGCTTCGCCCGGACTGGTTCGGATCGAACGCTCCGCCTCCCGCTTCGTCTCCTTCCGGGTTCCCAGAACGGAGTGGAGACGCTCGGCTCCCCAGACGAGGAGGAGAAGCGCTCCCGCGCCCCAGGCCAGCCGTACCAGCCACCGCACGGTCCCCGTCCGCGTCATCCGAGCCTCATGGAAGCCCCACCCGGGCCGGTGAAACCGAGCTCATGGTGGAATCCTATCCTCGTGCCTCCGGCCGCCGGGGAGACTTGCCGATCAGGGGGATGGCGGCGTCCGACCCGCTCTCGAAGCGTCCTTCTATCGCGGCTGGGGCGATCGTCTGGTGACGCGCGACGAGCTTGGCCTGAGCGTCGCCGGTCGGGAAGGCGGCGAGCTCGCTCGAAACCAGCCCGAAGGCGAGCCCCATCCGCAGGAACAGGCGCGCCGGCTCGCGGTAGCGTCCCTGCAGCAGATAGAGAGGGCGCGCATCGCCGCCATGACCATGGAGGCGGTCACGACGGTCGAGGCCATGTTGTGGGCGTATTGCGCGGGCGCCCACGGGTTGAAGAGGAAGGCCCGGAAGTCGGGGCCAGCCGCAACGCGCCGTCGGCGCCGAGCGCGAGGCCCGCGGGGTGCTGCATGAAGGCGATGGTCGCGATGATGAAATAGGCTGAGAGCCAGCTCCCAAAGAAGAGCGCGATGGCGCCCGGAAGTGGCCGATCCGCGACCGATCGGGTTGACGCCCGGCCCCGGCAGTCCATATATTCTCTCTCTCCCCCCGCACCGCTCGCGGGCCCTTGCACACTCGAGAAGGAGAATCGTCATGACGCGTACACGCAGATCCCTGACCTTCCTGGCGACGGCCCTTCTGGTGGCGTTGCCCGTAGCGGCGGCGGACATCCACCTCGCGGCCGTTCAATACCCGGAGAGATCGACCGTCAAGCTCCAGCTCGTCTCGACCAGCCGCGTCGCCCCCGCGCAGGCGAAAGCCGCCGTCAGGTTCAAGGAGGGCCAGGCGCACATCGAGATCGACTACTCGAACCTCCCTCCCGCGGTCCTCTTCTCTGGAGACGTCACGTCGTATGTCGTGTGGGCGGTTGCCCGCGACGGGGCGGCCGAGAACCTGGGCGAGCTGATCGTCCACGACCCGAGCGGTGACGCCGAGTACCGCACTGGACAGAAGGAGTTCGCCTTGCTCGTCACGGCGGAGCCCTTCCCGCTCGTGTTGAAGCCCTCGGATCTGGCCGTGTTCTCGTCGGTCGCGCCGCCCGCCAAGAAAGCCAAGAGCACCATGGTGACGCTGTCAAGCCTCGCCCCCGGCGCCCGGCGCGGGAACGAGCAGGTCGGCGGCATGCGGTACACGGGCGTGGAGCCCATCGACCTCGTGCAGGCACAGTCGGTCCTCGCGCAGGCCCAGCAGATGGGCGCCGAGAAGTACAACGCGGACGCCGTGCGCGACGCCGGCATCACGCTCGCCCAGGCCACCAACTCCTACAAGGCCGGGCGCACCAAGATCGGCACCGACTACGCGCGCCGCAGCCTGTCCCTGTCCTCGACGGCGATCCGCGACACGCAGAGGCGGCTGGCCGAGCAGGCCGCCGCCGCGACCGCCGCCCGGCGCGCCGCCGAGATGGCGTCCCTCGAGGACCAGCGGTTGACCGCGCAGCAGCAGGCCGCCGCCTCCGAGCGGCAGGCCGCCGCCTCCGACCGGCAGGCGCTCTCAGCGCGTGAGCAGGCCATTACGGCCCGCGAGCAGACGGCCGCCGCTCAAGCGCAGCTCGCGCAGTCCCAGCAGCAGCTGGCCGACGCGCAGCGGCAGGCCGCCGCCGCGCAGCAGCAGATGTCCTCGCTCGAGCGGCAGGCGGAGCAGGCAGAGGCCGACGCCGCCGCGGCGCAGGAG
>JBKJWL010000025.1:0-3309 GCA_046716885.1 Thermoanaerobaculia bacterium | reverse complement strand
ACACGTGCTTCGCCGCTACGACCGTGACATTGCGGGGCACCGGGCGACCACTTGAGGTCGCGCGCACGCTCGCTCCTGTGCTCGGTGCGTCGGTTCCGCTCTATACGCCGGTCGTCGCGCTCCTCGCCTACGTCTACACGACACTGTCGCCGTGGACGTTGCCTCTATTCCTGGCACCCGCACTAGCCGCTCAGCATCTGTTCGGGCTTTACCAGCGGCAACGATCGCTCACCGAGAATCTGAGCTCCGTCAATGTTCAGCTTGAGCGAGCCAATCTCTCGTTCGCAAGTGCTCTCGTCGCGACGCTGGATGCTCGTGACAGATACACAGCAGGTCACTCTGCCGCAGTCGCCGCGTACTCACGCGATATCGCGAATCGCCTCGGCCTGCCAGCCGCCACGCAACAACTCGTACATCTCTGCGGACTTGTGCACGACATAGGAAAGATCGGCCTGCCCGCCGGTCTACTCGAAAAGGAAGGGCCACTTACCCTTGATGAGCGCCGTCAGATGCAGGAGCACTCAATCATTGGGGAACGCATCCTGAGCAAGGTCGACACCTACGCCGAGATCTCTCTGATCGTTCGACATCACCACGAGCGAGTCGACGGATGCGGGTATCCCGACGGCTTGGCGGCGGACAACATCCCACTGCTGTCCCGGATCATCGCCGTCGCGGACGCGTACGACGCGATGACATCGGATCGTCCGTATCGTGAGGCGATGCCCAGCCGAGTCGCCCGACTGCGGCTCGCCCAAGCGGTCGAAAGCCAGTTCGATACCACAATAGTTGCGGCTTTTGAAGCCATTCTTGCGGGTGCTCCGGCAGAGTATCGTGCCGGCGCCGGAGTCGTCACGCGGGATTCTGACGATTCGATGATCGAGGTCCTGGCTTCTACTCAAGTCGCGTGAGCCTGGCAGACGGAGGAACGCGCATCGCAGCCGCAGTTCGCGACGGCACGCCTAGCTTCACGAGAATGTTGTGAACGTGCACCTTCGACGTCGTCTCAGCGATGAACAGACGTGCCGCGACCTCCCGATTCGTTAGGCCCATCGCGACCAACTGAAGAACCTCTCGCTCCCTTGGAGATAGATCGCCCCAGGCGCCGATGGTGTTGCTCTCGAGCTCGGCTCCTTCGTACCGTGCGAGCTCGTTGCATGCGCTCAGCACCGGCACAAGGCATTGACGCGTTTCGGCCGAGCCAAGAAGAACCGCTCCGATGTCCGGGAAACCTCTGAGCGCTGTCACAAATGACTCCAACGCTCCCAGTCGCTTGGCGATTTCGAGCGATCTGGTTGCTGCCGCGAAAGCTCCGGCCCTTCCTTCTTGTATCGTTACGATGGCCCGTACGCACTCAACCATGACCGTGATCTCTGAGGATCGCGTCATTGCCGCCGCTCCTAAGGCGACCTCCATTGCGTCGGTGGTACGTCCTGCGCACGCAAGCGCGACTGCATGGCTTGCGTTGATCTCGCCTTGCATAGAAACAGTGCTCGCCCCTACGAACTGGACGGCCGCCCCGATGGCTGCACTGAACTCACCGCTGGAGACCAACAGCCGCGTTCGAATGGATACGACATTGGCGAGAAGGAACGTATCTCCACGACGGAGCGCTTCAACCTCGATCTTGGCGAGAGCAAGTTCGCAATCTGTGAATCGCCCCTCAAAGAGCGCGATCAATGCACCAATGGCATCGGTATGAGCGTGCGCGAAGTCAATGCGATAGGTCTGTGCGTCCACTCGTTGATCATCGAGAACGGACGTCGCTTCGGTGGTCATTCCGGCCATCGCCAGCGCGTACGCAAACAAGTTTCGAAAAGAAGTTCGTGCGATGGGGTCAGGAAGAGCGGACAGAAGCTGATATGCGTTTCGGCCTTCGTCCAAGTCGGGCGGAAGGCCGAACCGAGCCGCCACCGCAATGGCTCGCCCTACAAGAATCGTTCTGTGCTCGAGCGAATGAGAACTCGCTTCAGCCCTTAGTTCTTCGAGAAGCATCACAGCCTCAGGAAGCTCGAGGTCGATTGCCGCTGAGAGCTCGCCCAAGGTTGCCGCGCTTCGGTCGCTGAGAGATGAGGCGGTTTCTCGGCCTTGCCGAAAGTACTCTAGGGCCCGCTCTTCCCGGGAACCCGCATGAGCAGCACGACCCGCAGCGATCAGTGCCTCAGCGTGAACGGAGGGTTCTTGATGTGACCTGGCGACCTCAGCAGCCACAACCTCCGATTCATAGAACCGCCCTGATCGAAAGGACATCTCAGCCGTTGCGAGCGCTATCTGAGGAGAGCTGCCACCACAGCTAACCGCAAGCCTAAGCCACTCACGCAGCGTGGAAACGCGGCCAGCCTGGCACATCTCCCGCCATGCCGACTCGACGAGCACGGCTACTAGGGCATTCACGGAGTGGGCAAGGATCAGTCGAAAAGCGGCGTCCCAGAGCTGGTGTCGAATCAATGTCTCTCCGACAACGTGGCAGATGCGGCGAAACCCGTCGGGATCATCCGTCTCGAGTCTTGCCAACAAGAAGGATCGAAGGAGTGGATGGAACTCAACAGGCCCTCCCCCGTCACTCGTCAGCCACCCGGCTGCGAGTCCGCGAGCGAGGATGTCGTCCTTGACGCCGAGATCACGAATCACGTCCGCGTCATCGACCCCCGCGAGAGCAAGTCCGGCAAGGCCCCGAGCCGTTGTCGGATCGAGCCCCGAATACAGTTCGTCTGCAAAGAATCCGTACAGGTTCTTTGGCAGGACGTCGAGTTCCTCGGGAAACTCGTTCTCTGATTGATTCAACGCGGCGATCGCCAGCACAGCCGGCCACCCGTCACACAAATGAACCAGCCCCGGCATGAAGGCGGTGTCTGCGCCGAAAGCCTTCGTCGCCTCGTCGTACGTCATGGCGAGATCGTTTCGACCTAGTTCAGTGATCTCACCGTAAAGAAGCATGCGAGTCGTGACCCATGCTGGCCGTCTCCGGCTAACCAGCATCACGCCGAAGGGCACGTTCGCGACAAACGCCTCGACTATGGCCTCGCCAAATTGGGAGGAAATCAGGACTTGATGGTCGTCGATTCCGATCCAAGCGGTGGGGTCACTCAGTGCGAGATCCTCGATCAACATGTCGAGCAGTAGACGCCATTCGCTCCCTGGATCGGTTGTGAACTTCAGTCGTTCCTTCACTCGCAGATCACTGTTCGGCGCGACCATCGCTGCTATCCCTGCAAGTTGAGAAATCAGTACGGCCGGATCCGAGGCGGCGGGGGTCAGAGCAAACCATCCGTGGCGCTCGTGTCCCTTAAGCCACTGCCGTGCCAGCGT
>JBKJWL010000024.1:0-5153 GCA_046716885.1 Thermoanaerobaculia bacterium | reverse complement strand
CGAACCAGCGCAGCCGCCCCGGCCGCGGCGAGGGAGGCCAGGAAGGTACGCCGAGTCAGCGTGTCGGTTTGTCGCATTGAGGCCTCGTCCTTCAGTTCAACTCTCGTGGAACACCAGGGCGCCGTTCGCCATTCCGAGGCGCGCGCCACCGCTCGCGCGTGCGGGTAGCATAATCGTGGCATGCGAGAGAAGACCTCCGTGAGCCTGTCCAAAGAGTTGCTGCTCGAGATCGAGCGGGTGGCTGGAGCAACAGTGAACCGCTCCGAATTCCTAGAGGCGGCGGCCTGGGATCGCATTTCCCTCTTGAATCGCCGCCGCCGTGAGACGCGGGACCGGACCATCCTGAATCGCCACTCGAAGTCCCTGAACGCCGAGGCACTCGACGTGCTCGAATATCAGGCCGACGGGTGAAGCGCGGAGAGTTTTACCGCGTTCGACATCCGAAAGGCGATCCGAAGCGACCTCGAGTCTTCTGTATCGTGAGCCGTGCCACGCTGATCGACTCCTCGTTTTCGACCGTCACCTGCGCGCCGATCTACTCCGTTCGCCATGGCCTCTCGACACAGGTGTCGGTCGGCCCGGAGGAAGGTTTGAAGCACGAGAGCGCCGTTCATTGCGACGAACTCGTAATCTTCCGAAATCGGCTTTGACCGACTACGTCGGAGTGCTTTCCGGATCGAGGCTGGAGGCACTCAACCGGGCTCTCGCGATTGCGCTCGAGCTTGCCTGATCCGCCCGGCCGCGCTCCGCTCAACCCTCATCCTCGACTCGACAAGCCACGGCGTTCCTCTTAGCCCTCCCTCACCCGGCGGATAGCCGACCACCCCAGAGGCATACCCCCGGCAGTGGGCGAGTCGGCCACCAGAGGCCAGCCCACCGCAGTAGACAACGCTGGCCGAAGGCCAGCGGTAACCCACGTCGTGCGAAGCACGGCGATCATCCCGAACTCGACGAGCGGCGTCCGGTGAATCCCTCACCGCTCCCTTTCCCGCCTCACGATCACTTTCTTCCCCCGTCCCGAGCGGAGTAAGGGACCCCGAACTCCGGAGGCGCATAGAATCCCGAAAGACCCCATGACGCTTTCTGCGGGCACGCGCCTGGGCCCCTACGAGATCCTTGCGCCGATCGGCGCGGGAGGGATGGGGGAGGTCTACCGAGCGCGGGATGAGCGGCTGAAGCGCGACGTCGCGATCAAGGTCCTGCCCGCGTCCTACTCCGAGAACCCCGACCGGCTCCGGCGGTTCGAGCAGGAGGCCCAGGCGGCCGGAGCTCTCAACCACCCCAACATCACCGCGGTGCATGACATCGGAACCGATCCCGCCGACGGCGCGCCGTACATCGTGACGGAGCTCCTCGAGGGAGAAACGCTGCGCTCGCGCCTCTCCGGCGCAGCCCTTTCGGTCCGCAAGTGCCTCGACTACGCGGCGCAGATCGCGCGCGGACTCGCCGCGGCGCACGAGAAGGGCATCGTCCACCGGGACTTGAAGCCCGAGAACCTCTTCGTGACCAAAGACGGCCGCGTCAAGATCCTGGACTTCGGCCTCGCCAAGCTGACGGAGAGCGAGCCCGGCACATCGCCGCAAAGCGGCCTGCCGACGCAGACCGCGGGGACGGAGCCGGGAGTCGTGATGGGCACGCTCGGCTACATGTCGCCGGAGCAGGTGCGGGGCAAGCCGGCCGACCCGCGCTCGGACATCTTCTCCTTCGGCGCCGTCCTCTACGAGATGCTGTCGGGCCGCCGCGCCTTCGTCCGCGATTCGGCCGCCGACACGATGTCCGCCATCCTCAAGGAAGATCCGCCGGACCTCTCGGCCACGAACCAGAACATCCACCCGGGCCTCGAGCGGATCGTGCGGCACTGCCTGGAGAAGAATCCGGAGGAGCGGTTCCACTCGGCCCACGACCTTGCCTTCGACATCGAGGCGATTTCGGGAGTCTCGGGGGAGAGAGCGGCTCCGTCCGCGCGGGCGAAGAGGCGCGTTCCCCTGTGGGCCTGGATCGTGGCCGCCGCCGTTGCCGCGGCGCTCGTAACGCACTTCGCCGAGAGCGCGCTCGCGCGCGTCACGCCTCCGTCGTTCCACCAGCTCACCTTCCGCCGCGGCCGCATCTTATCGGCCAGGTTCGACCCGGAAGGAAAGGCCGTGGCTTACACGGCGTCCTGGGAAGGCGGCCCGATGGAGATCTACGTCGTGCGGCCGGACTCCCCCGAGTCCAAACCGTTCGGCCTTTCCGGCACGGAGGTTCTCGCGATATCGAAATCCGGCGAGATGGCGGTGTCGCTGAACCGACACGTGCCGTTCCTCTTCCAGCGCAGCGGAACGCTGGCCCGGCTGGCGATCGCCGGCGGAGCGGCTCCGCGAGACATCCTGGACAGCGTCGAGTGGGCGGACTGGGCCCCGGACGGCAAGACGCTCGCCGTCGTGCGAGCGGTGCCCGGGCGGGCGCGCCTCGAGTATCCCATCGGCAAGACGCTCTACGAGACGGGAGGCTGGATGGAAAGTCCACGCGTTTCCTCCGACGGAGAACGCGTGGCCTTCATCGAGCATCCCACGGTCGGCGACACCGGAGGTTTCGTCGCTCTCGTCGACCGGGGCGGACGCAAGACGACGATCTCCCGCTTCTTCGAAGGGGCCGGCGGCCTCGCGTGGTCCCCGCGCGGGGAGATCTGGTTCACCGCCGCGGTGACGGGATCGAACCAGGCTCTCTACTCGACGACCCCGAGTGGCTCGGTGCGGCTACGAGCCCGCATCCCGGGCGCCCTGTTTCTCGAGGACATTTCGCGCGAGGGACGCATCCTCGTGACACGCTCGGCTCCACGCTCGGAGATCGTGGGCCTCGCCCCGGGAGAATCGAAGGAACGGAACCTGACATGGCTCGACTGGTCGGTCCCGGCCGCCATCTCACGCGACGGAAGGACGCTGTTCTTTTCCGAGGCCGGCCAGGGCGGAGGGACCGGGTACTCGGCGTACATCCGCAAGATGGACGGCTCGCTGGCCGTGCGGCTCGGCGAGGGAAGCGCGGGAGACATCTCGCCCGATGGTCGGTGGGTCGTGGCGGTCATTCACCAGGCCGTCGATCCGCAGATCGTGGCTTATCCCACGGGTTCCGGAGAGCCGATCCTCTTCCCGAAAGAGGGCCTCGCGCCGGTCAACGCCCTCTTTCTGCCCGACGGCAAACGCCTCGTGGTCTCGGCGAGCGAGAAGGGCAAAGGCCTGCGCCTTTATCTCCGCGATTTCCCGAGCGGAGCCTCGAAGGCGCTGTCGCCGGAAGGCTACTTCGGCTTGTACGTCTCGCCGGACGGTCAGTGGATCGTCGGCATGGGGCCCGACCGAAAGCTCGTTCTCTATCCCGTCGCCGGCGGCGAGCCGCGGCCTGTTCCCGGCGTCGGCCCGAACGATTCCGTGGCCGGATTCTGCGCCGACTCGCGCTGTCTCTACGTCTCCCGACAGGGAGAGGTCCCCGCCAACGTTTACAAGCTCGACATCGCGACCGGGCGCAAGGAGCTCTGGCGCACGCTCGTGCCCTCCGATGCGACCGGCGTCTCCGAGATCCAACCCCTCGTCCATCCGAGTGGCGACGCGTACGTCTACCGTTTCTTCCGCGCTCCAGGGGATCTGTACATCATGGACGGCGTACGGTAGGAGCTGCAGCGGACTCGATTCATCTTTGCCGGCGTCAAGTTCGGGATCCTTCGTCGCTACGCTCCTCAGGATGACCGCTCGAGGGCCGGCCGCTCGAGCACCGTCATTCTGAGCGAAGCGAAATCCCGGGACTCGACGACCGACCGTTCCTCAGCGCTCCCTCTCCCGCCTCACGATCACTTTCTTCCCGCGCACACCCGTCCCGCGCAGTGCGCGGATGACGTCCTCGGCGATGGCCTCCGGCACCTCGACCAAGGAGAACCGCTCGGCGATCTGGATGGACCCGACGTCGCGCGGATTGACCTTGGCTTCGTTGACGATCGCGCCCACGAGGTCCCCGGGTCTCACCCGCGCGGCCCGACCCGCGCCGACGAAGATCCTCGCCGACTCCCCGGCCTCGCGTTCAGTGGACCGGACCTTCGGACCCTTCCTGCCGCCACGCGGCGCGGGCGGCGCGGCGACGGCCGGGATCTCGTGCTCGTCGCTGGCCGACCCGGAGCCCGTGGCCGACGGGTCCGCGAGCTTCACGGCCGCCGCGGCCACGTCCATCGGATCGAATTCCTCGGCGAGCGACTCCACGACGACGCGGTAGGCGTCCAGTCCGCCTGCGAGCAGCGACTCGCGCAGGGAGGCGCGGGTCAGCTCGAGGCGCTTCGCGCGCAGATCCGCCACGGTCGGGACGCTCCCGATCTCGATCTTCTGCCTCGTCGCCCGCTCGATGTTCTTGAGCTGCCAGTGCTCGCGCGGCTCCGCGAGGGTGATCGCGACGCCTTCGCGCCCCGCGCGCCCCGTGCGGCCGATTCGGTGGATATAGGCGTCCGGCGACGAGGGCACGTCGTAGTTGAAGACGTGCGAGAGGTGCCCGATGTCGAGGCCGCGCGCCGCCACGTCCGTCGCCACGACGAGCTCGAGCGTCCCGGAACGGAGCTTCTTCATCACCCGATCCCGCTCCCCCTGCGAGATTCCCCCGTGGAGCGCCTCGACCCGCATCCCCCGGCTCTTGAGGTTCTCGGTCAGATCGTCCACCTCGAGCCGCGTCCTGCAGAACACGAGAGCCGCCGTCGGCGTCTCCAGATCCAGCACCCGCCCGAGCGCCGCCCGCTTGTGGCCGCGCGCGACGACGTACGCGACCTGGCGGACCTTCGGCAGCTTTCCCGCCGCCGTCTGCTCCCGCGCGATCGCGATGCGCACGGGATTCTTCAGGTGCTTCGAGGCGATGGCCACGATGCGGGGCGGGAGGGTCGCGGAGAAGAGGGCCGTCTGCCGGTCCGGCGGCGTTACGGCGAGAATCGCCTCGAGATGCTCCGCGATCCCCATGTCGTGCTTCTCGTCGGCCTCGTCGAGGACCTGGGTGCGCACGGCCTCGAGCGGCAGGGTCTTGCGGTTGACGTGGTCGAGGGCGTGCGCACCCTGGTCCTCGAGGAGGCCGACGAGATGCTGGACTTGGGGTTCGCGGTGGATCTCGAGGGGTTTCTCGCCGTAACGCCGCCGGACCGGCAGTCGGGCCTCTTC
>JBKJWL010000023.1:0-2563 GCA_046716885.1 Thermoanaerobaculia bacterium | reverse complement strand
CCCGCTTCAAAGGCCCGCATGATGTTGCTCTCGGACTCGGTGGGGGGAGCGGACGAGAGCAGGAAGGGATTGCGGAAGCGGATCCCGGTGAAGTTCACCGAAAGGTCGACGCTCATGGCGGCCTCCTCCGAGGGGCGATGCGCTAGGGCTCCGGAGGGGAGAGGATAGCGCCGTTTTCCCGGGCCCGCATCCGGGAGCGGGGGCCGGGCTGCACGACGGCCGCGGGCTGCCAGGTAAAGCCCATGATGGTCTGCCGGTCGCCGCGCCACGAGCTCTCGAGGAACTCCCCCTGGACGTCCCCGCCCTGGGCGAGCTCGATCAGCCCTTCGAAAAATCCCATGGTCTGGACGGCGGCCGCCCGCTCGGCCATGGGCTGCATCCCGTACTCGACCCTGATGGACGCCGAGGAGTCGCAGAGCTGGAGCATGCTGAGCGCCTCGAAGTCGAAGAGGCTCCGGCGTAAAACGAAGAAGCGCATCAGGGACTCGCGTGGGTCCTCCGCCACCAGAACTTGCTCGTTCGCTCCGACGACGTTCTGGACGGAGGCGCGGCCCCAGTCGCGCACGAGGCCGAGGTCACCTTCCGCGATGACCTGGAAGATGGCCAACCCCAGCCGCTCGAAGGATTCCATCGGATACCAGGCGTCGAGCTCGATCGTCTGGTTGAAGAGCACGAGGTCCGCGGGCTCCAGGAACTCGTCCCAGGAACGGCCGCGGTGGGCCCGCAGCATGCGCACATAGTCCGCGAACAAAACGCCTTTCACATGCCCAGGCATGTCCGACTCCCGCTCTGCCCCGATCCGGGGGGGACCAGCGAAAACAGTGTTCGCGTTCCCGGTAACTCGATTGTATAACTAGTGGACACCCCTGTCGACGGTTTCGACTTATTTTTATATCCGTTTACAGTGCAACCAGTTACGCAGCATCGCCTTCTTCGGGACCGAAAAAGACGACCCACACCGCGAGGTCTTCCGTGAACTGCTCGAACCTGTGCTCGACCCCGGCGGGAACGAACAGGAGGTCGCCGGGCGCAAAGGCGTGACGCTCAGCGCCGTTGGCGAAGTCGCCGCGGCCCGAGACCACCACATAAACCTCGTCGCGGGTGTGCGGCTGCTGGGGATCGGATCCTCGCGGCGCGTAGAGTTCGACGCTGAGGCTTCCGCGCTCAAAGGCGACCGCGAACCTCTGGCCGGCGGGGCCCGGCAACTGGCGCTGCAGCTCGGCGGCCGTGAACCAGCGGCGATCTGCCATCACCACCTCTAGGGCGTGATGCGCTTCCGCGTCGGGACCTTGCCCTTCCGCACGCCGGTGCGCAGCTTGAGGCGCTGGATGGGAACGGACTGCGTCCCGAACGTGATCACGCGGTAGGGGACGAGGCGCTTCAGCGTGGCGGGATCGACGGCGGCCGCCGCGGACGGGGTCAGCAGCGCTTCCCCCGGCTCGGCCAGGTCTTCCCCCAGCTTCGAGGCGAGATTCACCTCGAGACCGAACATGTCCTCGTCCAGGTCCAGGACGTCGCCGTAGCCGATGCCGTAGCTGAAGTGGAGCTGCTCGTTGTCGGGCCGGCCGCGGTTCAGCCGCTGCACGGCGCCCTCGAGCTCGACCACGCCGCGGCAGGCGACGTTGATGTCGTCGTAGCGGATGAGCAGGCTGTCGCCTTCGACCTTAACCAGGTCTCCGCCGGTCTTCCGCACCACCCTCGCCGCTTCCTCGGCCACAGTCTCGAACACCATCAGGAAGTGGAGGATCCCGTCCTGGGCGGTGCGCATCGTGAAGTCGGCGGTGTCGGTGAACACGATGGCCCGCTTGCGGAAGAGGGTGGGGAAGCTCTTGCTGTCCATGGCGGAACGCGTCGCCGCCTTCCCCTTCGCGCGCCGTCGCAGGTAGTCCAGGAGCCGCTTCGTGCGCGCGCCCTTCGGCCGGAAGATGGTCATCGTTGGAACTCCACCTTGACCACCTGGTCGGCGGTCGTAACCCCGCACTCGACCAGGGTCGAATAGCTGAGCACACACACCTCGCGGCGCGTCCCGGTGATGCCCTCTCCGCGGAGGTCCAGGCTTCGCGCCATCACCATCGTGGACTTGTCGGCGTCAGGGGCCAGCAGGTCGCGATGCGGCGGCTCGACTCTCGCCTTGATCGCCTTGCCGTCCGTGGTGGTGATCGTCACCTCGCGGGCGGCGCTTCCGAGGATCGCCTGCGGCCGCCCGTCGACCAGGGTCTCCCGGCGCAGCTCGCCGTGCTGGATGGCGAGCATCGCGTTTTCCATCGGCACGACACGCTTGGCGAGCCAGAGCGCGCTGGCGTCCCGGCTGGCCTGGATCCCGGAGAGGGGAGACTTGCCCCGCGGCCACGCGACGTAGTCATAGGACAGCGTCCAGTTGCGCAGGGGCAGGGTGTTGCCGTCCGCGAAGGTGACGAGAGCGGTCCGGCTGGGGGGGTCGGCCTGGCCCGGCGGAGGGACTTCCTGCGCCCCCGCGCCCGCGGCCACCAAGGCGATCGCAAGCGCTACCCGAACGCTCAATACAGCGCGCTCTTCCGGCCCTGGCCGGTGTAGTCCACGTAGA
>JBKJWL010000022.1:0-30108 GCA_046716885.1 Thermoanaerobaculia bacterium | reverse complement strand
ACGTCCACGACCTTCCCGCCCTGGATCGTCTTCAGGACCATCTCGCCTTCGAGCTGATAGAAGAACTCGGGGCCCTCGTCGAGGTGGTAGTCCTTGCGGTTGTTCGGACCGCCGACGACCATGACGATGAAATCGTCATCCTCGAAGACCTTTTTGTTGCCCACCGGCGGCTTGAGGAGACTCCGGTGTTCGTCGATCCACCGCGAGAGATTCAGCGCTTTCGATTCCATCGCGTTACCCCCGATTAGTATATCGGCGTGAATTCCCCGAAGAACCCGACCGTCGTTTCCTCCCGCGCGCCGCGGCCCCTCGGCCCCTATCCGCACGCTCGCCGGCTCGGCAATCTGCTCTTCCTTTCCGGGATCGGCCCGCGGCATCGGGAGACCGAGGAGATTCCCGAAGGCATCGAGGCCCAGACGCGCGCGTGCATCGAGAACGTGAAGGCGATTCTCGAGGACGCCGGGAGCTCGCTCGAGAAGGTAATCGACGTGACTGTCTTCCTGACGAACATCGACGGCGACTTCGCCGCGTTCAACCGGGTTTACGGAGAGTACTTCGAGGGGATCCGGCCGACGAGAACGACCGTGGGCGTCGTCGCGCTGCCGGTTCCGATCTCGATCGAGCTGAAGATCATTGCGGAGAGCGGAACGTGAATCCCATCCGGCTTCTCACTTCGGGGGGAAGCCTGGGAAGCGCCGACCGGGGAATGAAGAAGCTCGACAGAGCCGAGAGGTCCGCGAAGACCTTGTGACTCTCGGCCGCCCGGTCGAGGTACTCGTGACCCGACGTCCCGCCGGTACCGATCCGGGTGCCGATCATCCGCATCGCCATCTGGGCGTGGCGCTGGCGCCAGGTCGTGAAATTCCTTTCGACATCCGTCAGGAGCGTCAGCAACCGGAAGGGCAGGTGCAGAATCGGCTCGTCCCGATAGAGATTGATGAGGAGCGCCGCCTGGAGCGCGCGCCGGGAAAGGTTACGTCCCGACGCGGCGACATGCATGGGTTCGCTGGCCTCCTGTTCGAACAGGTCCGCAAAACGCCCCGCCGTCGCCTCGACTCCTGCCAGCTGTATGGCTTTCACGTCTTCGGTCAGGGTGGGGTTGCTCCGGATCGAGGTGCGGTCGTCGGCGAGCATGGCCTCGACCGCCCGACGATATTCCCGCCAGAAGTCGAAATCGCCGAAATGGAGGAAGGGCGTTCGCTCGAGCCAACCCTCGATCAAATCGAAGAGAGACGGCTCCTTCTCCGAAGCCTCGACACGCGCGGCATCTTCTTCGCTGAAGCGCGAGGTGTAGGGAGCGCCGTGGAGCGGAAGGCGGTCGGAGCGCCGCATTCCCAGCTTGTTTTCGAGCAAGCGAAATTGAACGCTCTGAATGCCCGAGGCCGGGATCAGGACGTCGCGGAAATCGAGGAAGTCGAGAGGGGTCATGGTTTCCAGAACGTCGACCTGTTGAAGCAGGACGCGCTGGATCTCGGCGATGCGCCCACAGTGCAGGATCGCTTGCCCGACTCCCTCCTCCGGGACGCGAGACCCGCGAAAAATCGCGAGCACCGCGTCGAGTTCCCACAGAATCTGTTTGAACCAGAGCTCGGAAGCCTGATGAACGATGATGAAGAGCATCTCGTCGTGCGCAGGCCGGCCATGCAGGGCGCTCTGCATCTGCTGGCAACCGAGCAGCCGATCGAGCTGGATGTAGTCGGCGTAGTAGAGAGGACCGCGGGGCTTGTGGTTTCCCATCTGAGCTTGCTTCGTACCACGATGCCCGCAGCGATTCAAACCGTCGGGCGGGGTTAGGATCTCCTCGCAGTGAAACGCATCCTCAATTTCATCGATGGCCAGTTCCGGCCGCCCTGCTCGGGACGATACCTTCCGAACGTCAACCCGGCGACGGGGCAGGTCATCGCCGAAACTGCGGAAAGCGGCCCCGACGACGTCGATGCGGCAGTCGCCGCCGCGGCAAACGCGTTCGAGTCGTGGCGCGGGACACCCGCCGAGGAACGATCCCGGCTCTTGATCCGGGTGGCCGACCTCATCGAGGAGAACTTCGACGAGCTCGCGCAGCTCGAATCGGAAGACAGCGGGAAGCCGATCGCGCTCGCCCGCCGGATGGACGTTCCCCGAGCTGTCTGGAACTTTCGCTTCTTTGCGACGGCGATCCTGCACGCCGAGACGTCCTGCCATATGACGGACGACCGGGCGCTCAACTACACCATCCGACAGCCCCTCGGCGTCGCCGGGCTGATCTCACCCTGGAATCTGCCGCTGTACCTTCTGACCTGGAAGATCGCTCCGGCCATCGCCGCGGGGAATTGTTGTGTGGCCAAGCCGTCGGAGCTCACACCGATGACCGCCGACAGGCTTGCCGAACTGACCCTGGAGGCGGGCATTCCGCCCGGCGTCGTCAATATCGTGCACGGCCCCGGAGGGAGCGCCGGCCGCGCCCTCACCTCGCATCCGAACGTCCCCCTCATCTCGTTCACCGGGGGTACGAAAACGGGCGCCGACGTGATGGCCCGTGCAGGACCGCTTTTCAAGAAAGTGTCCCTGGAGCTCGGAGGAAAGAACCCGAACATCGTGTTCGCGGATGCCGATCTCGAGCAGGCCGTCGCCACATCGATTCAGTCGAGCTTCGCCAACCAGGGGGAGATCTGCCTCTGCGGATCGCGTCTGTTCGTTGAGAAAACTATCTACGAAGAGTTCCTCGACCGCTTTCTGGAGGGAACGAAGAAGCTCCGGATCGGAGATCCGCAGGACGCTTCGACCGAGGTGGGCGCGCTCGTGAGCGAGCCCCACCTTCGCAAAGTCGAAGGCTACGTCGAGCTCGCGAGAGAGGAAGGGGGCACCATTCTCGTCGGCGGAAAGCGTCCCGAGAATCTCCCGGAGCGCGTCCAGGACGGTTACTTTCTAGAGCCGACGGTGATCGCCGGCCTCGACTGCCAGACGCGCGTCATGCAGGAGGAGATCTTCGGGCCCGTCGTCACCGTGACGCCCTTCGATTCTCCCGAGGAGGCGATTGCCTATGCCAACAGCACGCGCTATGGACTTTCGGCGAGCGTCTGGACCAGGGACCTCCAGAAGGCCCATCGGGTCGCCGCGGCGATCGAGAGCGGGACGGTGTGGGTCAACACGTGGCTACTGCGGGATCTTCGCGTTCCCTTCGGCGGAATGAAGGAAAGCGGCCTCGGGCGCGAGGGCGGCTTCGAATCGCTCGATTTCTTCACCGAAGCGAAGAACGTCTGCGTTAAGTTGTGAGCCTCCCTCACTTTGACTCGGCGCTCTCCAGGTCATAGGCTCCTCCGTCTGGAGGCAAAGACATGGCTGCAAGAAAATCCGCGAAAACCGTCCGTGCGAAGAAGAAATCTCCCGCCAAGGCGAAAGCCGCGCCCAGAAAGTCCGGCGCCGCATCCCGGTCGCTGGCGTTGAGCGATGCGTCGCCGAGCTTGACGGTGAACGACCTGGACAAGAGCCTCGCGTGGTATCGCGACGTCCTCGGGTTTGCCGTCGAGGAGCTCTGGAAGGACGACGCAGGAAAGGTCATGGGCGTGTCACTCCGGGCCGGCGACGTGGCGTTCATGATCGGGCAGGACGACTGGAAGAAGGGACGCAACCGGAAAAAGGGCGAGGGCTTCCGCATGTTCTGCATGACGAAGGGGAACGTCGACGACCTCGCCAAGCGGATCGAGGCGAAGGGCGGCAGGCTGGACTCGGGGCCGGCCGACCAGCCCTGGGGCGTGCGCGACATCTCTCTGACCGACCCCGACGGGTTCAAGATCACGATCGCCGCCGCGAAACGCTGACACCCCTCACCCTAACCCTGCCCCGCGTGCGGGGGAGAGGGGTGTCTAGGAAGTCTGGGCTGCGACAGGCTGCGGCTTGGCGCCCCAGATCAGGAGCCAGAAAATTATCGGCATCTCCCCGAACGAAAGAGCCATCGTGAAGGGGGACACCCGTTCCACGTACCGCGGCAGAACGAGGGCGGTAAACGCGGCGACCACATTGCCGACTCCCGCGATGATCAGCAACACGCCCAGGAAGCGAGGGATGAAGCCCGATCGAATGACGAGAACCCCGAACGGGAATAGCCACAGACCCCAGAAGACCTGCGCGACGGTAAATCCTTTTCCGTGCAAACTGAGGAACAGATACGCCAGGGCATCCCGCTGACTTGCGTCGAACACCGACAGGAAATTGGCGCCGCCGGCGGCGAGCTCCAGCGCTGCGATCTCGTTGAGCAGGTTGAGAAACACAATCGGGATCGAGAGCAGGGACAGGGTCAACATCGCCAGCGCATTCTTCGGGCTGACATCCTTGAACAGGCGGTAAAGAACCAGAGCGAGGAAAACGGACACGGTGAAGCCCAGCAGCTCGGCCGCGATCCCCATGCGGAAAAGGGTGCCGAATGCCCGAAGGTGATTGCCCGTCGCCGTTGCGTCTCCCCGGACGAGGAGCTTGCCGGGGACGTAGATCAGGCAAAAGGGGGCGGTGAGTGCGCCCAGCAAATACAGAGCTCCCGCTAGCCTTGCCGTTTTCTTGATCGAGTCCATAACCTGTTCTATCTGCTCTATCGCAAGGTGAGCTCGCCCGCGCCGACGTGGGCATGCAGGCGGTATCGGCCGCTCCCGGTCGTCCGGAACGATCGGAAGAATCCGGCGCGTGATTCGCGGAACGGGGCGGCATCCAGCTCGCCCGTCAGCACGGACGCGTCGACGCGGGAGTAATCTTTCGGGTCGCCCACGTCGACGGTCAGCTCGCCCGCGTGGAGCTCGACGTCCCGGTTGCCCGTGACGTTCTCGACGTTGACTTCGCCGAAGGGGATGCGGGCGTGGAGATCGGTGTCCGAGGGGATGCGGATCGTAATCTTGAGGTCGTTGCGCGGACCCCCGCAGATGCGCATTTCGGCGATGGCCCCGCGGCGGTCGAGCTGAACCCTTAACTTCCGGGCCTTCTGCGCGCTGCGCCCCGACAGCTCGACGGAAATCTTGTTCTCGGCGGTGCCGATGATGTGGACTTCTGCCGAGCGAACCCGGAGCCGGAGCTTGCCACCGGCGGCGAAGTCGGCCGAAAAGGGGTGGTTGGCGACGTCGGTGGCCTCGACCGTCGGCTGGGCCACGGCGGGGGTCGCCAGCAGGATCGCGCAGGTCAGGAGGGCGGCGGAGCGAAACATAGGAATACCTCCTTCGGACCCCTACGCAGAGCGCGCCCGCGTGTTCCCGGGAATCTTCGCGGAAATGGGAACACAGGGCTCCGAGGCTCGTATGTCTCCATCAAGAAGCCCTTCGTTCGCGAAAGGAGAAGCCGATATGACTCGCCGGACGAACGCCCGGGTCGCCGGGTACGCGTTCCTTCTCTACATCGCCGTGGCCTTACCCGCCATGATCCTGGAAACCCGGATATCCAGCGGGGAGGGGACCGCTGCAAAGCTCGCGAACATCGCCCAGCATGCGTCCCAGATGCGATTGGCCTTCGTCCTGGCTCTGGTCGGCTGCGTCTGCGCCCTGGTGCTTGCCGTGACGCTGTACTCGATCACGCGCGACCAGGACCCCGACCTCGCGATGCTGGGTCTGACCTGTCGCGTCGCCGAGGGCGTGATTGGCGCGGTCTCCATACCGACGTTGCTGGAGAAGGCGTGGCTCGCCACGGCTGCCGGAGCCAATGCGCCCGACCCCGCGGCGACGAACGCGCTTGGCGCCTTGATGTTGAACGTGCCACAGACGAGCGGGAACCTCGCCGCGACTTTCTTCGCCATCGGCAGCACGCTCTTCGCCTATCTCCTGCTGCGAGGGCGGATGATCCCCGTCGCGCTCGCGTGGCTGGGCGTTTTCGCGTCGGTCCTGACCGTGGTGTGCCTTCCCCTGCAGCTCATCGGCGTACTCGGCAGCCCGATCACGGAGCTCATGTGGCTGCCGATGCTCGCCTTCGAGGTGGTGCTCGCCGTGTGGCTGATCGTCAAGGGCGTGTCGTCGCCTCCGCGGCGACAGCCGGCATGACCCTGGTGTCTCGCCTTCGCTCGGGATAACGGTTACTGGCTGGATCAGCGACTCAGGACTGGCCCTCCACGCTCTCCTTGATCTTCGCCAGGTGGTGCCAGGCGTGGCGCAGGGCGTGGTCCTCGATGACGAACTGGGCGGTGACGGGGGCGCCGTAGCTCAGGCCTAACGGCGCTGAGCGGTCCAGCTCCTCGTCCGTGAACGTGCGCACCGCAGCCGCCGCGTCCCGGCTGTTCCTGGCGAGGGCCTCGAGCGCCTCGGCTTTGGTGACGTCCGCTTTGTCGCCGGCATGGTCGGCGTTGAGCTTCGCGATGTCCGGCCACGACGTTTCGACGGCCTTTCCGCTCGCGATCGCTCGGGCGACCTCGATCTCGATCGCGTAGACGAAGGCGACGTGATGGACGACGACTCCCACCGTGCGGCGGTCCGTGGCGCTGATCGGTTTCTTCCAGTGCGCTTCCGGGAGCTCCGCGTCGACGGACTGGTCGGCGTTCGAGCCCCGCACGGCGGTCTGACTCCCTCGAACCGCCAATCCGCCCTCGGCTTTGCTATCTTCGGCCGCCGGACCCGTTTCGAGGGCAAACAAATCAGGAGGAACTGACGATGTCGACGGAAGCGACGGCCGTGAAGAGCGAAGAAAGCGCCGCGGCCGAGCAGACGCTGATGCGGATGCTGACCGGGGCGTGGGTGACGCAGGCGGTGGCCACGGCGGCGAAGCTCGGGATCCCCGATGTCCTGGCTTCGGGCCCGAAAACCCCCGAAGAGGTTGCTGCGAAAACGGGGGCGCACGCCGGCGCCACGAAACGGCTGATGCGCGCCCTCGCGGGCCTGGGCGTCTTCGCCCCGGCGGACGGGGGGCGCTACGGGCTGACCGAGCTCGGCGAGCGGCTGCGGGAGGATTTCCCCGGGTCCCTCAAGCACACGTTTATCGCCGAGACCGACGGAGTGCACTGGCGGTCCTGGGAGAAGGTCCTCGACTCCGTCCGCACGGGCGAGCCCCGGCCGCAGGCGGTGTTCGGCATGCCCGTCTTCGACTACTACACGAAGAACCTCGAAGAGGGCGAGCAGTTCGGGCGCGCCATGGAGAGCGTCTCGGGCTTCGCCGCCCATGCCGTCCTCGAAGCCTACGACTTCGGCGGGATCCGGACCCTGGCGGACATCGGCGGCGGAAACGGCAGCATGGCGCTCGCGGTCCTCGGCCGGTACCCCGAGATCCGCGGGATCGTCTTCGACCTGCCTTACATCGAGGCGCAGGCGACCGAGCGGATCCGCTCCGCGGGCGTCGCCGGCCGATGCCGCTTCGAGGCGGGGGACTTCTTCGAGCGGGCCCCGAAGGGAGCCGACGCGCATCTCTTGAAGTTCATCCTGCACGACTGGAACGACGAGGATTCGTTGCGGCTCTTGAGGCGCTGCCGCGAGGCGATCGATCCCGACGGACGCCTCCTCGTCCTCGAGGTTCTCGTGCCCGAGGAGAACCGTCCGGACTTCGCGCACATGATGGACCTGAACATGCTCGTGATGACGGGCGGGATGGAGCGCACGGCGAAGGAGTACGACTCGCTGCTCAATCGTTCGGGCTTCCGCCTCTCGCGCATCGTGCCGACGGCCAGCCCGTTCTCGGTGATCGAAGGCAAGCCCGCGTAGCGCGTCAACCCCGCTCGACCCGCAGGTCGTAACAGCCGGCCTGCGTGTCGCGGACGTGGAGGTAGTCCACGTCGTCGCGGGCGAGGAGGCGGGCGATTCCGGCGTCGATCTCCTTTCCGGTCACGCGCTCCTCCGCCCGCAGGCGGCGCCCGCGACCATAGGCCGCGAGCGTGAGGTCGTGCGCGACGAGGTCGGAAGGGAAACCTCCGTACTCGGGGTGGCGGTCGCACTCGGCCTCGTGGATGAAGACCGGGCCCGGCAGCGGAAAGGGCTCGAGGCCGTAGAAGGGATCCAGCGTGAAGAGGAGCCGGCGGTCCACGCCCACGACGAAGTCCCGCAGGCAGAACCGGCACGGTCCGTAGCCGGTCGCGACCTCGGCGTGGACGGGGTGGCCGTAGCCCGGAGACTTCCGGGTGCGCCGCACCCGTTCGGCGGTCGACTCCGAGATGGCCAGAAAACGGTACTCGAGCATGACGTCCACCCTCCCCGCTTCCAAAACACGCAACCCGGGCGGAAGGTTGCTGGGGGGGGATGATGGTTGACAGAAGCAACTAATTCGCCGAGTCTCTCCCCATGGGGAAGCCCGCGCTCGACCTGCGTATCGCCTCGGTCCGGCGGTTCAACCGTTTCTACACGCAAAGGATCGGCGTGCTGCACGAGGGCCTCCTCGACAGCCCGTTCTCGCTGACGGAAGTCCGGATCCTCTACGAGCTGTCGGCGCGCGGCTGGGCGACCGCGAGCGATCTCGCTCGGGACCTGGCCCTCGACGCAGGCTATATCTCCCGCATCCTGAAGGCGTTTCGCCGGGACGGGCTGATCGAGGGAACGCCGGCGAAAGAGGACGCCCGCCGCGTGCTCCTGACGTTGACCGCGAAGGGTCGCGAGACCTTCGATCCCCTCGACCGACGTTCGCGCGACGAGGTCGGCGCCCTGCTGTCGACGCTTTCGGAGTCCGCCCAGGCGCGCCTGGTTCGGGCGATGCGGACGATCGAGGAGATCTTCGGCGCCAAAGTCCCCGAAGAGCCCCGGATCGTGCTGCGCCCGCCCGTGCCGGGAGACCTTGGCTGGGTCGTGCACCGCCATGGCGCCCTGTACGCCGAGGAGTACGGCTGGGACGAACACTTCGAGGCCCTCGTGGCGAGGATCGCCGCCGACTTCGTGGAGAACCTCGATCCGCGGGCGGAGCGCTGCTGGATCGCCGAGAAGGACGGCGAGATCGCCGGCTCCGCCTTCCTGGTCCGCAAGTCGAAGACCGTCGCCAAGCTGCGTCTCCTCTACGTCGAGCCGTCGGCGCGAGGCTTTGGCATCGGGGGGCGTCTCGTCGCGGAGTGCGCGCGCTTCGCGCGCCGGGCCGGATACCGCCGGATCACGCTCTGGACCCAGAGCGTGCTGACGGCCGCGCGCCACGTCTACGAGCGCCAGGGATTTCGTCTGGTGCACTCCGAGCCGAATCGCATTTCCGGCCAGGACCTCGTCGCGGAGACCTGGGATCTCGATCTCCGGCGCCCGCGGAATCGTCCCGCCGTGCCATAATGAAAAACGGCGCCGCCGCGCTGGTATGAGCACGAAGCCCGGCCATCCGGACCCCGCGGATCCCTTCGTCGAGGACGAGCTCGACACGTACCACTCGCCGGAGCCGTGGACGCGGGACGGCCGGTACATCCGCGACGCGAGCGGCGCGATCGTGGTCCGGGGTCGCACGATCGCTGACGCTCGCCGCATCGTCGCCGCCATCAACGCGACGCGCGACATGCCGACCGAAGCGCTCGAGGGCTGGCTCATCCAGGACGTTTCCGATCCGCAGACGCGGCCGGACCTCGAGGTCGCCCTCGGCGAGGACCCGCAGCCCTCTCCCTACGCCGTCCGGCCGCCCGAGGCGCCGGCCTCTGCGCCCGCTGCCGCACCGCCCGCGGTCCCGATCGCCGCCGCCGAGGGCTTCGACGGGGCGGCCGCGGTGGGGTTCGAGCGCCGTCAGGCCGATCGCCGGGCCTCCGAACGCCGCGCCGCCTCCTCGGTCCTGGATCCGGACACCGTCGTATTCGACCGCCGGGTCATGGACCGCCGGTTCGGAGAGCGGCGCGGCCAGTAACCTTCATCGCGCGAGGGCCTGCTTGACGGCGCCAAGGTGATATGCCGCGTGGGCGATCGCGCCGAGGATCGTCGAGAGGTTGTCGCCTCCGGCCGACGGCTCGTTCCCGACGGCTTGCTGAAACGCCTCGTACTGGCCGCGGAACTGCCGGCGGAGAGCCGTCCAGGCGGCGTCGTCGACGCTCGTAAGCTCCCAGCTCTTCGCCCAGTCGCGATCCTCGCGGTCCCCGCGGAGCCACCCCGTCGACATGTCCAGGTGAAAGCCGGCATGGAAGACCTGGGCGGCGATCGTGGGCCCGCCCGGCCGCGTCGGACGCGAAGCATCGGCCGCCGTCAGGGCATCGACCGCCCCGAAGAAGCCGGCCTTCGGATCGTTGTCGATGTAATAGGTCGAGGAGCCCGCCGGGCCCTCGAAGGTCTCGCGGAGCAGTTCGAGCGACGATGCAACGGCCGAGGCGGGGACTGCGGACATGGGCATCCTCCTGTCTTTCACGACACAGGCTCGGGGAAAAAGGTTGCAGTGGAAGTCTGAAAGTTACTGGCACCAAAGTGCGAGTCTTTCCGAGTTCACGTTCAGAAGGGAGTTTCCGATGACAATGCCTAAGCTCCGAAGAGTTTCGTTCTCGGTCCTCCTTGCCCTCGCGCTGTGCGCGCCGCTGCTCGCGGCGGACAAGGACCTCTCGAAGACCCCCCAGGTGAGGGCCCACGAGGCCCAGCTCAAGGCGCTGAAGGCCGGAGACTACGAGGGCTACCGGAAGACGGTAACGAAGGCGGCCCTCGCGGACATCGACAAGGAAATCAAAGAGTCGGGAATGGACGCGAAGAAAACGATGGCGTTTCTCAAGGAGATGGCGCCCGAGCAGATCAAGTACACGGGCCTCGAGGTGGACGGCAAGAAGGCCACGCTCCAGGCGACGGCCAAGTCGTTCGACCAGGTCACCTACGGGACGATCGAGCTCGAGGAGGAAGACGGCAAGTGGAAGGTCGGCCAGCAGGGCTGGAACAGCAAAAAGGAGTAGCTACCGCACCCGGCGCAAGTGGTTGCTGTGCTGGGTGAACCTCACCGCGCGGCCGTCGGCGCCCATTTCGAAGACGACCTCTTCGCCCAGGCTGCCGTCCTTGCGGATCCGCCGGAACCGGTGCTCGCCGACCTTCCGGAAGCGCTCCAGCCCTTTGACGGGATTCATCGTCGGCAGCTCGAACATCCCGAGGCCGTCCTCCCACGGGAGGACGGCGATCTCGCCCGCCCACGGCTGCGGGTCGTAGGTCCCGGCGTAGGCCCGGAGCGACGGGTCCGGCGCCTTGCCCTTGCCGGGCTCCTTGACGGCGGCCGCGACGGCCGGAGCGACGATGTCGTAGAGGCGCTGCGCCCATTCCTGCGAGTCCAGGTTCTGCGCGTTCGCCATGAAGACCGTCGCGATCCGGTCGCCGTTGGAGAGGAGAAGAAACGTGCGATAGCCCGGGCAGCTCCCCCCGTGGCCCGCGAAGATCTTCGCGTCGTTTCTCCAGATCTGAAAGCCGAGCCCCCAGAGCGTCTCGAGATCGGGCTCCGCCCAGTGGATACGCTGCATCTCGCGCAGGGTCGTGGCCTTGAGGACCTCGGTGCCGCCGTTGCCGATCAGCCGGAACTGCCAGGAGGCGAAGCGGCCGAGGTCGCCGACGTTGGAGGCGTAACCCGCCGCGGGCGCGATCGCGTTGGGCGCAAAGAGCGGGACGACCGCGCGCCGGCCCTCCCGGTCGCGCGCGGAGTAGCCGGTCGCGAGGCGCTTGCCGCGCTCGGAGGCGGGGATGTCGGGCGTCGTATCGGGCAGGCCGAGCGGGTCGAGGATGCGGGCCCGGACGTACGCGGCGTAGGGTAGCCCCGAGATCGACGCGACGATCTCGCCCGCCAGGGTGAACCCGAGATTCGAGTACTGGAAGTTGAGCTCAGGCGTGTAGAGGGCCTCGGAGCTGCCGATCCTCTCGACGATTTCCTCGTGGGTCGGGAATTGCGTGTTGGGCGCCGTCCAGTACGGGTAGTCGGGCTCCTGCGGCAGCCCCGACGCGTGGGTCAGCAGGCCCTCGATCGTGACGTCGCCTTCCCCCTCGGCGCGCTTCAACCGGAACCACGAAAGATGCTTGCCGACGGGGTCCTCGAGGCGCAGACGACCCGCGTCGCGCAGCTGCAGGACCGCGATGCTCGTGAAGAGCTTCGAGATCGAGCAAATGCTGTAGAGCGTGTCGGCCGTCGCCGGGCGGCCGCTGGCGGCGTCGGACTGGCCGAATCCGCCGCTCCACAGAACCTCCTGGTCGTGGACGATCGCGGCCGAGACGCCGGGGATCCTTTCGTAGGCCCGCTGCGCCTCGAGCCAGAGGCGCACGAGCTCGAGGGCCGATGCGACGCGGGGATCCTGCGACAGAAGCGCCGGGGGGGACGCCTCTTGCGCCCGTACCGGCGCCGGAAGTGCGCCCGAGACCCACACGGCCGCAAGCGCGGCAGACCGCAGCACACTCAGGATCATGCTCGCCTCCGCAGGAACGCGAACGGATTCTAGTCTGTCAGGATGCGGCCCGCAGGACGAGTCGGATCGACCGCGCGGCTATCCAGGCCCCGACGCTCACCCCTCGTGCAGCGCCTGGGTCGGCTCGACCCGGGTCGCGCGGTACGCGGGAACGGCGCAGGCGGCGGCGGCGACGAGGGCGAGCAGCACCGACACCGCGGCGAAAGTCGCCGGGTCCGTCGAGCGGACGCCGAAGACGAGGCTCGCGAGCGCCCGGCCGAGCGCGAGCGACCCCGCGATGCCGATCGCGAGGCCCGCGAGCGCCGGGCGCATGCCCTGGGCGACGACCATGCGGATCACGTCCGCGCCCTGCGCGCCGAGCGCCATGCGGATCCCGATCTCCCGGTTGCGCCGCCGCACGCTGTAGGACAGCACACTGTAGATGCCGACGCCCGCCAGGACGAGCGCGAGGCCGGCGAACGAGGCGAGGAGCAGCATCGTGAACCGCTGGTGCGAGAGCGACTCGCCCAGCCGCTCCTCCATGGTCGAGACGTCGACCAGGGGTTGCTCCGGGTCCACGGCGTGGACCGCGCGTCCGACCGCCGCGGAGACGCTGCCGGGCTTGGCGGAGGTGCGCACGGCCAGGGACATCCACGGCCTCGGAACCTGCGCGAGTGGAACGTAGGTGGCCGCCACCGGCTCGTCCACCCGCAACCCCTTGAGCTTCGCGTCGGCCACGACACCCACGACCTCGCGCGACACGCCCGGGATGAACGAGAGCGTGAAACGTTTGCCGACCGCGTTCTCACCGGGCCAGAAACGCTTCGCCATGGCCTCGCTGATCAGCACGACGGCCGGGCCCGTCGCGGAGTCCGAGTCCGTGAGGTCGCGGCCCCGGGTCAGCCGCAGGCCGAGCGTTTTGACGAGGCCCGGCGTGATCAGGCGCACGGCCACCTCCGGTTGCTCCGAGAGCGCGGCGGCCGGAAGGCCCTCGATCGCCACCGGCTGCGTCGAGCCTCCGGGAGAGAGCGGCAGCGTGCTCATCACCCCGGCCGCCGTGACTCCCGGTATGACCCGGACTTTCTGCAGGACCTGATCGTAGAAGGCTGACTGCTTCTCCGGGGTGTCGTACTTCTCCTGAGGAATCGCGAGGGTCATCGTCAGGATGTTGCGCGTCTCGAAACCCGGGTCCACCGCCTGCAGCCGCCAGAGGCTGCGGACCATCAGCCCCGCGCCGACCATGAGCACGAGCGCCAGGGCGACCTCGACCGCGACGAGGGCGTTACGGGTCCCGCCTCCTCCCGCGTCGGCGTCCGCCCGCCCAAGACCCTGCTTCAACGCGTCGTTGAGGTTGGCGCTCGTCAGGCGCCACGCGGGCACGAGCCCGGCGAGCACGCCCGTGACTACGGAGAGGCCGAGGGTGAAGGCGAGGACGCGAAGGTCCACGCCGACCTCGTTGACGCGGGGCAGCTGATCCCCGAGGAACGCGATGATGAGCTTGACCCCGAAGCCCGCGAGAAAGAGCCCGAGGGCGCCGCCGGCGACGGCCAGGAGCAGCGTCTCGGCGAACATCTGCTGGAGGACGCGGCGCCGGCTGGCGCCGAGCGCCGTGCGGACGGCGATCTCCTTGCGGCGCGCCAGCGTCCTGGCGAGCACGAGGTTGGCGACGTTGGCGCAGGCGATGAGGAGGACGAAGGCCACCGCGCCGAGCAGCACGAGCAGCGCCCCCCGCACGTCGCCGACGAGATCCTCCCGGAGCGGAACGACGACGGCTCCCCAGCCCTTGTTGTCCTCCGGATACTGCTGCGCCAGGCGGACGGAGAGGGCGTCCATCGCCGCCTGCGCCTGCTCGACCGGGACCCCGGCCTTCAGCCGCGCGAGGACCGCGAAGTCGTGGATCCCCCGGATCGCGCGCTCCTCGGGCGTCCAAGCGAGCGGCGTCCAGAGCTTCGCCCACTCCGGATACGCGGATCTCGCGGGCAGGACCCCGACGACCGTGTACTTCTGCCCGTTCAAGTCGATCGCCTGGCCGACGGCATCCGCCCTCCCGCCGAAGCGGGTCTTCCAGAGCTCCTCGCTCAGCACCACGACGCGGTTGCGGCCCGGCTCGTCCTCTCCGGCCGCGAACGCGCGCCCGAGGAGCGGGGTCGCCCGCAGCACCGGGAAGAAGTCGGACGTGACGAACGCGGCCAACAGCGCCTCGGGGCGGCCACCGCCGGTCAGGTTGACGTATCCGCCGGCGTGCGCGGCCATCGCTTCGAACACGTCGGCCTGGCTGCGCCAGTCCAGATAGTTTGCCGGCGATACGGAGAACGTCTTCATGCCGGGGAACTGCTCCGGGGGCGGCGTGTGCGCCACCGCGACGATGCGCGCGGCCTCGGGGAAGGGAAGGGGCTCGAGAAGCACGGCGTTGACGACGCTGAAGATCGCCGTGTTTGCCCCGATGCCGAGCGCGAGCACGAGGATCGCGGCGGCCGAGAAGCCGGGGCTCTTGCGGAGCACGCGGAAGCCGTAGCGAATATCCTGGATCAGAGGGCGCATCGAAGTTCTCCTGGGGCCAGTGACGCAATGCCGGTGCCACAGGTTCCGCGCGCCACGGGAAGAGAATACAAGGGTTGCCGGCGGCGGAGGCGGGCCGCGCGGGGCCGACTGTTCGCAAGTGCGAAAGGGCGTCCCGGAATCGGACATGGCCGCCGCCGGTCTACAATCCGTCTCGCTTCACATGCCGATCGCACCGGGCACACGCTTCGGGCCCTACGAGATCCTCGCGCTCATCGGCGCGGGAGGAATGGGCGAGGTCTACCGGGCGCGCGACGCCCGGCTCGGCCGCGAAGTAGCGATCAAGGTCCTGCCGGCGACTTTTTCCTCTGACGCCGAGCGCCTGAGGCGTTTCGAGCAGGAGGCGAAGGCCGCCGGCCTCCTCAACCACCCCAACATCACGGCCGTCCACGACATCGGAACCGAGGACGGCGCCCCGTACGTCGTCCAGGAGCTCCTGGAAGGGGAGACGCTGCGGGAGGTCCTGTCCGGCGGAAAGCTCTCCCCGAGAAAGGCGACCGACTACGCGATTCAGCTCGCGCGGGGCCTGGCGGCCGCCCACGAGAAGGGGATCGTGCACCGGGACTTGAAGCCCGAGAACATCTTCGTGACCCGCGACGGCCGGGTGAAGATCCTCGACTTCGGGTTGGCCAAGCTGACGAGCGCGGACGGGGAGGGCTCGCACACGAACCTCCCCACCAGGACGGCGGGAACCGAGGCCGGGGTCGTGCTCGGCACGCTCGGCTACATGTCCCCCGAGCAGGTGCGCGGCAAGCCCGCCGACGCTCGCAGCGACATCTTCGCCTTCGGCGCGATCCTCTACGAGATGCTCTCGGGCAAGCGCGCCTTCCACGGCGACTCGGCCGCCGACACGATGTCGGCGATCCTCCGGGAGGATCCGCCGGAGCTCTCGCTGACGAACCAGAGCGTCCCGGCGGGTCTCGACCGGATCGTCCGGCACTGCCTCGAGAAAAACCCGGAACAGCGTTTCCACTCGGCGCACGACCTCGGCTTCGACCTGGAGGCCCTGTCGGATGTCTCCGCTCCCGGTCGGCCGCTCGCCGCGCCGGCCCCGCGGGGCCGAAGGCGGTGGATTCTCCCGGCCGCGGTCCTGGCCGCCCTCGCCGCCGTCGCCGCGGCCTACGTGCTCGGGCAGCGCCGGGGATTGGGCTCCCGGCCCGTCGATCCGACCTTCGCGCAGCTGACCTTCCGTCAGCAGCCCATCTTCAACGCGCGCTTCGCTCCCGACGGCAAGACCATCGTCTACAGCTCGGCGACCTCCGGGAACACTCCCGAGATCTTCACGGTCCGCCCGGATTTTCCGGGAGCCATCCGCCGGGGGTTGAGGGACGTTCATCTGCTGTCCGTATCATCGCGCGGCGAGCTCGCGGTGCTGACGCGGACGCGCCACCTCGGACATTCGCTTTTCTCAGGTACCCTCGCGCGGATGCCGCTCGAGGGGGCCGCGCCGCGCGAGATCCGCAACGACGTCCGAGAGGCCGACTGGAATCCCGAGGGAACCGACCTGGCGCTGATTCGCGACGCCGACGGAAGGGACACGCTGGAGTTTCCGGCCGGAAAGGTCCTCGCGGCGACCGGAGGCTATCTGAGCAATCCGCGCTTCTCGCCTCGAGGGGACCGGATCGCCTTCTTCGAGCATCCCATCCGGTATGACGACCGCGGCGCCGTGGCGGTCGTGGATCTCGCCGGCAACAAGAAGATCCTGTCCGAAGGGTATTGGGGGCTGGAGGGCCTGGCCTGGTCGGCCTCCGGAGACGAGGTCCTCTTCTCGGGCGGAACCGCGTACAACAACTTCCGGGTCTATGCCGTCGATCTCAACGGGCAACGCCGCGTGGCGCTCCAGAGCGCCGGCGGCATCACCATCCTGGACGTCCGGAGCGACGGAAAATGGATCGCGACGCGCGACGACCAGATCCGCACGATGCCGGTCTTCAAGCCCGGGTGGGAAGCCGAGAAGGACCTCTCCTGGCTCGACCTCTCCCGCCCCACTGCGCTGTCGCCGGACGGCGCAACGCTGCTCTTCACCGAAGAGAGCGGCAGCGTCGGCGCGAACTACGCCACGTGCCTCCGCTCGACGGAAGGATCCGACGTCGTGCGGCTGGGGGAGGGGTCTGCCCTGGACCTCTCCCCGGACGGCCAGTGGGCGCTTGCCTCCATTCCGACGACACCCCAGGCGCTCATTCTCTATCCCACGGGAGTCGGCGAGCCGCGCCGCCTGGAGCGCGGAAGCATCGTCAGCCAGGAGAGCGGGCAGTTCTTCCCGGACGGCCGGAGGGTCCTCGTCTCGGGCAGCGAGAAGGGCCGAGCTGTTCGCTGCTGGGTCCAGGACATCGCCGGAGGAAAACCCAGAGCCGTCACGCCCGAAGGCACGCTCGAATGCTTCGTGTCACCCGACGCTCGCAGGATCGTCACGCGGAAGAGCGGCGGAGACTTGCTGATCTACCCCGTCGACGGCGGCGAGCCCCGCGTCGTCGGGGGCGCGACCCGCAGAGACAATGTCCTTCGCTGGAGCGCCGACGGCCGTTCGCTGCTAGTCGCCCCCGCCGGGGAGGTCCCTTCGCGCATTGAACGTCTGGAGGTCGCGACCGGAAAGCGCGAGCTGGTGCGGACCATCGGGCCTCCGGACCTGGCCGCGGTCACCGGCATCTTCCCGGTCGTCGTCGGCGCCGACGAGAAGACACACGCCTACACCTGCCGCCGGATGATCTCCCACCTGTTCCTGGTCGAGGGAGCGCGGTAGCCGGACTACTTCTCGAGCCGCGCGTCGAGCGTGATCTTCGCTTTCAGCAACTTCGACATCGGGCAGTTCGTCTTTGCCGCCTCGGCGGCTGCCTGAAAGGCCTCTTGCGACGCCCCCGGCACCCTGGCCACGAGCTCGAGGTGGGATTCGCCGACTTCCCAGCCCCCGGCCTGCTTCTCGAGCGTCACCGTCCCGGTCGTGCGCAGGCTCTCCGCGGTCAGGTTGGCCTTTCCGAGCTCAGCGGAGAGCGCCATCGTGAAGCAGCCGGCGTGCGCCGCCGCCACGAGCTCTTCGGGATTCGTTCCCTTCTCGCCTTCGAATCGCGTCGTGAAGGAGTAGGGCGTGTGGCTGAGCACTCCGCTGTCGGTCGTCAGCGAGCCCTTGCCGGTCTTGAGATCTCCTCGCCATTCGGCGATTGCTTGTCGTTTCATGTTTTCCTCCTCTGCCGGCAGTCTGTCACAGAGATTGCGGTAGGGTAACGGGCCGATGAAGCTCGAATATGTTCCACTCCTTGCGACGCAGCGGGAGCTCTACGCGCTCCCGGGCGGCGCCGAGCGCTTCGGCGAACACCTCCGGACGTTGATCGATCCGGAGACTTTCGATCTGCGACTGCTGCTGTCCGCAATCAAACCGATAGGCAACGACGGCGCGCCGCGATTCCAGGAAGCGCTCGTCGCGATCGGCGCCGACGAGATCGGCGCGCGGGCGGCGGCGGAGGCAGGCGCGGCGGTCGCCGACGAGCCGGGCGAGTTCCGCGTCGGTCTCGTCGTCAGCGACGACGCCGGGGGAGGCTGGACCAACCGTGCCGCGAGCGAGCTCGCCCACCGGCGCGGTGAGGCGGCGCTTTTGAAACGGGGATGGATCACGGGCATTCTCTGGACGAGCCAGAAGTACGATCGACCCGAGATCCGAGAAGAAGTTCTGACCAGCGTGTTCCGCGCGGCCCACATCGCGCGCCGGGGCCCGGCTCGAACGTTGCGGGAGCTTCTCGTTCAGGAGGGGAACGCGATGCGGATGGCCGGGGCGCGAAATCCGGCGCTCGAGCCGCAGACTCTTCTCTCGACGCGACAGATCCTGCTCCGCCTGCTCGACCGCGACGACGTGCCGACCCTCGTCGCCGCGCTCTTCGGCGATGCCGCCGCGCGGGAGCTTGGTTACGAGCCCCTTGGGCTGCGGCCCCGCGCCGGCCTCGCCCTGGCGCTGCACGGGCGGCTAGAACCTCGGCGGGAGCCCCGGCGGGGGTCAGGCTCGACTCGTCGCACCTGAGTCGGGGGTCAGGTCTGGACTTTGTCCTATCGAACCCGTCCTACGGCTTTGAGAACGGTAGCCCCCGAATGGACAAAGTCCAGACCTGACCCCGTACCCGCCCGCCGCGCCACGACGATCAGGCGCGACGCGGTGCGCGAGAAGGGGCGCCGGTCGAAATCGCCCCAGATCGCGACGATCCGGAGGCCACAGGAGGCGAACAGCTCGCGAATCGTGGGGGGATTCCACCCCCGCGCCAGAAACGCCGCCGTCAGCGTCCGGACCGACCCGTCGCGGCGCCGGTCGCGGTAGCGGTAGCGCGCGTGCCAGAGGTCCTTCACGCCGATCGGGAACCACGCCTCGTCGATGTGCAGCACGCCGTTGGCGTGGGGGATCCTCCGCTTCGGCAGAGCCACCTCGTGCCGGCGGCGATACAGGCCCTCCAGGACGAAGAGCCCGGCGGGCGAGAGCTGACGGGCCACCGCCCGTAGTGCCCGCCGTCGGTCGTCGAGCGTCGTCATGTGCGAGATCGGGTCGCCGGGCGCCACGATGAGATCGAAGGCCGGGCGCAACGTCACGTGCCGCGCGTCGGCGGCGACGAAGATCGCTCGGGGCGCCTGCCGACGGCGCGCCACGGCCAGCATTTCGAGGGACACATCAACCCCCACGGCCGGCGCCACGCGTGAAAGCGCCGCCGTGATCCGTCCGAGGCCCGCCCCGATCTCGAGGATTCGTCGCGGCCGAGTCTCCCGCGCGATCCTCCTCCAGAAGTCGAGGTGCGCCCGCGAGAGCGATTCCTTCTCGTAGAATGGAAGGATCTTCCGGTAGTAGTCGCGGGCGGAAGAGATCTCGGCGGCGTCGTCCAGGAGCTCCCCCGCGTCCTCAGAGGTTCCGAACGGCCTGCTGCGCATGCGAGAACGCCTGGCGCTTGCGCCAGAAGTCCTTCCACGGATCCGGGCGGGTCAGCCACTTCGCGGCGTTGCCCAGATTGAACCCCGTGGGGTCGAGACCCGGCCCGACCTCCGACCAGTCGAGCGGCAGCGAAAAAGGCGCTTTGGGGAGGCGGCGGACGGAATAAGGCGAGGCCACAGTCTGGCCGAACCCGTTTCGGAACGGGTCGAGATAGACGCGGCCCTTCCGGCTCGCGATCCGCGACTCCATGGTCAGTTCCTTCGGGTACGCCGCCGCCAGATGCGTGCCCAGCCGCTCGGCGAATTCGAGGACCTCGTCGCAGTCCGGGCCGGTGGCGATCGGGACGAAGATGTGGAGACCTTTTCCACCGGAGGTCTTCGGAAAGGAGGAAAGCTTCAGTGCGTCCAGCGCCTGCCGGACGCGGAGGGCCGCCTTGACCGCGTCGGAGAACCGGCCGGAGTCCGGATCGAGATCGAAGCAGATCCAATCCGGTTTCCGCGGAGTCTGACACCGCGCGCCCCAGACGTGCACCGCGATGCAGCCGAGATTCGCCAGCGCGAGCTGCGTCTCGAGAAGCCCTCCGACGACGTAGTTGGTCACGCCCTTGGCGTGTTGGATCTTCTTGGCCGGCGTCCCCTCGGGCATTCCCTTGGGCTTCTCCTTCTGGAAGAAGCACTGCCCGGCCATGCCGTCCGGGCACCGCTCGAGAGAGAGCAGCCGGTCCTTGACGTAAGGCTTCAGGCGCGGGAACGCCGCCGCGTAGAAGCCGAGCAGATCGAGCTTCGTGTAGCCCTCCGCGGGCCAGTACACCTTGTCGGGGTGGGTGACCCGGACGTGAATTCCGCGCGGAAGGTCCGGAAGCGCGCGCTCCGGTTCGCTCCTCCCGGGGGTCGTCGTTTTCGGTGCCGTCCTGGCCGCCGTCTTCGCTGCCGCCCGCTTCACGACATGGCCTTCTTCTCTTTCGAGTGCCATACGGACGGCTTGACGCCCTTTCTGAGGGGAGCGACCAACGTCGGATCCTCCAACATCTTCCGCAACAGAGCGGGAGGGTCGCCGTCCGCCGCTTTCTCCATGTTGCCGCCCTCGTCCCGCGCGATCTCCACGAGCAGCCGGTTGGAGACGACGGAGCGCGGCTCCTCTTCGGCGATGTCGCGCTCGCCGGCCCACTCGTCCCGGTGTTTGATGAGGAGCCAGGACGCCCGGACCTCGCCCCGCCGCCGGGTGCGCACGAGCACCCAGGAGCCCTCGAGCTTCTCGCCGGCGAGTGAGAACTTCAGCTCGCCCTTCTTCAATGCGGCGTCGACGTCGCCACCTTCGGGCTTCCACGTCCCGCGGTCCCAGATCATCACCGTGCCGCCGCCGTACTCGCCCTCCGGGATGATCCCTTCGAACTTGTTGTACTCGAGCGGATGGTCCTCGACCGGCATCGCCAGCCGCTTGACGGCGGGATCGAGCGACGGGCCCTTCGGCACGGCCCACGAGAGCATCACGCCGTTCCACTCGAGCCGGACGTCGTAGTGGAGGGCGGTGGCGCGATGCTTCTGGATCACGTACTCGAGCTTCTTGACGCGGCGGCGCGGCGCCTTGCCCCTGGGCTCCGCGGTTGCGCCGAACCGCCGCTTCTTTCGATACTCCTCTAGAGCCACGGACGCATTCCGCGCCCGAAAGGTGCAATCGTCGTACCAGACACGCTCATATCCGCGGGCTGTACCGGAAGAACGTCGTCAGGACCGACGCGAACCACTTCGGCAAGGTCGCGGTAGTCAATATGGAGTGACCGGTTCCGTCGCGTATATGCGTGGGTTGCAGCATGGGGCTGTAGAGCCACAAGACGGGAGGAACCGGTCATGAAGGATTCTACGATTTGGGTGGGGTTGGATTGGCATGCGGACTCGGTGGTGGGGTCGGTATTTGCGGCTACGGGCAGTGAGCCGTTGGAGCGGCTGGAAGGGGTTCCCGACGCTCGAGGGCTTGCGCGGTTGACGCGTCGGCTCAAGGGGTTGGGTCGAGATGTTCGCTGCGTCTACGAAGCGGGGCCCTGCGGGTATGAGCCGCAAAGAACTCTGGCCCGAGCCGGGATCGCCTGTGCCGTAGCCGCGCCTTCCCTGATCCCGCGGCGGCCGGGAGATCGGGTCAAGACGGATCGTCGGGACGCCGAGAAGCTCGGGCGCTTCTACCGAGCCGGAGAACTGACGCTGATTACGATCCCGGACCGGGGGCAGGAGGCGCTGCGAGATCTGGTCCGTGCGCGGGAAGATGCGAAGGTCGACCTGCTGCGGCGCCGTCACCGGCTCGGCAAGTTTCTCCTTCGATATGGCTACCGCTACCGGGACGGCAGCGCCTGGACGCAGCGCCACTGGAGATGGATCCGATCCATCCACTTCCAGCAGCCTCATGCCCAGGCCGTCTTTGAGCAGTACCAGGCGGCCGTCGTCGAAGAGCTCGAGCAGGTCGCCCAACTCGATCACCTTCTCCAAGAGGCCGCACAGGCCCCCGAACTCGCTGCCAAGGCCTCTCGCTTCCAGACGCTGCGCGGCGTCGCCACACGCACGGCTCTGACTCTCATCGCCGAAATCGGGGATCTGCGCCGTTATGCCAAGGCTTCCCAGTTTATGGGCGCCACCGGACTGGTCCCCACCGAACACAGCAGCGGCGGCCAACGCCATCAAGGCGCCATCACCAAAACCGGCAACGCCCATCTGCGCCGTGTCTTAGTTGAAGCCGCCTGGCACTACCGCCACCACCCACGCAAAAGCCCCATCCTGGCAAAACGTCGCCTCGGTCAGCCTCCAGCCGTCCTTGCCATAGCTCGCAAGGCCGACCTAAGGCTCCATCGCAAATACTCGCGCCTGATCCACAAAGGAAAACGCTCCACCCAGGCCGTCGTCGCCGTCGCCAGAGAACTGGCCGGCTTTATCTGGGCAATCGCTCAGGTGGCCTGATTTATCCGTGCAACCAAACCCGGTGACGAGCAGCGGGGTGAGCCTGAGCCCATGGCTTCGAAAGGAGAACCCTCGAGCGTTGCCTTGCGGCACGGACTCCGTGACCCGCGCCTGTAGTCTGACGGCAGCTCCCGACGAATCATCTTCATGCGGTACCCAACCCGCGCATATCAGAGTGATCATCGTCGCCACCGCCAGGCCAGGCTCACCCCAACGCTCGCCACCCCTAAAAAGCCTTGAACCGGTCACTCCATATCAGGCAACGCCGTGCGGAGCACGACGTTCATCCCGGACTCGATACGCCCTGACCGTCATGCGAGGGCTGCCGCTTCATGTACTTCCAGTTCCTCGGCTGGTTTGGCGAAGGGCCGGGACTTTGCGATGTAGGCGTCGACGCGAGGGTCCTTTCCATGCATGCTCCGAGATTCTACGCCCGCCTGAACGATAATCGTCTCGATGAGTCGAGGTGCAGGCACACATGGGCACCAGGACGCCGATCGCGGCGGGTTTCCGCCCGACCCGCGGCTCTGACCCGGACGATGGCAAGGAAATCATTGGCGAGTAGGCCAGGGCGTGCGGTCTGGCCGTGGCTTGGTCTCGGAGCAGCGGCGTTGCTCGTGGCGCTGCTTCTCGTGTTCTCACCGACCTTCAAGGATTTCGTGGAACAGACGACCGGCTGGGCGAAGGACATCATGAATGCTCATCCGGTCACGGGCGCGGTCGTGTTTTTCCTCTTTTCCGCCCTCTCCGCGATGCTCGCGTTCGCCTCGAGCGCAGTTCTCGTGCCTCCGGCGAGCCTGGTCTGGGGGAAACTCGTCACGTTTCTGCTTCTCTGGTGCGGATGGATCGCCGGGGCAATCGCGGCGTTCGGAATTGGAAAGCTCGCACGCCCGCTGCTCGTTCGTATGGGTTACGAAGACACGCTCGAGAAGTATGAGAAGTTCGTTTCGAAGCGAATGAAGTTCTGGGCGGTGCTCCTGTTCTGTATCGCGGTTCCCTCCGAGGTCCCCGGATATCTCTTCGGCGGCGTGCATTACCCGTTCCTGAAATTCGTGGCCGCGATTGCCATCGCGGAAGCGATCTACGCGGTTGGCCTCGTTGTCGTCGGGGAAAGCGTGGCGGTCGCCAAGCCCATTCCGCTCCTCGCCGCGGTCGGCATTCTCCTGGTCATCGGGGTCGCGGCCGGCCTGGCGTTGCGCGCGGCCAGGAAGCGCGCATCCGGCGGGTTGTCCTCACGCTGAGGAAAGCGACGCGGTCGGCAGCTCCAGCTTCGGGGGAGCCGGGGCGACGCTGTTCGCGCTAGCAGGTTGCTGAAAAAGGGTGTGGGATGGCCTGACGAGCGCCGCCGTAACCCGAAGGGTCGACGGCACTTTGCCGGCGCCCGTCGAAAAGGCATGACCGGGCGATTCGCAGAATCGTGGAACGGGCGCCGCGTGCAAAGTGCCGAACGCGACTCCCTCATCCATTTTTCAGCAGCCTGCTAGTCTTCCCGCGTGGCGAAACCGCCGGACCGGTCGAGCACAGAGGCGCGCTGGCCCGTCTTGATCGCGATCATCGGTCTCGGCGGAAGCTCCCTGGCCCTCCCTGGTCCCCTCGTGCTGGGGCCGCGCTGGCTCATCCCGGGCGTCGTCGGGGCGCTTCTGGTGCCCACGGTCATCGCCCACGTCACCCGCCGCCGCCGCCTCGACCAGATCCTGGGCTACGGGATCAGCGTCATCGTCACGCTGGCGCTGGCGGGGTCGCTCGTCCTTCTCCTTCGGTCGCTCTCGATGAAGCTGGATCCGGGCGTCCTGCTCCGGTCCGCGGCGATTCTGTGGGGGACCAACGTCCTCGTCTTCTCGCTCTGGTACTGGCGTCTCGACGCTGGGGGGCCGCACGAGCGCGAGGATCGCGGCGAGCACACCGAGGGCGCGTTCTTCTTCCCACAGATGATGCACAACGCTCCGGGGGGCAGACGTGCCCGGTGGGTTCCGAACTTCGTCGACTACCTCTTCCTCGCCTTCTGCACGAGCACGACTTTGGGACCCACCGACACCGCGGTCCTCTCCCGCTGGGCCAAGCTCCTCACGATGATCCAGGCGATGATCTCGCTCCTCTGCGTCGCGGTGCTGGCGTCTCACGCCGTCGGCTTGCTGTAGCTCTGAGGCGACCGGATGCGCGCGACCACCCGCTTGGGCTATCGCTTCGGCGCCATTTCCTGTACCCCCGCAATCGCGGCCTTCAGGCGCCGCCGCACGGAACGCCGGAACTGCCGCAGTGCGAAGCTCGCGAGGGTCGCGTGGAGGCGGACCTGGTCGCGCGCGGGTAGCCGGCGTCGGGAGACCGCCGTCATCGCCGACGCCGTGACCGCGGCCCATTGTCGCGCGCCGAATCGCCAGCTCCGAGACAGGCTGTCAGGCAGGTAGAACTTGGTCACCAGACGTTCGGGGATCCGGACGAATCCGCCCAACAGGCTCATCTCGAGCAACCACGGCCAGTCGGCCGAAAACTCCCCCGCCGCGTGCCGTCGCAGCCCTCCGATCTCGCGCGCCGCGGAGGCGCGGAACACGCCGCGGTTCGGGATCCACCACGATCCCTCGAGCCGGGCGATGCGACGGGCGCGCTCGATCCGGTCGGTGACCCCCTCCAGACGCGTGTAGCTCCTCTCCTCCGCGGTGCCGTCCTGCCGGATGAGCCGGATGTCGGAGAACGCCAGCACCGCGTCGGGGTCCGCCTCGAGCGCGGCCACGCAGCGCTCGACGTAGCCCGGTTCGGGCAGGTCGTCCTGGAACGCGAACAGAAGGTAGTCGGCACCGCGCGCCTCGCCGAGCAGCGCGTTGACGTTGCCCACCCAGCCGCGATTGCGCGGCTGGCGGATGACGTGGAAGCGCGCGTCGTCCGTGGCCCTCCGTTCGCAGATTACTGCGGTGTCGTCGGGAGAGTCGTCGTCGGAGATCAGGATCGAGAGTCCGGGGCAGGTCTGGGCGGCGAGCGTGTCGAGGGTGCGCGCGATGAACTCGGCGGCCTTCCAGGTCGGGACCAGCGCGAGGACTCGGGGTGAAGATCTCCCGGTGCTCATCCTCCCGCCCGCGGGTCGATGGCTTCGACACGATCGGCGGCCGCGAGCGCGAACATCGGAGCGGTCGTCAGCTTGCCGGGGTCGACGCTGTGATAGCCGTCGAGGGACGAGACCCCGATCCGGGTCCGGTCGTGCAGCCCGCTCCTGGCGTCATCCACGTCGCTGCGCCCGATCGCCACGATCGCTCCCGCGTCGACCAGAATCGCCTGACTGCGCGCGATGCCGGGATACCAGGCATCGATGGCGGTGAGGACGCCCCCTTCGATCTCGCTCGCGAGAGCCGGCTCCACCTCCCCGCGGCAGGCGGCGTCCCACGAGCGCGGCGGCTCGATGTCCTGGCTCCAGCCGCGCAGCGACGACGGGTACCACGACAGGTACACGGTGCCGTCCAGTCGGATCACGACGTCGCCGTAGCGGCCGAGCACCATCGAGACCGAGGGCGCGCCGCGCAGCTCGTGCGGGAGGCGGGCGATGACGCGGAACTTCAGTCGGTGGAGGAGGTCCGTGGGCGGCTCGAGACCCAGCTGATGATCGAACCGGAGGCGCCGCTCCCAGGTGGCGTTCACCACCTGCCTCGCGTGGATCCGCCATGGCCCGGCGGGTCCATCGCCGTCGACCCGGAATCCCCCGAACTCCCGCTCGATGGCGCGCGCCGCGTGCGAGCACCGGAGCGTGATTCGCGGGGAAGCGGCCAGAGCCCGTCGCAACGACGACGCAAGCCGCTCGGTATCGAGCGCCAGTTCGGAAGTGGCGAACCCGGCCGAGAATCGGGCGACAGCGAATCGAGCCGCCAATTCGGCGTCCGTCAGCGGCCGGAACAGCCGTTCGGGTCTCGCACCGAGGTAGTCCAGGGTGGGATCCGCGGCGAGCTGCTCGCGGCATCGCGTCTCGACCACGTCGTAGTGCGCCGCGAGCGCGTCCGGGGCGAGCACCGAATCCCGCGCCACGAGATAATGAAAGGGCGTCGAGGTCACGAGCCAGTCCGCGGGGGGGCCGAGCCAGCGGGCGAGGATGGTGCGGAAACGGAGAGCGCCGTCGAGCTGGAGGAACGCCGTGTCACGCGAGCCGTCGTTGGCGTAGATGAAGCCGAGGTGGATCTTCCCCTCGTTGCGCAGGCTGGCCCGGTTGAGTGCCCGCGCGTCTTGCTCCAACAACGTGACCGGGATGCCGCGCCGCGCGAGCTCCAGGGCTACGCCGGCGCCCTGCAGCCCGGCTCCCAGGACGAGGACGCGAGTCTCGCGATCGGTCATGACGGGAAGCGACCGGAACCATGGCACGTGCAGACGGACAAGGCCGAAACCGTAACACGGTCCCTTGAGTTGTCGCACGGAACCGGGCCGGCGGATCGCCGTTGGCGCGAAGGTGCCCCGAGTGGGAGATGATGCAGCTTCGCAAGGTGCGCCGCTAGATTCCCTGGCCAATCGAACGAATGCCTTCTCCGAACGACGATCGCCGCCCGCGAGGGGCTGAGAGCTCGCGGCCGGCGGAACCGATTTCCCAACGCTCTCCGGCGTCTTCCCTCGTCTCCGCCATCGTGCCGGTTCACGACCGGTTCGATCTCGCCCGGCGGGCGATCCTGTCCGTCCGGAGCCAGACCCATCGCCCGCTCGAGCTCATCGTGGTGGACGATGCCTCAGTCCCCGCCTATGTTCTTCCCCAGGAGGCCTTCGATCTCGAGGTCCGGCTGGTGCGTTTGGACTCGAACCAGGGGCCGGGCGCCGCCCGTGAGGCGGGCTGGCGTATCGCCAGGGGAGATTTCATCGCATATCTCGACTCCGACGACTTCTGGGCGCCCACGCATCTGGCCTCTCTGATGGCGGCACTGTCTTCGGATCCGGAGGCGGGAATGGCCTACAGCGCCGCGATGGAGATGCACGACGGACAGCCGCAGACGCTGCGGCGGTGGAGCGACGAGGCGCACGCGGAGATTCTGCCGACGATCCTGTGGGGGCGCCCCTGGCATACGAGCGCCTGCTTGTGGCGTCGCGACCTGGCGGAAGCGATTGGCGGATGGATGCCGACCTGGCACTGGGAAGACTACGAGCACGACTGTCGGGCCGGCTGCCTCGGTGCCAGACTGACTCATCGCCCGGAGCCCACCTGTTTCGTCCAGACGGACGCTCCTGGGCGCCTGTCCGCGA
Source organism: Thermoanaerobaculia bacterium (assembly GCA_046716885.1). Lineage (GTDB taxonomy): Bacteria > Acidobacteriota > Thermoanaerobaculia > UBA5066 > Gp7-AA6 > DAHUXD01. Next base: position 2,312 of record JBKJWL010000022.1, on the reverse strand, counting down.
GTCCGGACGAGCGCCGAAAAATCGAGAGCTGTGGCCTCGCCGTTCTGTCGATGGCCGGCCGGATCCGGGGCACGGCCTGGTACCGCGACCCGATCCTTCGGGACCGGATTCGCGAAATTCTCCTGACCGTTGCGGCGAAGGCCTCGGAGCAGACTCTCGGAGGCCTCGCGGCCCGGGCCGCGCTCGAGTCGTGGCGGTGGCCCTCACCGTCGGGAAGCCTTGCGGTCGCTTCCGGCGTGGCCCTGCCGCTGGTATGGCTGGCGGGCGGGCGCACGTCGGCGCGAATCTTCCGGTGGGCGCGCGGCAGGTTGGCGAAAGATGTCAGCCGCCCGGCGACGTCTCTTTCGGACGAATTGCCGGAGTGATCGGAAAGAAGATCTCCGTATCGCGCGGCCGGCGAAAACGGTCAAGTCGCCGTCGAGCGGGGACGACGGGCGAGTTCCAGAACGACCCGGGGGGGCGCGATCGTTGGCCCCGGCGCCTACTCCAAGGGCGCGAAGTTCACCAACTTCTACTGGTTCACGCCCTGCCGCGAGCGGCTCGTGCTGGTCGGCATCGGCGAGAACCCGCAGGAGAAGCCTCGCGCGGAATATCATCCGCGGCATGCGCAAGCGTCTCCGCCGGATCGTCTCCTTCACCGCGTGCGGCGTCGCCCTGCTCGCCTCTGCGGGCTCGTTCGCTGCGACCGTCAAGCCCGTCCTCCACGGCAAGCACTGGATGGCGATCACCGGCAAGCCGCTCGCCGCGACGGCCGGGGCGATGACGTTCCAGAAGGGCGGCAACGCGGTGGATGCGGCGTGCGCGATGCTGGCGGCGACGTCCACGATGTTCGACACGCTCTCGTGGGGCGGCGAGACGCAGGCGCTGATCTTCAACCCAAAGACGGGGAAGGTCATCGCGATCAACGCACTCGGGGTGGCGCCGACGGGCGCGACCCCGGCGTTCTTCCGGAGACGCGACCTGCCGTATCCGCCGGAGTACGGTCCCCTGGCCGCCGTGACGCCCGGAACTCCGGGGGGCCTGCTCGTGATGCTCGCGGAGTACGGGCAGCTGTCGCTCGCGGAAGTCCTGGCGCCGGCCATTCAGATGGCCGAGGGGTATCCGATCGAGCGGCAACTCGCCGACGCGATCGAGCGGGAGAAGGTAAGGCTCAAGGAGTGGCCGTACTCGCGCGCGCTCTTCCTGACGCATCCGGGTCAGGCCCGCGAGGCGCCGCAGGCCGGCGAGATCTTCCGCCAGCCGGACCTGCTCGCCACTCTGAGGAAGCTGGTCGAGGCCGAGAGCAAGGCGCTCGCGGCGGGAAAGAGCCGGAGGGACGCGATCCTCGCGGCCTACGAGCGGTTCTACCGCGGGGACATCGCGCAGGAGTTCGTGCGGGGCTCCCGGGAACAGGGCGGCCTCGTCACGGTCGAGGACCTCGCGCGGTGGAAGGTGAAGATCGAGGAGCCCGTCCGGACGGCGTACAAGGGGATCGACGTCTACAAGCTCGACGTCTGGACACAGGGGCCGGCAATGCTCCAGGCGCTCAACCTGCTCGAGCTGCTCGACCTCCAGGCGATGGGCTTCAACAGCGCGCGCTACATCCACACGCTCTACCAGGCCATGAACCTGGCCTTCGCGGATCGCGACTTCTACTATGGGGACCCGGACTTTCCGCCGGCGGAGCCGCGGCGCGGGCTTCTGTCGAAGGAGTACGCGAAGGCGCGCGCCAGCCAGATCGACTGGACCCGGAACGACCCGAGCGTGAAGCCCGGGGACCCGTATCCCTTTCAGGGCGAGAAGAACCCGTACCTCGGTCTGCTCGAGAAGTGGCAGAACGCTCCACCGCCGCCGAAGCCGAGCGGGCCGCCAGACAAGGCGGCCGCGGTCCGCGGGTTCGACGAGGGCTTCTTTGCGGGCACGACCTCGATCGAGGCGGCGGACGCCGAAGGCTGGGTCGTCTCGGTGACCCCGTCGGGCGGCTGGAACCCGGCTTGCATCGCCGGAAAGACAGGCATCGGCATGAGCCAGCGCATGCAGAGCTTCGTGCTCGACCCGGCCGAGAACCCCTTCAACGTGCTCGCGCCCGGCAAGCGCCCGCGCGTGACGCTCACGCCGGGCATGGCGTTGAAGGACGGCAAGCCTTTCCTCGCCTTCGCCGTGCAGGGGGGAGATGGCCAGGACCAGAACCTTCTCCAGTTCTTCCTGAACGTCGTCGAGTTCGGGATGAACGTGCAGGAGGCGGTCGAAGCGCCCAACATCGGGAGCTACCAGATGCGGAGCTCCTTCGGCGCGCACGAGTCGCGGCCGGGGAGGCTCGAGCTCAACGAGTC